>NZ_QHCU01000001.1:0-300000 GCF_003545925.1 Leptospira yasudae | reverse complement strand
TCGTAGCTCCGGCGATCAATTCCGCCTTTTGTTCTTTGGTAACGCCTTCGTTGGTGACTTTGATATTGACGTAGGGCATGTTTCTCTCCTCGACCGAGTTCGTTGAACCTTAGACTCGGCCAAGAGAAGAGAACGTCGAAAAGTTATCCGAGCTGGTTTTGAAACTCCAAGGCCATTGATTGTGAATCCACGGTTCTTGCGAGAGCTGCTTTTTGAAGAATATTGTTTCTGAATTCTTTCGGAGGTTTTCCCGCGAATTTCAAACAAGCTCTTCGAAAAGAAGAAGGGGAATTGAAGCCGCTAGCGAGTGCGACTTCCAAAAGATTGATTTCAGGCCGTTGCTGAATCATTCTTCCGGCTTCTTCCAAGCGGTGAAAACTTAAGAAATCCGTAAAGCTGAGATCCTTATAGTTGTTCAAGTAATAGGACGCTTGATGCAGGGAAACTCCGATATACGCCGAAAAATCCGACAAACGAATTTCTTCGTCGAGGTATTCGCGGTCTTCCACGAATTTCTGAATTCTAGTTTCGATTCGATCGATGTCGAGACGTTCGACTAAATTTTTAGAACCGGATGTTTGAAGAGCTTGGACTTTTAAATCCTCGGACTTCACTTCCATCAACTCGCTGGAAAAACCCACCTTCCAGAAATCGGGATGATTGTATTCTAAGATAAAGAAATAAACCACGAAGAATCCGGTAAAAGAAAGCGCGGTCATCATCAGCAATGGAGATTGAATCGCCATTCCGTATGTATGAACGAGAAGCGCGGTGCATAGTATAAAGTTCTGAATTGGATAGTTGAGATAAATCCTTTTCATCTTGTTTTTGATGATAAAACTCAAAGTTAAAATTCCCGCTGACATTTGCAGAAGGAAAAGAACGGTTTTTCCGAAATAAACGATCGAAAGCATATCTCCCATCATAAACGAAGTCAGGAAAATAATCGGAAAAGACGCGAATGTAAAGAGGCAATAACGGAGAGGATTGCGGAGAACTCCGAAAAGATGCATCACATACAACGTGGAAACGACGGAAGCCGTGACCGCAAATCCGTAATAATAGGAGAAAAATACCCGATATTCGAGGGTGAGCGGGCTGTTGATGAAGGTGGACATCAGTGTAATCGCTTTCCCGTGACCGAGGATCAAAAAACAAACACAGGTCAAAAAGATCCCGCGCACGAGGTTCAAACGATCTTGCTGGGCTTTGTAAATACCCTTGTAAAAACCCGAAAGTCCGGTTAAAAAGCTGATTACGATACTGGCTGAATAGAGATATTCTAAATAGCGGTTAAAGCCGTCCTTTAACAAAGTAATATAGACTAAAAGATTCGAATCTGCGAAAAAAATCATCCCTCACTCCTGCTCATCCTCTTCCTAATACCCAAATTTATTTGGACGTTTAGAAAGCTATTTCTAATGTGGAACGCTTAAAAATTTATTTCTTCATTTTGAAGCGACGCAACGGATTCCGTCTGTGCCTGAATTTTGCCGATTTGGATTTGCAAGATTTGAACGACAAAGGAATAAGTTGTTGATAAGAAGTTACTTCGTTATAAAGCAAAAGTCTTTTCATGATATAAGTTGAATTAAATAGAAAAACCGAAATACGAATTGTGCAAAACGTTGTTTCAAAGAACGAAATAAATCATGAATTTTTTATGTCAAATTTTGTTAAACGAAATGGCTTCGCTTTCGAAAAGTCTTGTTTTGGTCCGATCTATAATCATTCTAATCTTTGATAAAGAATAAAATGTCGCGTTGTGCGAAACAGGAAATGGGATTCTTTTTTTATCGAATTCTTATTTTAAAAAATTTTAGAAACTATATTTAATATATTCGGAGTTATAAAAAAAGAAAATTGAAAATCCGGTCAATTTGACGGGTCCATTCTGCGGCGGCCTTTGCATAGATTCGAGGATTTTGTTTCAATTTGACAATAAAAAGAAATGATCCGGCGGCAAGTTTACTCCGCAATTGGAAGCCAAGATCACTTTCAAAAAGCTGAATGTGTTTTCCTGCCAAACCCGAAAAGCAGCTTCGTAAATATCTCGCAATCTATAGACTGATGGGATGTTCAACATATATTCTGGTATTCTTTTTTTAACGAAGTTGGTGATCGATTCTGTAAAGAAGTTACATAAGATCTTTATAATTATAGATTGAATGCTGAATTCGGTTAACAATTTTAGCAAAAAATTATTTCGGGAGAAGCGATCGTTAGAAAGATGGCCGTAGTATCAAGAATCGAACGCATCTATCAATATAAACGTTCGTTCAATAGATAAACGGCGGTTTCTTATACGAAAAATCCCCCGGGAAAAGAGTTCCCGCTAAATAGCCGAATTCTCGGAAAAATTGGAGCATTGAAACAAGATATCGGGCGCAAATCGTATCTCCCATGTGAAAAGAATCCTTTCGACGATCGAAGTGAAAATGTCGGAACACGGTGTGTTCCCAAGTAAAAATAAAACTATAGAAAGTTTGGATTTAGAGTTTGTGCAGATGGATGGTTTATGATGTTGTTTGACCTTTTTAGGGATTTCGTTTTATTCAGCGATCGGGCTTCTCCGTATTTAATTTGTATTCACGCCGGTTCGATTGCCCTGAGTTTTATCACAGGTGTTTCCGAGATTTCTAGATTCAAAAAGAGTGAAATGAATCTGACTCGCGGTCTTGTCGCACTGAGTGTTTGCGGTTGTCTCATTTTAAACACTGCCGCTATCAACTTTCTTGTCTCTCCCGCTTTAGAAAATCCCGCTTTTTATCATCGTTTCTATTTCGGTTTTTATTACGGAATCAATGTGCTTCCTTGTCTCTGGGGAATGTTTTATACGATCTATCTTTTGGGTCTTTTGAAAAGCCCGGAAATATATTGTGTCCGTGCTACGATCAGTTTGCCGATCGTTTTGATTCTTGCTTTCGTTTTTCCTGACATGGATTCATATGCACGTTTTGGAGACCTTCTCGGTTTATCGATTCAAGGAACTACGGGCGTTTGGGGTCTTTATGCGATCTTCCGTTTAAAAAAATCCAAAATCTATTTCAATTACCCGGCTATGAATGCAATGATGTGCATTACATTTTTGCTCCACTATTACGGCGTTTCCACGCGTTCCGCGGATCTAATGTTGATCGCTTGTATGATTCCCGGCCATATCGTGGTTTACTTCTTCGTTTTGGAATATAATTTCCCGGGATTTACCTGGAGGGAAGGGGATCAACTCCGTAGTTTCGGTCTAAAGTCGATTTCAAGCGAACCAAGCGAAGGAATCATCGGAGAAAAGATTCCAAGAAGGAATCTGATGGAAGGCGTAAATCTACAAGTAATCGAGAACCGGATCGAAAAGTTTATTAAAGAAAGAGAATATACGGACGAAGATCTGCGTCTGCCCGACTTTGCCGCTTACCTTGGTCTTACGGTGCATCAGACTTCCTTTTATCTAAATCAATATAAGAAGCTGAACTTTCCCGAATTTATCAATTATCATCGTATGGAGGAGGCGAAGAAGATGATTCTCGATCAGGCTCACTTGAATCTTTTAGAGATCGCGTTGGCCTGCGGATTCAATTCTACTTCTTCGTTTCACCGTGCTTCGATCAAGTTTACGGGAATTCCTCCGAGAGATTTAAAAAAAGAGATTCAAAAAAAGACATTAGATAGTTCTTATGAGCTGACGGAACAACTTAGCGATTAAAGACGTAGACTGCCCCCGCTTTTGATTTTGTGTTGTCGCCGATCGGTGCAACGGGGGAGGAAACCGTTTGTGAACTTCTTTCTTCCGCCGCACCGAGTGCGATGATATCTCCGTGTATCGCGAGACTTCCGTATTCTCCGCTCGGTCCGCTGGTGGTGTTGGAAACTTGATCGTTTGGATCCGCATTCGAAGATTTGATAAAGGAGCGATAAATCCAATTCGTATCTTTTTGAAAGACGTAAACCGCTCCCGAATTTAAGGAGCCGTTGTCGAGCGGATCGGGAAGGACGCCTTTGTTTAAGATCGTTCGACCGGAGTTCGATTCGCGGGGAGCGGCGATGGCGACGGTATTTCCCGAGATTGCGACGGCTTTTCCGAAGAGATCGTTAGTTCCCGCATTGGGCGCCTTTAAGATTCCGGTTTCCGTCCAAGAGGTTCCGGTTCTTTCAAAGACGTATGCGGCTCCTTCGCTGGAGGCTTGTGTGGACGCTCCGATAATCGCGATGTCGCCTGAAATTCCGACCGAGACTCCGAATTGATCGTTTGCGTTCGCGTTCGACGCCTTGAGGAAGGCTTCGCGAGTCCATGTAGCTCCGACTCTTTTGAAAATATGAGCGGCTCCCGAATTCGCAAAAGTGACGTCGTCTTGGCTTACGCCCACGATGATCGTATCACCGGAAATTCCGATTTCAGAACCGAATCGGTCGTTTGCCATCGGATTCTGTGCTTTCAAATACGCTTCTTGGGACCATGTAGTTCCGACCCTCTTGAAAACATAAGCGGCTCCGACGTTGGATCCCGCGTTATCCGAACTCGCGTTCGAGCCGCTTTGGATGGTCGGATCCAAACTCGCTTCTTGCGGAGAACCGACCACGATTGTGTCCCCATTGATGGCGACAAAACGTCCAAAACAATCGTACGCATCCGGATTGGAGGGTTTGAGATACGCTTCGAAATTCCAAGTAGCGCCCGATCTTCGAAAAACATACGCCGCTCCCGAGGAAAGCATAGATTCGTCGGAAGAGGCGGTTGTGGAAACGAAATTCTGATTACTGTCTTCGAACGGCGCACCGATTACGATCGTATCGCCTGAAATGGCGACGCTGATTCCGAATACGTCGGTATTCGTACGCAAGGGGGCGGTGAGATACGCTTCCTGAGACCATGTAGTTCCAACTTTTCGAAATACATAGGCAGCCCCGGTATACGATGTGTCACCAAACGCACCTGCGACGATGGTATCGTTCGAAATTCCGACGCTTACCCCCATTCCGTTATTAGCAAGGAGATTGGAACCTTTCAGAAAATATTGATTCTCCCAATTCAGAGCCTGAACTTCCAGATTGAGAGAGATTGAAGAAGAATCTCCCTGAGAATTATAGGCCGTAATTTGATATCCGGTCGGCGCAAGTGCGGAGGAGGGAGTTCCCGCGATTTCACCGTTCGACGGATTGAAACTCATTCCGTTCGGCAAAGCCGGAGAAATCGAATAATGATCGATGAGATCCGACGTGGTGGGCGTAAAACTCGTGATCGCTTCATTCTTAACAAACCGAAACGATGAGGAAGAATATTGAAATGCCGGTCCGGTTCCGTTCGACGGGTTTGGCATTCCGATTGAAAGATTGGTGTTCAATAGGGGAAGAATGTAGGAACTACCACGATCTCCGGTCAAACAACCGGTAACAAACGTAAGCAGTAGGAGCAATGGAGAATAGAATTCAACAATCAGCCGCTTTTTCATTGGTCCTCTTACAAAGAAACGATACCATTCTTTTGAACTTTCATGAACCTTGTGGCTCAAGTTTAGAACATCGTTTCAAAAAACAAATCGTTAGAAGAAGATACGGAAATCCCGAGGATTATTCTCCATGATTTATAATTGAGGAATTGGCTACTTACAATTATACAAAAGCGAAGTGGTCGATGTAAGAGTTCCTACAGTTGGAACTAAAGCTTATAAAGTTTATCAATATTGCAATTCATAGAGGCATAGCATTTGTAAAGAACGGCGTGGTCGAACTAAAATCGAAGATTGAGTTCAATCAAGTGCTGTTGAAAATCAGTGGTTGTTTTTGTCGCTTAACAAAATCGGAATGACGATCGGTTTCTTTATGAAGTCCTAAGACCTTTCGTCCTTTGGCGCATCGGTTTTACCTGTAATATCATCGTTGAACTGGGTTCTAATGGGATCATTCATTTTGAATCGAATCACCTTATGGATTCTCCATTCTCAATCAAAACTAAGGTAGAAGATAATTGATTCCACCGGCTTCGACGAAAAACCGCGGAACTAATAATAAGATCAACGCGGAAAACGCAAGCAACGCGAAATAGATTTTCTTATGCTTATCGAATTCTTCCGGTTCTGTGCGCAAAGCTTGTAACCAAAGAAAAATCCATGCAGGATAAAACAAATGAACAAAAACCCTGGTAGTGTCGTACGTAAAGAAGGTCACAGCCAGTGACAATCCGAAGGGAATCAAAATCAAAAACTTCTTTTTAACAATTCGCTCGGCCAAGAAAACAAGATTCCCGTTGAAAAAAGAAAACAATGCAAAGAATGGAACGCTCGTGTTGATTGCGATCCATTTGGAAAAGGATTCTTCTCGAATGGTTGACAAACGAGAATCTTCAAACGAAATTCCTTTCAGATAAAAGAGGAGCAAGGAAAGAATTCGAGCCAGAATCAAAGTTCCGAGAATCAAACCGGATAATTTCCATTCGATTTTCTTTTCTGAACTGAACTTTATCAGAACGAGTAACCCGACAATGATGCTGAATTGATAAAAATGATTCCAAGCCCCGAGAAGCAATATTACGGATAAGGCAATGTAAGACGACCATCGCCGATCTTTGGAAATCCGATCCAAAAGTATTAAGGCCGCTACAGAAAAGAAAAACGTGAGATGATCCGGAAATCCGATCCATACTTTTTGAATGAGAACTAAAGGCGAAAATAAAACAAAAAGCCCGATGAATACACCGGCCCCTACGTTGAACTCAAAAGCAAAGTAGCATACGAGCAGAAGAATTCCCGCAGTCAAGATCGTATTGCAAAGTCGCGCGAACTCAGTCGGTGTTAAATCCGCATGTAGTTGATATAAAAGATAGGGTAGTAAAAAAGAATCGGATTGATGTTTGGGTGAAATGTCTGTTTTGGTAAGCCAATAAAGTCCCGTGTTGTAAACTCTCGCTTCCTCCTTGGATTGGTAGAGATAGGAGGAGCCTTCGCGGAGAATGAAGAAGAATGCGAGTGTGAGGAGGAGAGCGGGCAGGATTTTTTTCACGATGTTGAATCGAATTGCTACGGTGAAGGTTTCAGTTTTTGATGTGACTTATTAAGAATGTATCCATTCGGAAAAAGAGGTAAGTAGTATTTTTCTTTTATTTCCATTCCTGGTCCTATGCCCTCGCAGATTCAATGATTTCTATTTGTTCACTATTAATTAAGCGAATCTTAAAGATCAAACTATTATCTTCTTTAAAGAAATAACAATTGGTGTCAATGCAGGTTTGTTTGTGAATGTCAAAGTAATATTTCCCCTTTTCTCCCTACGGTCTTATTGCAATGAGTGGCTTTTGAATTGATAAATGGACAATGTTTTAGGAAAAACAAACCATTTGCCAATGAATTGCTCATTTATATCTCTTTTAGCTAAATCTCTTCCAATTTCGTTTGCAAGTTCCAACCTTCTTTTTTACTTTCAGATTCAACATATAAAAATATCCCGAAAATCACTACGAAATTTAATTTTATCCTGCTCAACTGCGAACAAATGCGCGCTTTATCTACTCTTTTGACGTCCGTTTGAAAGAGGGCGGTGAATGGAACCATTCCAATTTATTCGAATATTCTTATTTTCTAATTCCGGATTCATTCTTCCAAAGAATCAAACATACTCCAACAGATAATTCTTTCCTTTTAAATGACTCGGAAAGAAGATCGGAAATTTTTGCCCAGTTTTTGCGCGGGATCTGCGGTAGGATTTGGATGAGTTCCAAAAGGTTTCGTATTCGGAATCCAAACGAAACAGGAGTTTTTCCCAAAAAATAAAATGAGAGTCCACGAACTCCTGACGAATGTCTTTCGCTCTCAAAGTCAACGGACATTTACCGGTGAATTCTTTCATGAAAACTAAGCCGATCAAAACTCCTCTCGTATCCAAGTAGGGTTCCAGCGGAAAGGTTCTGCAGCTGATGGAACGATTGTCTCTTTCACAAAATTGAATTCCTTTGCATTCGCAGAAAAGCGTTTCTTTGGAATCGTATTCCGCGAGCATCTTTTTGTCGACTTCCGTTTCCGGTTTCCAAACCTTCCAGAGATCGGTTCTTTTTTTCAACATGGAGAACTCGGATCGATACAAGGTCGGAACTGCGTTATCCGCGATACAACAGAACGGAACTCCGTCGTTGTCGGGCTTACACAATTCTCCGCAATCAAAGTTCGTTAATTCTTCTTGAAGAAGGGAATAGTAGTAGGAGATTTCCTCTTCGGCGAGATGTTTCGGATCGTTCTTTTTTGGTGATGTTTTCAATGAATGGGTTCCCGACGTTTTTCGATTCTGTTCTTCTTCGGTGAAAGGATCTTACGAAAGATCGCGTATCCCGAAAAGAGAATTCCCGCAGAACAAAGAATTCCCCACTTTCTGTAGAACAACTCGATGCCGGGGGAGAGAAAACCATTTTTCTGAGCCAGGGCCATTAAAAGGGCGAAAATCGTTAAGAGCGAAAATGCGCTTAGAAAGAATAACACGGTGATCCGAAGATTCTTCAACGTGTTTTCAAGATCCTTTTTGAATTCTAAAAATCGTGAGTAGAATTCTCTGGTTTCTTCCCCTTCGGACAATTTTTGCACGTTATAAAACGATTCGAATTCTTCCGGAATCTTGGTCGTGTCCAAAAGGAGGAACTCATAGTCCAAGGTCTTATCGTATTCTTCTCTGGATTCGGGGGAACTGAGTGTGAGATAGGCTCGGGTGCCTTCTTCCCGATCCAATTCTCGGGAAGGATTCCATGGATCGGATTCCAGTTTTTCCAAATAATCCCGGTACGCGGTCTCGATTTTTCTCAGGTCGGAATTCCGAGAAACATCCAAAAGCCTGTAATAATCCGGTTTGGTATTCACTGCCATAGGGATCTGCCTATCTATGGAAAACCCCTTTACAGCCCGTCCTGCAAGCAGAAATTCAGTCCTATGAGCGTTCTGGAACTGGAAAAAAAGGCAGGAAAAGTCTATATCGAGACCTATGGCTGCCAAATGAATGAATATGACTCCGGTATTGTCTCCAGTTTGATGAAAGACGCTGAATATTCCTCCTCTGTTGACCCGGAGGATTCCGACATCATCTTCTTAAATACCTGCGCGATCCGCGAAAACGCTCACGCAAAGATCTACAACCGTCTTCAATCCCTCGGTTATTTGAAAAAAAGGAACCCGAATCTCGTGATCGGCGTCCTCGGTTGTATGGCCCAGAATCTCGGAGATGATTTGTTCCATCAGGAACTGCCTCTCGACCTGGTCGTAGGACCGGACAATTACAGAAGTCTTCCCGAACTCATTCAAAGAATTCGAGGCGGTGAGAATTCCATCGCTCTCACCCGTCTTTCCAAGATCGAAACCTACGACGAAATCGAACCGAGGGTCGTCAACGGAATCCAGGCCTTCGTGACGATCATGAGAGGCTGCAATAATTTCTGCACATTCTGCGTGGTTCCTTATACTCGGGGAAGAGAACGCAGCCGCGATCCGAAAAGTATCGTGCGCGAAGTGCAGGATCTCGCGGAAAAGGGAATCCGTCAGGTGACCCTTCTCGGACAAAACGTGAATTCCTACAAAGAACAAGGAACCGACTTTGCCGGTTTGATCCAAATGCTCCTTGATGAAACGACCATCGAAAGAATCCGTTTTACTTCTCCGCATCCGAAAGATTTTCCGGTGCATCTCCTCAAGTTGATGGCGGAGAATCCCCGCTTTTGTCCGAACATTCATCTTCCTCTGCAAGCGGGTAACACGAGAGTTTTGGAAGAGATGAAACGTTCTTATTCCAAGGAAGAATTTTTGGATGTCGTGAAAGAAATCCGCAGCATCGTTCCCGATGTGGGAATTACGACCGACATCATCGTAGGATTTCCGAACGAAACCGACGAAGAATTCGAAGACACTCTCGCGGTCGTTCGCGAAGTTCAATTCGACATGGCGTTCATGTTCAAGTATTCCGAGCGCGAAGGAACGATGGCGCAGAGAAAACTTCCGGACAACGTTCCCGAAGAAACGAAGTCCGCAAGGCTTACCAAACTCGTAGACTTACAAACTTCGATTTCTCACGAACAAAACCGCGCGCGTATCGGAAGAGTATATTCCATTTTGATTGAGAACACTTCCCGCAAGTCGGAGAAACAACTCTGCGGAAGAACTCCCTGCGGAAGAATGACCGTGTTTCCTCTTCCCGAAGGAAAGAACGCGGCGGATCTGATCGGTACTACGGTTTCCGTTCAAATCGAGAGCGCGACCAGTGCGACTCTGAAAGGAAGGATCCTTGCTTGAAGAGTGGCGACAATCGGAAAAAGGCGTCTGCTAAAAAGCAGGCGACGCGCGCGTCCTCGAACAAAACGGATTCTCCCGATCCGGATTCTAAGTTAAAAAAAACTTCCTCTTCTCAGAAGAATCCCGATTCTTCTTCTCCTAAAAAAAACGCAAAGTCCAAGAGCGACGCATTCGATGCACGGGAGAATTCTCCCTCTAAAAAGAGCGGTGCGCGTTCTGAAACGACGGCCGCTTCCAATCGAAGCGCTTCCGGTTCCGGCGGCACGGTCAACACCGGAAAAGATTTAAGAACCGTTCGTCTGAGCAGCGTCGAAGATCTTCCGCCCGACTTCAAGGTTCACACGGACAAACGTAAATTTTATATGATCATTCCGATCTTGGATCGGTATATCTTGAAGGAGATTCTCTCTCCGTTTTTGGTCGCGCTTTCGTTTTTCACCATGGTTTACATGGTTCTCGCGCTTCAAAAGATGATCGGTCTTTTCGTGGGGAAGGGGGTAGATCCTCTTCGTCTTCTGGATTACTTCGGTTATCTTCTCGCCAATACGCTTCCGATGACGATCCCCATGGCCTGTCTGATGAGCGGGATCATGGCCGCGGGAAGACTTTCCGGAGACTCGGAAATCACCGCGATCCGATCGGCGGGCGTAAGTTTTCCCCGAATCTATATTAACTTTCTTGCATTCGGTTTCGTGATGGCCCTGACGGTCGGATATCTGAACTTCTATCTTTCTCCCGAAAACACGAGAAAGATGAACGAGTTCAACAAATGGGTGCTCGCATACAATCCTCTTTTGGCGATCACTCCGGGACAATTCAGCGGGGACAAAACCCAAGATCTGTTTGAAAAACGCGCCCGCACGATGTACACCGACGGAATGAATTCCGACACGGGAGAGCTCCGGGGAGTTCAGATCCGAGAATGGGAAATCTTTCTCGAAGGAAACGAATACTTTCATATCGGCGGAAAGATGATTCCTATGGGCGGCTCGAGAATCATCCAAATCATCAACGCGGGCAAGGGAAACCTCGTAGAAAAACAAGGACCGGACGGGGATTATGAAAAATCCATCCGTCTCAAAGACGGTTGGATCTTGGAATGGAGCGACGATCGTAAAAGTTTTTCCGTAACCGATTTTCGAAACGGAGAAATGGATTACAACATTCCGAAAGGGAAAGAAAAGAAAACTCTCGAGTTGAACGTGAAACCCGAAACCTTCTCCATGCCCGTGCTGTTTCAGATTCGTAACAACATGGAAAGTGAAGGTCTCGAAAAAATTCCCGGCTTGGAAACTCTGAAGGAAATGGGAATCGAGATAAAAGGTTTAGTTGGACTAAAGCAAATGGTGGAGCAGATGAAGATCGATCTCGCCATGGGTGCGGCCAACGGGACTCTTACACCGGATCAGATGACTCAAATGTATTCGGTTTTAACGCAGCTGATGGCTTTGATGCAACAAGGGAAGAAGGTTTTAACTGATTTTAATGTGGAAATTCACAGAAGAATCGCGATGCCGATTTCCTGTCTGATTTTCTTCTTCATTTCATTCCCTCTGGGACTTGTGGTAAAGCGTTCCGGAAAAGGAATGAGTTTTACGCTTGCAGTCGTTTTCCTAATGATCTACTTTACATTTTTTACCCTGGGAAGTACGATTTCCTACAATGATAAGGTTCCGGATTGGATCGGTCCTTGGAGCGCGAACATACTAATCGCGCTTCTGAGCATCAATATCATGATCAAAAGAACCGATATGGATTTACCGAAACCCATTCAAAAGATCCTAGATAAGATCTCCGATCAAAAAGAAAAATTGACAGAGAGATTAGAAAGTTTAAGTATATGGGGAAAAATAAAAAAGATCACGAAAAGAGGTTCCTGACCCGGGAAAATCCGCTGGTTAGTGTTACAATAAATACGATGAGTCAAAAAAACGCGATCATTTGGCATCTCACATCAGGAAAAGAATTCCCGATTCAAATCTGGAAGCACCCTCGTGTAAACATCGAGCTGAGCAAAGTGTCGCTCGACGGACTCGGGGCGATCGACCTTATGAAGGCCGATATTCATATTTTCTTTCTTTCCGTGAGTTTGCAGGAATGGAATCAAATCCGCGAATTCATCCGTAAATTCGAACTTCATCCCTATGTCAGTTTAATCATGGTTTATTCGGACGACGCCGAAAAGATCAACGGAGTCGTTCCCGAAAGCGGCAAAATCGAAGTCCTCGAACATCCCGTTCATCCGAGAAATTTAAGACTCATTCTAGATAGAACGATCCAATCCGAATTTTATAAACTCGCCGCGAACGAAATCGGAAACAGTTGTCTGACCAATATCGGATTTTTCGAAGGAGTTTTCGAACTGGCCCAAAAGGAATACAAGGACGCGACCAAAGCGAACGAAGCCTTACAAGCCATCTTGGAATTCGAATCCAAGGTCAAAAAGAACAACGAAGAAATCAACAAGGCTCTTGAAAGAGTCAACGAACTCAAGAACAAGGAATTGCTCGCGTTGCACGAACGATTGAAGGTTTCCGAAATTCTCGATTCGATGAAAACGCAGGAATTGAAGGACGCGTTGGATTTCAAAAAGGCGACCGAACAAGCCCTGAATTATTCCCATATCGAAGAGATTCAACTCGATAAGATTCTCGAGGCACAGGATCGACTGTTCGCTTATACCGAAAAAGAGATCAAGGATCTGATCGAGGAAAACCGCAGCCTGAAAAAACGTCTCGGAATCTAATCGTTCCGATTTCGTTTAATCTTTAAATAGCTCTCTGGAGAATTCCTTATAATCCGGAGAGTTCTTCCCGAACTTATATTCCGCGTACAACAAACCGTGTTTCTTCCGGAGAATATCGTATTTCTCCCGGGCTTGATCGTCCCGGTTCTTTTTGGAAAGACGATAGGCCCTTTCGTAACAGTTCGCGAGAAAACCCTGAGCCTCCGAATCTTCGTAATACTTGTTTCCGATTTGGATGTATCGTTCCAGAAGATCCATGGCTTGCATAAAATTTTTGAGAGCGAGCTGGTGTTTGATGTATTCGCGATAAATGCCGGCTTGCAATTCGCGGAACTGATCCGAATCTCTCACTTTCTCGTTTTGAATTCTTTCCAAAGAATTCATCGAAGCGACGAGAAGATGAATCGCGTCCGATCGCGACTTGTTTAAGTCCCTTGCCAGAGCGCGTTCGAAATTCTCGCGTCGATTTTGTTTCTGCCAATCATAACGATCCGCTTCGAACGTCTGTTGATCGAATTCCTTGCGTTTGGCGTCGGCGAGATCGCTCGACTTGCGGAAACGATCCACGGAACTTAAGAAACCTTCCTTTGCTTTTTCAAAAAGATTCTTGGAATTCTCCTCGCTCGCGTCTCCCAAAAGATCGATGTCCTCGAAAGGAAGAACGTCCTTTCCCCAATTGGAATCTCCGCTCGTACCGTCGGGGATGAGAATCTCGATCTTCTTTTCGTTCGACGCCTGTTCGCTTTGCAGAGTCAAGGGAGAATGGAGAATGAAAAATGAAATCGTAAAGCACGCGAATCGAAAATAAAACGAGGAAGGGTTCATTCGGATTTTGCTCGAAACAAAGACGAACGCGGAGAAACGCCGGTTCGACTTTGAAAAAAAAACTCTTAGGTCAATTTAGGATTGGTCGCCGATGCCCGTCATCAAAAAATTAGATTGAAATCAACGAGAAAGAGTAACGAAGAATGAAAGAAGTTTCGGTTCCCGCGACAAAAAGAATCGCACTCGTCGCACACGACAATCGCAAAGAGGATTTGGTCGCATGGGTCAAAACCCATCGTGAGATATTATCCAGACATCATCTATTCGGAACGGGGACGACCGGAAAATTGATAAACGAAGAGGCCGAATTGCCCGTATATCGATTCCTTTCGGGACCGTTAGGCGGGGATCAGCAAATCGGGGCGAAAATCGCGGAAGGGGATTTGGATATCGTGATCTTCTTTTGGGACCCTTTGACGGCGCAGCCGCACGACCCGGACGTAAAAGCTCTCTTAAGAATTGCAGTACTTTATAATATACCTATGGCTTGCAATCGATCCACCGCGGACTATATGATCAGTTCTCCCCAGTTCATCACATCGTATCAGAAAGTTCTGATGGACTACGACACGAGAATCAAGAAGCCGGAGTGATTTTTGTGGGCGATCGATTCGAATTTATCGGTGCTGTAGTTCCCACAGTATAGTTTTTACGAAGAATTCCAATGAGATGGATCAATCAAATATTGAAAGGGAGTTCCGACCCCATTCTTCCCTTGCAGTTTTCGGAAGAAGCGGTCGCCGCGATTCGAGCGCATTTGGAAAATCGGCCGGAATCCGCGTTCCAAGTAAGAATCGAAAGAAAAGGAAAACATTCCAACGTCCAGGTCGGATACGATCGTAAGAAAAACATAAAAACCGCATATTCCTATCCGGTTCCCGTCGAAATCGAAGCGGAGGACGAGGTTTGTCTGGAAGGATCGCGGATGGAATGGGACGCGGAAACCCAGGAATTTCGGATTCATCCGGATGTGGATTTGGATCTGGAATACGGAATTCTTTTCAACCGGTTTACGATCCACGTCAATCGAAACACGTTCAAAAACGATTCCGCTCGGATCTATCAAAGCCCGTCCGATTATCCGAATTGGTTTCCGATCCAACCGGAACGATTCAATCTTGCTAAAACGAAAATCCAAGGAAGAGTCTGGACGTTCGATTTGAAAGAACGATACGATGCCGAAGAAATTCTCAGATTGGAGCAGGGAATTGCCGACGAGATTTTGGATTATTTCAGCGAGTTTCCGCGACTTCTTGATTGAGGTTCGAAGTTAAGGATGGATTCGATCGTCCGCTGGATTTCAGTTTCGTCTAACGTTTCCAGAGAACCCGATCGCCTTCGGAGATCGTTTTGAGTCCGTTGTTCCCGTTGTCCGGAACGGCTCTCGAAAGAAAGTAATCCGTTTCTTCGATCGTAGCTTCTCCCGATTTTCCGGCGGTGTTGTAGATTTGGACCTTGCTTCCTTTTTTTAAACCGTCGAGAGTTCCCACATTGAGAATGATATCCTCGTCTTTTACCTTTAAGACGGAACCGGATGGAGGGATCGCCGCGAGAATCTTAGAGGCCGATCGCGCAGCCGCCTCGGGAAGAAAATCCCTTCCTTTCGCAAAAATGCGGAACGTTGAAAGAACTTTTTCGTGTTTCGAGTCCTTGATCGTCCAATCGATGTTCAAGGAATGATTTTCGTATTTTAGAGAACCGTAAATTAAGAATCTAGGTTTGATCCCATTCTTGGCTGAATCCTTCACTTTCAAAAAGGTCGTTTCGTTATAAGGAAGGATTCCCGTGTATGCTTCCGAGTTGATGTCGAACGAGCTTGGATTGTTTCGCGCCGCTTCCAAAACCCCGGAAAGAGTGATCGTAGGATTTAACGAAAGAATTTTCCGCACGGAAGAGGAAACCAAAAGCGCGAGATCGGGATAATCGCCTAAATAAGATTTGTCCGAAAGATCGAACATGAGAACCACGGGCGGAGTTCTTCCGTAATTTTCCGAAAGATTGTCTCCGGTTATCTCCACCAAACCTTCTTTGTATGCGATCGATTGTTTCATCGAACCTAAAAGATTCTCGATCTCGTATTGATACTTTTCGTTTTCCGGATATTTCTTTCTTAAAAATAAAAGAAGATTCAAATATCGAGGGAAGAACGAGGTTCGTTTGTATTCTGTCAAGGTTTGAAACTGAACCTCGGGTTGAGCCGGAATCAATTCTCTCGCAGTCGCAAGGTGATGCGACGCCATGTCGTATAGAAGAGAATTTTTCGCGGATCGAAACCGCTGCATTCTGTAATCACCGAGTTTTCTCCGGAAAGAATGATTCTCGGGGAAATGACTGAGCGCCGCCGATTCCGCTTTTTGTCTGGAGACGGAATCTAAATCATCTAATTTTAATATTTCAACGAGGTCGTTTTTGAGAGCGTCTTTTAAGTTGGAATCCTTGTTCGCTTCTTTCTCCTCCGCAAACGCTTTGAGATACAGATACGAAGGATTTTGAGGATACAGAGAAACGAGTTTTCGGGAGAGCGTAACCGCAGATGAATAGTAGCCTTGCCAAATTCGAATTCTTACGAGCGAATCGATCGCTTCCTCGAAATCCGGATACAGCGAAATCGCTCTTTCGAGTTTTTCGGAGGCCATCTCGAGCTTTTGTTTTCTTTCCTGGTGCGAACTTTTTTCGGACCAATCGATCAACAAAGAAGCCATGTTAAAAAATAATTCCGGATCATCGGAGGAAGATGCAAGGACCGTGTTCCAAAGATGATAAGACTTGGAAAAGTTTCCCGTTTTACCGTTTACTTTCGCTTCTAAGATTTGAACTTCTTTCGAGCTTTGAAATTTAGTGCGCGATGCTTCCAGCTTTTTCAGAGCGGATTCGTAACTTCCCATTTCCAGGAGGATTTGGATTTGAACGGGGGCTAAGACTGGATCGAACGGATCCGTTTCGAGAGACGGTTTTAGAAGATTTAGAGAATTCTGATATTCTTTTTTACGAACGTAAGCGAGAGCGGCGCCTTTGATTGCGGTCTTGTTTTCCGGTTCGAGAACGAGCGCTTTGTTATACGCTTCGAAGGATTCGTTATACTTATGAAGATGTTTTGCGGCTTCTGCCAATCCGAGGAAAGATCGGACGGACATCGAGTTCGCTCTGGACGCTTCCGAAAAAGATTGATAAGCCGCGGCGTAATTTCTGTCTTTGAGAAAGGATTCTCCCTCTTGTATCTTTCGAATCGTTTCCTGCGATGAAATCGGCCTTAGGCAAAGTAGAATCGTTAAGAAGATTACGAAACGTTTTTGAAAAAGATTGAATTTCATTTTGTGAAGAATCCCGCTTCCGCTTTTCCCGATGTGTTTCTGAAATTCGCTTCGACTGTCAGCGGGATATAGAAATCCTTTTTGTCCGCATCCACTCTGCTTTTGAAGGATACGATGTATCTGCGGTCTTTGTGCGTTAGAAAAGAATCATAGAGATTTTTTTCCAATCCTTCTCCCGGAACTAAGATGAATTTTCCGCCGGTCGACGCGGCGATCGTTTTGTAGGTTTCTACGGCTGGTCCGTTATCCGACAAGGATAGGAAATAAACCGGGATGGAGTGGGCCTTGGAGTAACGGATGATCTTTTCCGGAGAGATCTGCGTGAACGAGTCCGCGTAAGAATTTCCGGAAACCAGAATCAAAACGATCCGAGGGCCGAGCCGGTCGAGCAGGTCGGATATCCCTCTGTAAATCGCCTTGCCTGTTTTCGAGGAGTTTTCGTTCGGAGAGGTTCTTAAGATTCGAAAGATTTCGTGCATCGAGTAGTTGAAATCGGATGCTTTGATGAGTTCCGACCCGGAACGGAGGACTTCGATACCGTCGTATTGTCTCAGGGAGGTAAGAAGAGGTTTGAGCGACTTTTCAAAGACGGGATAAGCCGCTTTTACCTCGGGAGTGTTCTCATAAACGAGCGAAACCGAGATTCGATTGTTGAATTGCTGCATATCGGCGAGCCCGATCAAGGGAGCCAAGTTACCATACTCGTAAACACGGAAAGAGTTCCTCGGAATCGCTTTGATGTCCCGGCCGGATCGATCACGAACTCGCATAAATATGGAAATATCCGGATATTCTCTGTTTAAAACCTTCTCAACTACGATGTCCAGGTTGGAAGACATTTGGTTGGAGGGGCTGAAAATCTCGACTCGATGGCGATTGAAATCGGCAATATACTGAGTCCCGGTATAATCGAATGCAGAGGAGAATGGTTGGTTTAGCTTTCTAACTGTATTCTTCGAATCTCGGAATGAATCAAGGAGTTTCCAAGTATTCTCGAGAGTGTTGTAGATGATGAGCCCCGACTTTTCATCCGAGATATAAAGTTCGTTCTTTCGAATCGTAAGGTTCCGGGGGGACGATAATGTATTCGGGGTCGTAATTTCTCGTAGATAGTTTCCTTCAGCGTCAAACACGGCGATTCTTGAATTACCGCGATCGGCTACATAGATTTCTCCTTTAGAATTTACTTTGAGTCCCGATGGATTTCGTAGAATTCCGACTCCAATTTCCTGAATAAATGTGCCGTCTGTCTTTAGTTTTTGAACGCGATTGTTTCCGGAGTCAGAAACATAAAGAAATCCGCTTTTTGTTAAAAAGATTCCGGTTGGACCGTGAAATTCTCCGTTCCCTTTACCGGATATTCCGAAGCGATTTCTAAATTCTCCTCTTGTATTGAATTCATAGATCTTGTCAGACTTAAAATCAGCCACAAAGATCGAGGTTCCTCTCAAAGAGAAGAATAGGGGACCCGATAAATTCCGACCTAAGGATCCTTTAAAGTTATCAACCGGATTGCCATTAGGATCAAACTTTACAATATTCGCTGTATCAAAAGAGAGAACATAGAGAAATCCATCATCGTCGATAGCTACGTCGGATGGATTTCGAAATCGAAAACGTCGAAGGTCGTCGCCTAAAATTGCGGAGTAATAGCGGGGGGCTGAATCTTGGCTACCGCCAGCGAGGTTGATTCTGAGAGCATCGAGTCTCGCTTTTTGAATCTGATTTAAACCTGTCGTACCCTCAATTTGTTCTAATTCCGACATACTCTCCGGCCAATCACCGGACAAGTAATACGAATTTGAAAGTAAGAGTCTTGCTAAAGTGAAATCCGATTTAATTGAGAGTGCCTTTAAAAAGTTCTCACGTGAGGAAGAATATTGAGAATTATTAAAATACGAAAAACCTCTCGAAAACTGAGTTCGGGCTTCCTTTTCTTGGATAGAAAAATTCGGAAGGCCATCCGAATTTAACGAGAAGGTGATGAAAAGGAGGGGCAATAAAATTAAGAATCGATCGAAATGCATAATTAGTCCGGAATTGAGCCCCGATCTCTCTATAAGGGCCAAAAAGAGACATAATTTCAAGGATTTTTTAATCGGAGAAATTAATTACAGAACCTGAAGTGGTGAGTCTGAGACTCGGAAATTCTAATCGTTAAAAGGAAGGGGTCGGAATTCCTGAATTACGAAGCTGTTTCTTAAAATCGGTTTGTTCTCGTTACTCGAAATTGGCCGAAAGGGGAGCGACGTTCTCAAAAGAGAAGTTGATTCTGTTTTCTGATTCGGGTTCTGGAAGCTATTATTTTCAGGATGAACACGGCCTAACTTCCAATTTTCGTTATGTCTATGCCATGTTTCTCGCTTTGCACGGTTTTGCGAGAGCTCTGTCCTCGTTTCGCGAAGGAGAAAATCTAAGATTAGAATATATTTTCTAAATCTCTTTTCTATATGATTTAACTCTTCCAAAGAGGATTCCATTTCCCTTTAAATATCGGATTATCCCGATAAAAAATCTGAAAATTATGCACTGTTCAACTCGAAATTTTTCCCCCTTACAAGTTTCTTCAAAATGAATTTTCGATTAGAAATGATCGTGAAATAAAAGTGCAACGGACCGATTTCCATTTTCGTTAATTTTATAAGTTCCTCTCTTAAATTTTTAATTTTAGAATCATCTTCTATCTCCAAATCGACTAATCGAGAAAAAAATCTACACACCGATATTCCGAAATAAAAACCAGCAAACTTTGCTTCATACCAATCTTGGTGATCAGGACGAAAGGAATATCGAATCAATTGTAGATGTTTCGATTGATAGAGAGTTTTCCTAAACGCTGTATCAGAAAATTTTGAAAAGAGATTTTTCTTCTGAAATTTAACGATTAAAAAATGAAAATAATTTCTTAGATTCTTATGTTTCCTAATTTGTTTTAATACATAACTTTCTAAATAGAGTGGAATCAATAAATCCGAAGGACCTGAGTTGCGCTGTGACTGACCTTTATATTCGGTGAAGCTTTTGATCGTTTGCTCTTGCATCATAATCTCCATGCCTTTTACGGTTCCGAAGAATTCTTGAAGAGTCGCTCAAGCAGAAAAAAATTAAGAGAAAGAATTCAGAACGGCTAGGTGCGCTTCAACGGATTCTGACAATGCAATTAAGTCGTAACCCCCTTCTAAAAAGGATAAAACTTTTCCTTGGCAGACTTTGTCGGCGCTTTCAAGTGTGATTCGAGTTAATTCCTCAAAGCCAGTCGTTGTAATATTCATTCCTCCAAGGGGATCATCTTTATGGGCGTCAAATCCGGCTGATATTAAGACGATATCTGGTTCAAATCTTTCCATTGTCGGAATTACTATTTCTTTGAATTTTCGAATGTAAGATTGATTATCTGAATTCGCCTGCATCGGAATATTTTTCGTTGTACCAACTCCAGAACCCTCACCCATCTCGGACAATGAACCTGTCATCGGATAGAATGGAAATTGATGTATAGATAGATAGTAAACAGTCGGATCTGTATAAAAAATTTCCTGAGTTCCGTTTCCATGATGCACGTCCCAATCAAGAATGAATATTTTTTTAAAACCGTTCTTTTGTAAATAACGCGCCGCAATGGCAACGTTGTTTAACATGCAAAAACCCATAATACGATTGTGTTCTGCGTGATGTCCGGGCGGTCTTAGAAGAGAAAAACCATTTCGAATTTGACCGGAGATTATTGCGTCGGCCAGGGCCAGGCCCGAATTTGCCGCCGAATATGCAGCGAGCCACGATTTTTCCGTGAACGGAGTATCTGAATCAAAATACCCTCTGCGTTCTTTGGAATTTTCTATTTTCTGTAGGTGATAACTGGAATGAACTTCTTTTAAAAAATCTTGAGGAAGATCTTTCATTTCTGGTTTGTATAGAGAAGAGAAATAGCTGGCTTGATGTAATCGATTCAAGCATGCAAGAAGTCGGTCTGAATTCTCGAAATGCGGAATTTGAGGTCCTGCATTATGTTGGAGAAAAACTTCCGAAAATATAAAACCCGTAGACATCACACCTCCTAACCCCTTTGCAAATGGTATTTAAATCACTTTTCGATGTAACATTTCAAAAAGAATTTGATTATCAATCCGAATTCCAAACAGTTTCTTTTAGTTAGCCGGATTGAATTCCGACATTTAATAAAGAACTGTAAAATATCTTTGAACTTTTCTAACATTCAAAACCTGTGAAAACGATTATTCCTCTTATATTTCTATTTTTCTCCTGGAACTCGTCTTTATTCTCTGATTTCGATCTACCTTTTCCTAAAAAGAATATTAAGAAACAGGCACCGGAAGTGACGTTTCGCGAAACCATTGATTTAGAAGTCGGATCTACGCGAATCAAAAAGGATAATGTTGAAGATTCGAAATTTACGAATTCGGAAAGATTCCCAACTTCCGAGATATTATTAAAATTAAAAAACCGAAAGCCAGAACCGGACTTAAGAGCGAAGGTGGAAGTCGTAACTCCGCAACAAAATGTCGAGAATTCGGTTAGAAATCCTGAGCCACGAACCATTTTGAATGCTAAAGTTCCTGAATTCTCTCGGGGAATTTATATATCGCAAAGAACTTTGAAGAAGGAAAAGGAATTTCGAGATTTAAGAAGAAAAGGTAAACAACATGGCGTGAATTTGCTTGTGATTGATGTTCAACCTTCGATGCCCTCGAAGCTGATTTTAGAAGGGTTGGTCGAGGAGGGGTTCTATCCCGTTGCAAGGGTTGTCAATTTTGACGGGGGGCTTCCGACCGAAAAACCGTCGAATCAAAGGATTACTTCTATTCACAAATCAATTCGATTAGCTTGCGAATCTGGATTTCCGGAAATTCAATTAGATTACATTCGATATGCCGACAATCTTCAATTAAAACTAACATACGAGAAGCGTTATAAGAATATCTCAGGCATAATAAAAGACATAAGAAATGAAACACTCAAATGCGAACATCTTCCTTTTATAGGAGCTGATATTTTTGGTCGGATCCCATTCAATCAAAACGATATGATCGGCCAAAAGGTAGAAGTCTTTGCTCAAGTGGTCGACGTCCTTTATCCTATGTTGTATCCATCCCACTTTTATGGAATGCCTGCTAGAATCAAAGATCCTTATCAAACGGTTTATGACGGAACTCTTCTTACTTTAAAACGATCACTTAAGACGACGCGAGTTATCCCCTATATTCAAGGATTTAACATGTCTGTTGGAAAGTCGGGTCTCACACTTTCAGATTATATTAAAGCGCAGGTAAAGGCGTCGTACGACAGCGGTGGGCATGGGTTCGTAGTCTGGAATGCCTGGAATGATTACGAATCTACTTTCCAGGCTTTAAAGGATTACGATGAAGAGATAAAAAAGGACTAAGTTATAAACCTTTAAAAACAGGTTTTCGTTTCTGTTCTATCGCTTTGATGGTTTCCTTAAAGTCCGCAGATATAAAGTTCCTTGCTTGCGATTCTGCTTCTTTTTTTAGTGCAGCTTCCAGCTTATCTTTGTCGTAAGTATTCTTTTTCAATTCTGCGAGCGCCAAAGGAGCGCTTTCGGATAAGGCGATTGCGATTTCCGTCGCTCTTCCCAGGACTTCTTTTTGAGGAACGGAATCGTTGCAAAGTCCAAGTCGGAACGCCTCTTCTCCGCTTAACGTTTCGGCCAAAAATAAAAGTCTGTTTGCGATATGAGTTCCGAACAATTCTTTAACAATATAACTCGAACCCATTCCAGGATGAATTCCGAGTTTGACAAAGTTGAATTGGTATTTTGATTCGTTGGCAAATACACGAATGTCACATGCAAATGCAAGAGAGAACCCGGCACCGATTGCATGACCGTTTGCTGCGCAAATTACAGGTATGTCCAATCTTCTGACCGATAAGAACAGATTATAAAACTCGAACATAGTTTTCTTGTTTGTTTCGTAATCTTTCGTCGAGAAGGATTTAAGCAGTTCGAAATTTCCGCCAGCGGAAAAAATGTTATTTTTTCCGGTCAGAATGACAACTCTCGGTTTGTGTTTTTCGGAGGTTTCAATCAATCCATCGATGATCTTTTTGAATTCCAATCCCATTTCGCGAGTCATAGAATTTCTGGTTTCCGGGTTGTTGAGGCTCAAAGTCAGGATTTTGTTTCCTGAACCCAGGTCGATTGTGTCTTGGTCAATTAATCCCATTAAACTGCTTTTTTCTCCAAATCAAAGCTTTCATACCAGATTCGATCGGATACGGTCAACGGTTTTTCTCCAATTCCCATCTGTGTATAATATTCGAGCAATGTTTCTAAATGAACGGCCTCTTCATCTTCTAAGGTCCAAAAGGAAGAATCAATTGATTTCGAGATCAACGCTTGTCCTCTTACTGAATCTTGAAAATATTCCGGTTTTCCTGAGAAAATAAGGTGGGCTGATATTAAGTCGAAGCGGATCGTTTCCATGATTTTCTTAAAATCGGCTTCGCTTTTTTCGAAATATCGGGAAGCAATTTCGGTTTGAAAGTAATCGCCCCAAGTCAAAATGTCCGGCTCTACTCCGGTTTTCGCTTTGATTTCTGCAAGTTTCTCCTCTTCTAAAAACGGAGTTACGGCAAATCTATCAACGAGTTCCTTCAGAGCGATCAGATCCAGGATTTTTCCGGCTGATAGCTTTCCCTGTTTCATCATATCGAACAATTCCGGGTTGAGTTCCGACTTTCTTGTATCCATACATTCTTTTTCGGGTTAATTCCAAACCTTCAGCGGGATTTTTTTCTGGAGATTTCCGTTTCTCGAGGTCGGTTGCTGCAAGGATCGTAAAATATTTCCGTTTAAAAAGTCGGATCTCCAGGGCTTCTCCAATTCACGGAAAGAACATCGAACCACATTCATTCTCTTTTTTCTCGATCTTATGTCTCATAAATTAACGCGACTGAATTCCGACTTCCCCCGAACCGATATTTACTATACAATTCTCCCTTACCCAAAACGAAACAATGGCAGTCGGAAGATCGGACAGTTTACAGGAACTTATCACCATACTCGAAACGATGTTTGGCGAAACGATCATTGGAACCGACATCAATCTCGTAAAACATCTCTTCTACTATCTCAAAGCCGACGATGTGGAGTTTCCGTTCGACTACGACGGGCAACGGTTCTTTGCAATCGTGGAGGACATCGAAGAAACCAGCGTAAAACTGAGGATCCCTGGAGCGACACAAGGATTGACTCTCCGCGCGAAAATCAGTTTCGAAATTATGAATATTCTCTATCAATTCGAGGTCATCATTCTCGAGTTTTTGGATGATTCCATCATACAAATCCGAATTCCGTCGGAATTACAGGCCGCGTCCTTTCGAAAGAACGTTCGTGTAGCAGTGGACGATCTCTTTATGAATTACGTGATTCTTTTCCGTTCTTTGACCGGAGGAGGCAGGGAGATCGGCCGAAATATTCAAGTGGAACAGAGATTCAACAATTTGATGCGGGAGATCAAAAAGGACAATCCGGATCTAAGATTGATCAACATTATGATATCCGAATATATTTCCACCGTATCCAAGGAATACGAAGTCGTGTTCTTTTCGCAGGATCGGGAAGAAACGTTTTTGGATTCCTTCATCAAGAGGAACGACCGTCCGGTGTTCATACCCGATACTTCTCTGATCATCAATTACATCAAAGAAAATGAAACCTCCCCGGTAGGGAATTACAGGGAAGAATACATACGGATGGTGTTGGAAAGCGGCCAGGATTACGCCGATAAATTTTTCAGGGAACTTCAGAAGAAGGAAATCCGCGAATTCGTGATTTCCTATCTCGTTCTTCCGATTCGATTGTTCAACGACGTGATCGGCTATATCCGCGTTTATACATCCGCGATGGACCGCTATTCGATAACTCCTTCCCAAGTCGGATATCTGATCGAACTCTCCGAAATTTTCAGTTACTCGATGACAAAGATTTTTATCCGAGAGGATAATTACAGGAATGCGAAGGCCGGAACAAGGGTTGTGGATATCAGTATCAACGGACTTCTATTCGAGATCGAAGAACGGAGGATCTTTCAATATTTAAAAAAACATAATATTATAAAGATCTTCATTCCCGTTTCGGAACGGACTTTGATTCTTCGGGGAGAAGTGGTTCGATATATAACCGTGGAAGAAGGTAAATATCATCTCGGAGTGAACTTTTTCGATTCCAATCCGGACGACATGCTCATTCTTCAGAAATATATCTTTACGAGAACGCGTAAGATTCTTTCGGAATAAACGAATTGCAGTTCAAAGCCGCTTGCTGTACGGTTTTTCGCGAGTCTTTACTGGATCGGTTTTAAAACGTATGGATCGCCGGGAACGGAAGCCGGTTTGAATGTCTTGTATTTCTCAAACGATTCCGCGAATTTCCCTTTTAAGATTCCGACTTCTTCCGATTCGCCCAAACCGGTTTGTCCCGCAGGCGAAGTCAATTCTCCGATCTTATCCAGATAGAGTTTGCAAGCCAGCAGATGAATTCTATAATCCGAAGGATTGAGTTTGTCCGCGTCCTTGGTGAGTTTTTCCGCAATCGTATAATATGTATCCGATCTTTTTCTGTTTTTGGAAGCATGAATCGGAGATGAATCGGCTTTGATCGGAGTCTGAGCGGCTTTCGATTCTTCCCGATAAAGATAATAATACGTAAGAGCGGAGTTGATAAGAAGTTCGCTGTCCGTTTTGGTCAACTTAAAGGCTTCTTGAATCACTTCCATCGACTTGGAAAGAGCGGCTGGATTTTTAAATCCTTCGGTCTCGTATTTATGATTCAAGTAATCAATGTATTCTACATAGAATTCCAATTCTTCCTGAGAATTAACGAAACGTTTTCGATTTTTCCAAGCCATGGAAAATTCCGCGCCGGCGGAAACATAAGCCTCTCCCGTTCGTTTATATAAAAGTCCCAAACGGAAATGACCCATCGGAGAAGACGGATCCAAGCTGATGGTATGTTTGTAAGAGCGGATCGATTCCGCGATTTCGTTTCTGGCAAGATAATAGTCGCCTTTCTTCCGTTCTACGATCGCAGGTTCTATTTTTTCCGAAACGAGAGGAGCGGCGACCATGAGGTTCCTGTCCTTAACAAGTCCTAAGTTTCCGATTCCTCTGGCCCTTTTTCCGATGAACGATGTCTGAAAGATGGATTTGATTTCGATCTGCGCTACGATGTTTCCGTTTTTGTAATTCTTATGGTCGAAATCCTTTTCGATAAGATACAAAATTTGTCCGACTCTGAGACCCGGATCGTAGTTGATCTTGATCGTGACAAGATCGGCTCTCGTGTCCACGCCGATATCGAGATGTTTGTTCTTTCCTTCCTCTTCGATCGGCTTTACCTTATCGTAAAGAACGGTCTCACCGACGAGGATCATCTTTTCTTTTTCGGATTTGCCGGGGTCGCGGAACGCGTAGACGAGTTCCCGCGCGTCCATTTTTCCCAAAGGAAGAAGGTTCAGTAGAATCGGCAATAGAAGAAAGAAAATTCGAAAGGATCTCACCTTCCAAAGATCGGCCGATCTCGCGATCCCGCTCGAAAAAAAGATCCGTTTCGGTCGCATTTCCCGTCCGATTTCACGGTGAGAATTTCGGTTTATGGAAAAAGGATTTCGTTTTTCCGGCGACTCAGTCGAACCAAATCGCCGATGTTAAGGATTCAGATTTTGAAACGAGGAAATTCTCGGGTGAGAATGCGCCGGTTGCGCGTTGTTGCCCGGTCGTTCCAGAACCGTCGCTTTGAGCCCGGCTTCCACGGCGGCGTCCGCTTCTTCTTTGATATCGGTAAAGAATAGGATTTTTTCCGGTGCGATCTTCAGTTGTTCGGCAATCTTCGTATAACTCGAAGATTCCCGTTTGCCTCCGACTGCCGTATCGAAATAACCGGAAAAATATCCGGTCAAGTTGCCGGAATTTGAATATTCAAAAATTAACTTCTGCGCTTGAACGCTTCCGGAAGAATATACGGCGGCGCGTTTGCCCGCGGTTTGAATTCGGTTTAAAAAATCGGACACGTCTTCGAACATGGAACTTTTCAGTTCGCCGCTTTCGTAACCTTTTTTCCAAATTCTCCCTTGAATCTCTTTGAGAGGACCGCTTTTACGATCCACGCTCACGAGATGTTTGCAGTAATCGCTTAAACTTTGGGGAGAATCGTCGATCTTCCCCTTGTAAGTCGGATCGTTTTTTCCTTCTTCGAGAAGTTTTTCGACCCATTCTTTCTCCAAAGAATTCGACCGGAAGAATTCGTCGAACTTCCCGACCGAGTACGGAAACAAAACCTTATGTACGAACTCGATGGGAGTCGTGGTTCCTTCGATATCGAATAGATATAAATCGAATTCTTTTATATTCAATTAAGCGGCCCCTCTGATTTTTTCGGCTTCCGCTACCAGGTATTCATGGACGTCTTTCTCGTCTTTCTCGAAATTTTTCAGAACGATCAGCCAGGCAAGCGCGCAGGGAACCCAAAATAAAACCGAGATCGAAAGCCCGAGCGATCTGTCTCCCGGAGTCAGACCTAAAATTACGGCGCTCATCGCGGGGCCAAGTCCTTTTCCGAGGTCGTCGGTAAGGTTATAGAGAGCGAACATGCTACTTCTATTTTTTGGAATATTCACGTTGATTAATGTAGCTCTGACGTTCGGTCCAGTCACGGAGATGATGAATCCGGTGATGATGTTGACGACGATGAACAATCCCGAACCGGCGATATTGTCCGCCTTTAAAAGATAAATGCACGGAAGAATCCCGATCAGAATGCTCGACATACAAAAAATCGGAAGAAGCCGTTTGTTGCGGTTGTAGATTTTTTGTCCGATGACTCCTCCGAAAAACGTTCCCGCAAAAACGCCGATCGCCGCATAGGTAAGAAGCATCGTCGCAGCGGCCTTATCGAGATGATAGGAAGTTTCGTAGTAGTCGACTAAGAACACGAAGAACACTCCCCAAGGAACACATCCGGGAATTCCTTGTAAAAAGATTCCGATGTTCGTTTTATTTTGAAAGAGAAGCCGTATATCGCTCCAACGAAGATGAAAACTTTCTTCCGGAAATTTTTCGGCGATTCCGGCCCATTCCGTTTCTCCGCCGCCTCGAATCGGTTCCTTGCAAAAGATCCAATAGATGACCGCAAAGAAAAAGGAAGGAATCGAAAGATAGATAAAGCTGGTTCTCCATCCGTTGATCGGATCCGCGTTTCCTAAAATTCCTCCGAAAAGCTGACCGACGCCGAGTCCGATTCCCATCGAAAGCGAAACGTAAGCCGCCGCGGTGGATCTGGATTTATCCGAAAAGTAATCTCCGAGGACGGTAAACAGAAGCGGAAAAATTCCTCCGAGCCCGAATCCGGTTAAGGTTCTATAAATCACGAACTCGGGGTAACTCGTCGCGAACCCGGAAAGAAAGCAGGGAACTTCTCCCAAAAATACGGAGAATAGAATGAGCATTTTGCGGGAATACTTTTGCGAAAGGTAACCCATACTCACCGATACGGCCCCGCCTAAGATAAAGAATAAAATCGGAATTAGGCCGCCGATATACCAATCCACTTCTTCTTGGCTGTTGAGTCCGAAGGAAGCGCCTATGTTTTTCAGGTTCGGTGCGATGAGATTTTGATCCGCGAACAGGAAGAAAGCCATTCCCATAATCATCCAGAACGCTAAAATCGCGTTCCAACCGTGATTCGCCAATTCTCCCAATCCGAAAAAGCGAAGCAGGCTTTTTTCCGAAGGTCTTTTTTCCATATTCTCTCCGATCCGATGTATAATTCTTTTTAGAAACGAATTCAAACAATGGGGACAGCGGACTAAAACTCAAGGAAACTTTAAATCCGATTTTAGAATTCGATCCCTCGTTCGAGCGTTCGTAACGAGACATAGAAAAAAGATCCGTTTTATTTCAAAAGCGTTTAACGATGAAAAAATTCCGTTTTTAATCTGTTTTAGAATATTTAGTTGACCCCCATGATTTTAATGATTCCTTTCTTCCAAACAAATCGGATTTCGCAATGACCTTTCATCACAAAGAATTCTACATTCTCTCAAGCTCCGATAAATCAAAGTTATATTGTCAATCTTGGACAAAGCCGAACGCAAACAGAGTAATGATCTTTCATCACGGCTTCGGAGAACATAGCGGGCGTTATACGAACCTGCTTCGTTATTTTGCGAAAAGCGACATCAATTTCTATTCCTTCGATATGAGAGGCCACGGGAATTCGGAAGGAAAACGAGGTCACGCGGAATCCTTCGATTTATACGTAAGGGATCTTTCCGATTTTGCGAACGAGGTTTTAAAGAGGGAACAAAAGGACCGTTTTTTTCTTTTGGGTCATTCCCTCGGCGGAGCGGTTGCGCTTCGTTACGCGCAGGAAGGAATCAATCAGGATAATATTCTGGGATTAGTTTTAGGTTCTCCGGCCCTCAAAGTAAAGATGGACTTTCAGAAGCAGTTGAAGAAGTTCGTGGGAAGTTTTTTAAGCAGGATTTCTCCCGCGACGCTTGTGGACGCGGAATTGGATCTTCATTATCTTTCGCATGATCCGGACGTGATCGAAGCGTATAAACAGGATCCTTTGGTTCACGGGAAGGTTTCTTTAAGGATGGGGACCGAACTTTTGGAACTCGGACCGAAGCTGATCAAAAAGGCGAACGTGATCCGTTGCCCGGTTTTGATTCTTCACGGACAAGAGGACGGCCTCGTCGACGTGAACGGTTCCATGGAACTTTATAAAAATCTAATTTATCGAAACAAAAGAATGAAGATTTATCCCGGTTTGTATCATGAAATCATGAACGAATTTCCGGAACACAGGGACGAGGTTTTCGGCGATATTCAGGCGTTTTTGGATACGATTCTTCGGGAGAAATCTCCCGGCGAGGCGAAGGATTCTTCCCTGAAACTGAAGAAAAAACCGAAGGCAAGCGCTTCGAGTAAGAAGAAAACGGTCGTCTGAGATTCGAGACGCTTTCGCTTTTAGAGAATTCGTATTTTAGAATCGATTGAGAGAGGCGCGCGCGAAGCGCGCGCAGGAAACTCGCCGATTACTCTTTTCTATAGATAAAAATAAAGGAAAGAGTGAATAGAAATCCCAAGATGGCGACCAGTCCGAGTAACGAACGTTCGGTGGTCGGAAACCAGGTTCCGTTTTCGATTTTACGGTTGACCCGTTCCGTTTCCACGTCCGCGACCGGATTCCCGCCCGAAACGGAAATCGAAACTTCGTAACGGGGAGAAGGGTAGCCGATCTTAAACGCCTTCATATCCGAAGGAACGTCTTCTTGAATCTTTTCCTGTTTAGCCGCGCCGATAAAGGAAACCTCCATGTCTTGCGGTTTGGAAAAAACGGCCCTATAACCTTCTTCCTTTTCGGCGAGCATTCTATCCTTAAAGGTCACGGTGGAAAGATTGTTAGCGGGAATCGTATAAGAAATTTGTAATTCGGAACTTCCGGGAAGAATGGCTCTGTCCAAAAGTTTTCCGTTCGGTCCGTCTTGAAGAGAAAGAGGGATCGCCATTCTGGATTCTCCCTGAGTGAGCTGGCCCGCGACCTCGGTCGCTTCGGATGGAACGAAAATCTCGAACGGGTTTTGCTCGTCCTGATAACTTTTGGGAGGAATCGTGTTGTTGGATATTAGAAAAATCTTAAATACTCTGAGAAAGTCGCGGCCTCTCGAGATCTGCATCGCGGATCTCGTTCTTACGAGAGATTTGTCTCTGGTCTTTTCGTAGACGACGATTTCCTGAACTCCCGAACGCATAACGGGGACGGGAGGAACCATCTTGTTATAATTGACTCCGGCGTATTTCGCCTGAAGAAGGATCGGAGTCTGATCGGGAACGGTAAGTTTGGAAACGACAAAAGAGCCGTGGGAAGGTCCGATTTCTTTGATCGGAATCATCCCCTGTTGGAGTGCGATGATACGAAGGGATTCGATGCTTCCTTCTTGGCCGGTGGTTCCGTTTTTGATCCGTATTTTCAGTTCCAATTCTTCCGAATAAACGGATGTCTGTATTAGTAAAAGGGAGAATAGAATCGTAATTATATTTTTCATCTCAGGGCTCTAAGGTCATTTTTATTCTGCCCATTCAAAAAGAAAATCCTTTACACTCACTTTTCTTCCCGTAACGTGATTCTCTTTGAAACGGCGATTTTTTCCGTTTAGACGTTCCTTAGGAGATTAAAATGGGTTGGTTGCGAAAAATATTAGCGATACTGGGAATCCTATTCGGTTCTCTTCTGATTCTGATCTACTCGATCACGTTTCATCCCGATCAGGCTCAACCCGCGGACGTTGTATGCAACGAAAACGCGCCGCTTTTAAAGGCGGATTCTAAGATCAAGGTTCTCGTCTGGAACGTTCAATATCTTGCCGGGAAGAAACGAGTGTTTTGGTACGACGTTCCGAACGGGGACGGACCCGATACCGGACCATCCCGCGAAGAAATCGAATCGACTCTCAAAAAAATTACCGATTACGTTCGCGCCGAAGATCCGGACGTGATTTTGTTTCAGGAGTTACACGACGGCGCGAAGAATACGTTCCAAGAGGATCAATTGGAAAGAATTCTTTCGCAAATCGGTCCTGCATACGCCTGTTCAAGCGAGGCGTTTTATTGGAAGTCGTTATTCGTTCCTCATCCTAAGATTTTGGGAAGCGTTGGAATGAAACTCGCGACGATCAGTAAATATAAAATTTCCGACGGGATTCGTCATTCTCTTCCTTTGATGCCGGCCGATCCGGTTTCGACTCAATTCGGGTTAAAAAGGGCGATTCTTCAAAATGATTTTCCGGTGGAAGGCGGGGATAAGTTCACCGTTTTGAATACCCATCTGGATGCGTTCTCGCAGGGAACGGATACGATGCACAGACAAGTGGAAACGATCGCGGGACTTTTGAAGGAACTGGATCTTGCGGGTCATTATTGGGTGTTAGGCGGGGACTTCAATTTGCTTCCTCCAGGATTCGATCGCAAGTCCATGCACCCGAACGGTGCGTTCTTTTATTCGGACGAACAGGAAATCAAACCTCTGTTTGATAAATGGAATTCTTCTGTTCCATTCAATATTTTGAATGGACCGGAAAGATCTAAGTATTATACGCATTATTCGAACGATCCTGCGATCGGAAAACCGGATCGAACGATCGATTATATTTTCTACTCATCCAATCTGAAACAAACAAGTTATCGAGTCGATCAAGGCGAGATTCTTTGGACCGTGTCCGATCATTTTCCGATGATCGGGACATATCTTTTGAAGGAATAAAGACCCGGCTTCGACCTTCTTCGCTGCGAGTGAGTTTTTTTAGAAAGTTTGTCGCCGGTGGCGGCTTGTGGGGCGGACGGTATTGGAGCGCAGAAGGTTGAGTGTTGTTGCGTTTTTGTTTTCTGTCAGTAGAATCTGAGAGAGCGCTTTGATTCTGTAGAGATTGAGCGTTCAATCTTTGTTTTGATCTTATAGGAATTGGCGTTTTGAGGCGTATGCCACCCTAAAACGGTTTAGGATCGGTTCGGTCATTTTGGATCAAATTTTTTAAAATCGTTTCGTATTTTATTGTATCGTTTTTGGTTTTTTAAGCGGTTGTATGTCCTGGGATTCGTTTTGCGGAACCGTAGCAGTATGGGCGTATTGTTGCTTCACTCCGATCATCGAATCGATTCTCGGCTTCAGGAAAGTAATACGAATGTTGTGACTTTGCTGATTCCTGAAACCATCTTGTTGCGTTATCCTGAACGCGACCGTAAGAATCTTCCCAAACGAATCCCGGAACTTTTGCGAAGATACGGTAAATTTTTGACGGCGACAAAGAGACTTGGGACAAAAGCAGGCCGGACGTTGTATCAACCGAGTCCGGGGAAAGAAAAGATGAAGCGCATCAATGTTCGACTGAGCACCGGCAGCTGGACTTTATTCGGAACTCTGGCGCAAGCTCATGGGGTTTCGCGCTGTTTTCTGTTTAATTATCTTCTGTGGTTGGAGGAAAACGAAGTCGGGAATTCTATCGTGCATATCATGAATGAAGGAGGTCCTACATTTCACAGGAAATACAGATATATCCTGGACCTTGACCTGCTAGACAATCGTGTTTCAAGGCTCTTACAATGCGATCCGGAGGACAGTTTTTACGTTTTAGATTACCGCGATTGGTTCCAACGCCCGCCGTCCTAATACAAAGCCTTCTCGACATTCTCCCTAAAGCGCTCAGCTCGGATTGAAGTTGCCAAAGAAATTGAAAAGAATTCTCTGGATGAAGATCCCATATTCGCAAGCGGTGTTCGGAAGAAAAATGGGATCGCATATTACGGAACGGAAAGCTTATGAGACCTTTTAAAATATTAGGAATTCAGCAAATCGCGGTCGGCGGCGAAGACAAAAAGAAACTCGAAACATTTTGGGTCGACATACTTGGACTTGAAAAAACGGGAACGTTCAAGAGTGAAAAAGAAAACGTCGACGAAGATATTCTCAGAATGGGCAAGGGTGCATTCGCGGTAGAAGTCGATATCATGCAGCCGATCGACGTCAACAAAAGCCCCAAGGTTCACGAACCGAAACTCAATCACATCGGCCTTTGGGTGGACGACATCCATAAAGCGGTCGAATGGCTGACTGCAAAAGGAGTTCGTTTCACTCCGGGCGGAATCCGCAAAGGAGCCGCGGGATACGACGTATGTTTCATTCACCCGAAAGGAAACGAAGAATTTCCGTATTGTTCGGAAGGCGTTCTCGTCGAACTCGTTCAGGCTCCGGCCGACGTAATCCAGGCTCTTAGCTAAAATTTTACGGGCGTGCCGCGTTCTCTCTCTGTGGTTTTAAATGGATCGGGAATTCGCGGCCGCGCTCTCGGCTCCGGTCCACAAATTGAATTTTTCTTTTTTTGAATATTCGATTTTTAGAAAGCCAATTTGTTGACCCCGCTTCGATCGCTCACGCATTCTCCACGGAAATCTCCTGTCGTATTCCGATAGACAAACCAAACCCCAAGCCGCTTCGGACGACATTCGAACCTTAAAATATTGGAAAAACGGGAAGCGCTTACTTCTTGCCTAAAAGAAAAAAGGTTCTCATAGGACCTTTTCCTTTGACTTCGATGATCCCGCGATCTTCGAATGTGAATAAATCTTTGAGTGCGTTGTAGGTCGCTTCGGAACAATTGATCTTTCCCGGTTCCCCGTGCGATTCCATTCTGGAAGCGGTGTTTACCGAATCGCCCCACAAGTCGTATACGAATTTATTTTTACCGATCACACCGGCGACTACGTCGCCGGTGTGAATCCCGATTCTAATATTGAATTCATATTTCCACGATTTCTGAAGATCCTTCAGTCCTTGGATCATATCGATTCCGGCTAACGCGATCTTTTCCGCGTGGTCCTCGGTCGCGTTCGGAATTCCTCCCGCCATCATATAACAATCCCCGATGGTTTTGATCTTTTCGAGTTTGTATTTGCTCGCGATCTCGTCGAAACAGGTGAATATCTGATTCAGGATTTCAACGAGCTGATTCGGAGTGGGGATCTGGGTCGAAAGTTTGGAAAAACCGACGATGTCCGCGAATAATACCGTGGAAGTCGGAATATAATCCGCGATCACGCTTTCTCCGCCTTTCAATCGTTCGGCGATCGTCTTCGGGAGAATGTTTAGAAGAAGGCTTTCGGACTTTTGTCTTTCCTTTTCCAAACCTTCGTTTAACATATTGATCTTTTCTAATGAATCCTTGAGTTCCCGGTTTCTCTTGGAAAGCGTCTTGTATGCGTCGGCGTTATCCACACCGATCGCCACGTAGTTCGCGAGAGTTCTCAAGATGCTGAGCTGGTTTTCGTTGAACGCGTTTTTCTCGTAGCTTTGGATCGTAAGCATTCCGATAAAACGTTCCTCGACTTTCAGCGGAAGATAGACTACCGAGCTAGTCTTTTCTCCGAAATGTTTTTGGATCGTGGAAACGTATTGCGGAAAATCCTTTTCGAGATCGTTGGTGATGAGTTCCTGATTGTTGTGATAACAGAACGAGGAAGGATTCTCCTCCGCGAGGGAATCCACCGAAGGAGCCGGAGTATAACGGCCTTCGATCAGACTGAACTTATATTTGATTTCGTTTTTGCCTTCTTCTATGATCCCGAAGGCGAGGATGTCCATCGATACCATGGACTTCGTGTTTTCATAAACGGAAGTCAGAATGATTTTCGGTTCTAAACTTGCGGTAATCATCTGACCGATTTCGCTCAATTGCTTGAGGTTCTGATAGGAGGATACGAGTCTTTGATTGGAGTCCTGCAATTCCGTCTGCGTTTTGATCAGGCGGTTCTGCGTCGAATCCCCGATCTTCATCAATTTCGAGGATTGTTTTAAAAGGGATTCGTAGGCTTCTCCGAGTTTCTTCAGCTCTTCGAAAACTTCCTCTTTACCGAGTGATTCTTTTCGATCGAGGGTTCCGTTGACTTCGTTTAACAACTGAAATTCGTTTTCGAAAAAGGAATTAAAGTCCTTCTGAGCTGAAGATGCGGGTTCCATGCGTGGTTTCGATTACCGAGCCGTTTTTTATTTATAGGATTTTAATTCGAACGGCAGGGAAAGATCCGAGGAGAATTCCTCTCCGGTTTCCTGCATATCGTCGTCGTCCTCTTTGTACAACCAAAGTATCTTGACCTTGCCGCTCTGATCGTGATACTTCTGAAGAGAATCCAGAATATCCATGATCACTTTAGACGAACTCGTATTGAAATAATCCAACTGAAATTTCACTTGAATCGATGCCTTCGATCCCATCGCCGCGTTCAGCCAATCGAACACGGGTTTGTAAAAGGCGATCGCGTTTTCGGGATAGGATTCCCCGATGATTTCAACCACTCCCTTCTCTGTGTCTAAAATAACCTCCGGAGAAGTTTTTGTTTGTTGAATGTGTAATGATTCCATTCTCAATTTTCCTTTGTGAAGTATGCAGAAAGTGTAAAGAACGAATGTTTATCGTCCACCGGCGAGATATCGTATGTAAGCGGTCCGTCCGACTTTCTAGCGATATCGATCAAACCTACTCCCGCGCCTTTGCTGTCGTCAGGTCTATCCGAGCGTAACTGCTGTTGGTAATAAGTTTTTAACTCGTCCCTCGACATAGAATTTATTTTTTCGCATTTGGCTTTCAGGGATTCTATTTTGTCGTTTAGTACAAGGTTCCCGGACGAAACATTATAGCCAATCGATTTTTCGTCGACCATGATGATGCCGACGCCGCCCTCTCTGCCGTCTTCGAGGGCCTTTCTTTCCGCAGAATAGTGTAGCATATTCTGTGCGAGTTCGATGAAAACCGCGAAGATTTTTTTGATTTTCGACTCCGCACTCAGGGACGTCCGGATCATCGAACCGAATTCCGTTAGGACTTCTTGCGAGAGACGTCCTTTAAAGGAAACAATTAATTGATAATCGCAGGCCTCTTTATACTGCTTAAACAGGTCTACGGACTTGTTTTCCATCATTTCTTTTTAACATGCTCCTATATTTTCGTTTCCCGGATCAGGTTCTAAAACCGATCAAAGTTATGTCATCTCTCTGGGCTTCCCCCGCTTGATGACCGTCTAAAAAGGCGGCTAAACGCTCTTTCTGTTCCGATGCGGGCAGAGACAAGACGCTTTGCAGATAAGAGATCAATCCTTTGCTCGCGATCCTCTGTCTTTGAGGATTCGGCTGATCCATATAACCGTCCGTCGCAAGATAAAACATGGTGGGTTTTCCCTTTTCCAGTTTTACTTCGTGCGTGGTGTACGTTCTGGAATCTTCTTTTTGTCGTCCGCCGATCGAATGTCTGTCGCCTTTGATCTCTTCGATCATATCACCCTTTGAGAAGTAGAGCGGTCTTTTGGCGCCGGCGAACAGGACTTTATCACCGTCGATTCTACAGAAGCAGACATCCATGCCGTCCACCGAGTTGGCGTCCATGGTATCCTGCTTTAAGGCTTGGCGAACATTTCGGTTTAAATGTTCCAAAACCTTGCCCGGATCTTTGATCCCTGCCTCATTTACGATCTGGTTGAGTAAAGTGTTCCCTATCATTGACATTAACGCACCGGGGACTCCGTGTCCAGTACAATCGACCGCCGCCAGAAAAATTGATCCTTCTTTTTTACTGAACCAGTAGAAGTCTCCCGATACGATGTCTTTGGGTCTGAATAAAACGAATTGCTCGTTTAGATTCTTTGCAAGTAGATCTTCGGAAGGAAGAATCGCTTGTTGAATATTCAAAGAATATTGAATACTGTCCGTTATGTGCTGATTCTTCAGTCCCAGATCCGCGTTGGCCTGCGCCAACTCCCTCGTTCTCTCCCTTACTTTTTCCTCCATGTTCGCGTAGAGCAACGCGTTATCGATGGAGATCGCCGCTTGGGAGGAAAGAATGTTCATGATCTGAAGTCGATCCGAGGTGAACGCCCCTTCCGAAAGGTTGTTTTCGAGATAGAGAATCCCCGAAATTTCCCCTTGTTTGATGACGGGCGCGCAGAGAACCGATTTCGTTTTAGAATTTTTGATATATTCGTCTTTGTTAAACTTCTCGTCCTGGTTCGCGTTACGCAAAACCAGATTCTCCTTGGTTCGTTCCACGTAGTAGATGAGAGAGATCGGAAGATTTTTGCTGTTTCCGAGAGGGATGCCGGTTAATACTTCCACGTCGTCCTTGGAAATCGAACCTTCCGCTTCCACGTAGAGTCTTCCTTCTTTTTTCAGAATGAGAACACCGCGTTGTGCTCCCGCGTTCTCGATTACGATCTTCATCAGTTTATCGAGAAGATTTTCCAGTTTGATCTCTCCGGAAATCGCCGTGGAACTTTTTAAGACCGACTGAAGATCGAGTGTTTGGCCCGAGTACACTTCCGTAGCGGCCGCGGTCGTGCTGGAAATCGTTCGGTGTGTGCGTAACGTTCCCGTTCCCCGTTCGCGGATGAATTCCGGGAACTTGGACTTGAGCATGCTTTGTTTGAGATTCGCGCCCCAAAGTCCGTAACGGTGATACGCCTCGTTGACGAATTCTCCCGCGATCTTGACGCTTCCTTTGGAAAGCCAGAACATCGCGGCGATCTCGCAGGCAAGGGCCTCGTCGTTTTGGAATTCGTTTTTTCTGGCCTCGCGGATCGCCGCTTCATACGTCCTCGCCGCCTTCCAGTTTTTGTATTCGAGTCTTGCAAGTTCCGCGTCCACGAGAAGATACTTGTGATAAAAGTTTTCCGGACAGCTTTCGGCTAACGTAAGAAGTTGTTTTTGATTCTCGCGGATCTTTTTTAAATATTCCTTTTTGCGATCGGGAGAAACCTTTTTGTAGTTCGCGGCGAGCGCGAGCGAATATAAAAAGTTGTGTTCGAGCGGACCGTATTGACCTCCGAGATAGAGAATCATTCCGTTCGCTTCTTCGGCTTCCTGAAGGGCGAGTTGATATTCTCCGTACATCAAAAGGGAACGAACCTTCATCACCTTGAACGTAACGATCGGAGCGGGGCTCTGGTGATCGTTGCATAGATCGATGTATTCCTTCTCCTGGTATTCGGTGGAGGAGAAGTCCAGATGACTTCCGGTTTCTCCTCTGAGGTTGGAAAGAATCAAGGTCGTTCCGAGGATCGTGTCGATGGCGAGGTTGTTCTTCACCTTACGCACGAACTTGAGAAGTTGATTGATCTTCGGTTTTAGGATCTCGAGATTCTTCCCTTGAAACATCACGTTAGACGCATCGTTCATCGCGGCGTAACTTCCGTGCAGGAATTCCCCCGAATCCAAAGCGGCCTGAACGCACTTGATGTTCACCTCCTCCGAAAATTTCAGATGTTTTACGAACGAAGAGGAGTAATTCGCGAGAATGTTCGCCGCCTTCGTATATCCGCCGGAGTTCATGTGCTTTTCGCTGAGTTTGACCGCGAGTTCGCAGAAGTCATAAGCCCCTTTGTAGTCCGCGAGTTTTCCCACAAGCACCATTCCGTAACACGAATATCCGTACGAATCGGAAAGGTTCCCGTATTTCATCAGAAGGTTCGCCATCTTCAAACAGATGACGGGGAAGAGCGCGGGTTCCTTGTTGTATGCCATCGGAATCGCGCTGATCAAAAGATTGACCGCCCAGATATGGTTCGGATCGGTCATCAATGGTTCGTCTAACAAAGCCGTAACGCTTCGGTTCTTGAGATTCTTCTTGGCTTCTTCGATTTCCTTGTCCACGACCTTGTCGAAATTGGAAGTGGGGATTTCGATTCCGAGAGGTTTGAGAGCTTTGATGACGGTCGGCATCGCGAGATCGTATTTTCCTTGTGCGGAGTATTCGATCATGAGAAGGTTATACGCTTCCGCTTGTTCCACGGGAGTTTTGGATTGTTTCAAGAGAGTCTGGATGATTTCCTGCGATTCCTCGAAGTTCCCGTTGAGATACAAGACTTCCGCGAGTTCCTTGTGAACCGCGTAACAGAGTTCGTATTCCTTGGTCCAAAGTTCCTTGTCTCCTTTGCCCGCTTCGGGAAGGGAGAATAGAAGTTCTCTCGATTTTTCGGAATACGCTTTTGCAGGTTTGTATGCTGCGGAGAGTTTCGCCTTTTGCGCGGCTTGAAGATTCAATTGTAATAATTTACGTTTTTCTAAATTATCCTGAATGAGAGTCGATCCAGTGTTCAAGTGGTTGACCACGTCGAAGATCGAATCTTCCAGGGATTTTTCGTTCAGGTTCTCGAGAAGAATTCTTCCGATCTGAAGACGAACGGATTGTTTCTGGTTTTCGTCCAGAAGTTCGTAGCTCGCTTGCTGCACCCGGTCGTGTTGGAAACGGAATTGAATCGATTTGGCGGTTTGAAAATTCTTTTCCCGGTTTTCTTCGATCTCTTCCATCGAATCGACCAATCGATAGTTGTCTCCGATCGGAACGATCAATTCCTCTTCCATGGTTTCCATCAGCGCGGCCATGGTTTCCTTCAATGTCGCCCCAAGAATCTTGGATTGGATTCCGAGATCGAAGTTGCTTCCGATACAGGACGCGAGTTTCAGAGTTTCCTGCGTGCGCGGAGCGAGTTTTTTGATTCTTCGAACGAGCAGTTCGACTACGTTATCCGAAATATCTGTCTTTTTGATCTTTTCGAGATTCCAGATCCACTTTCCGGAAATCGTGGAACTTCCTTTTTGATACGAGATGATTTCCTCTTTGGAAAGTTGTTTTAAAAGCTCGTTGATAAAGAACGGATTCCCTCTCGTTTTCGAATAAACGATTTCCGCAAAACTTTGCGTCTCGTCCTTGGGTCTGCGTAAACTGTCGGAAAGAAGTTCGTTTACGTTCTCCAAACTCAAAGGTTTGAGAAGAATTTTGTCCAAACGGAACCCTTCCTTTTCCAAACCCGTTACGAGAGTCGAAAACGGATGGGTCGAATCGACCTCGTTGTCCCTATACGCTAGCATTAGGAAAAGATAATTTACGGAAACGTCCTCGATCAGGTTTTTTACGAGTTCGAGAGAAGGCGTGTCCGCCCACTGTAAATCGTCCAAAAAGATCGCGAGCGGGTGTTCCGCGTTCGCAAAGATCTTGATGAAGTTCTGAAATACGAGGTAGAAACGGTTCGCGTTTTCCTGAGGGCCGAGTTCCGTTACGGGCGCTTGTTCGCCGATGATGAATTCGAGTTCGGGCAATACGTCCGTCATCACCTTTCCGTTGACGCCTAACGTGTCGCGGATCTGATTTTTCCATTCCTCGATGCGTTCGGGAGATTCGGTGAGAATCTGTTCGATGAGATTGGAGAACACTTGAATGATCGCGCTGAACGGAACGTTCCGGTTGTATTGATCGAACTTTCCGGAAACGAAATATCCCTTCGATTCAGTGAGCGGTTTGTTGATCTCTTTTACGAGAGAGGACTTTCCCACGCCGGAATAACCCGCGATCAGAACGACGCTCGTTCTTCCCGTATCGGTTACGCGTTTGAATTCGCTTAACAATGCCGCGATGTATTCCTCTCTTCCGTAGAGTTTTTGAGGAATTTTGAATTCGTTGGAATAATCCTTGGAGCCGAGAGGGAAGGCGGGCGCGTCTCCGGATTCCAGCCATTTGTCCCGGATCGTTTCGAGATCGGCTTTGAGTCCTTCCGAGGTTTGATATCTGTCTTCCGCGGTTTTGGAAAGAAGTTTTAATACGACATGAGAAAGCGCTTCCGGAATTTCGTTGCGGAGTTTGCGCGGTTCGATAGGGGACTTCGCGAGATGAAAGTGAACGAGTTCCAGAAGGTCTTCGCTTTCGAACGGAAGTTTTCCCGTGAGAAGTTCGTAGAACGTAACTCCCAGAGAATAGAAATCGCTTCTGTAATCCACGGAACGGTTCATTCTTCCGGTTTGTTCCGGTGAAACGTAATGAATGCTTCCTTCCAATCGGTTCGGATTGGACCAGGAGGTTTCTTCCTTGGAAAGACGGGTGGAAATTCCGAAGTCCACGATCCGCAAGAGTTCGTTTTCCGGATTGAAGATGATGTTGTCCGGCTTTAAGTCCTTGTGTATTACCTTTTTATTATGGATTTCTCCGAGTTTTTCGGCGAGATCGATCGCGATCTTAAAGAAGTCCTTGAGGTTGACCGGTTTTTTTTGGGAAAAATGTTTGAGCGTCGCCCCGGGAACGAACTCCAAAATCAGAGTGAATCCTTCCGGAATCTTCTCCATTCCGAAAGCGTGGATCATTTTTTCGGAAGCGAGATAATTGAGAATTTCGTATTCGTTCCGCAGGTTGACGACCGCCGGATGCAGTTCGTCGAGGATCGGGATATATTTGATCACCACGTTGGTTCCGTCCTTCGATCGGACGGCTTTGTAAACCTCCGTGGACGAATCCGCGTTCATTCTTTCTTTTAGTTCGTAACCGTTTATTTTCATATAGTTCGATTGCCCCGATCCCGTTCAAAGACGAAACAGGAGTCCTCCCCAATAAAATCCGCCTCCGACGGCGGGTGTGAGGAACAAATCTCCTTTTTTAAACTTTCCTTTATAATAATATTCTGATAATACGATGGGGATCGAAGCGGCGGAAGTGTTTCCCACACGTTCGAAGTTCATCAGGATTTTTTCTCTCGGAAACTTGGTCCGCTTGAGAACGTCCTGAACGACCACGTCCGTTCCCGGATGAGGAACGACCCAATCGACGTCGTCGACGGTCAGTCCGTTTTTTTCCAACAGAAGATCCATCGACTTGAGAGTGAGATCCGCCGCGTTGGTCACGAGTTCCGGATAACTTTTCACGTAACTCTGCGGCGGCGGTCCGGTTACGATGATTCCGGCCAAATCCCCGTCGTCCTGCAAAAAGGAATCGATGATTCCGAAATTCGGATCTCCCGTATGCTCGAGAAAAACTCCTGCCGCCGCGTCTCCCGCCGTGAATTCTCCGTAACCGCCCATGCGGGTTCTGACGGAAAAGCGTTCGCTTCCGATCACGAGCGCGTTCTTGAATTTGCCCGTGCCCAAATACGCGGATGCGGTTTGAACTCCGTGAACGAATCCCGTGCAGGCGGTGCTTACGTCGAAGGCGAGTGCGTTTTTTGTTCCGGAAAGTTTGGACGCTTGCGGCGCGAGATCGGGAAGATAATAACGATCGGTCCAGTTCGCGAGAATGTAAAGATCCACGTCCTCGGGTTTTTTACCCGCGTCCTTGAGAGCCATCTCGGCGACTTGCGCCGCCATAAACATCGCTGTTTCTTTTTCGTTCGCCCTTCTTCTTTCGTTGACTCCGATGTTTCCGATGACGGCTTTTTCAGCCGGATGCATTTCCGGAAATTTCAACCGCGAGCGGATCTCTTCGTTGGTCACGATCTGCTCGGGAAAGTAATGACCGAATCCGGTGATTCTTACTCCGTTCGATGTCAGATTTTTTCCGCTCATAAAAGGCCTCTAGTAAATTCAAATTTCATTTTATTATGGAAGTCTTGTATATACCATAAATTGTTCTATGTAAATCTTTTCCGGATCCAATTCCCTTAAAACGGTCAGTTCTTCCGCGGTTACGGGAGGTTCGTTTTTGAGAGGAACGTCCTCGTCCGGCGGAAGCCAGGACGTAAAACGAAGCACCGCTTCTTCCGGTTCCATCTCTTCGTCCGAAGGAGGCGCGATCCAATGGGAGAATTCGAACACGTGATCCGAGTTCGGTTTTCTCTGAAATCTTCCGAACTGACAAACCGCTTCCATCACCCGATCTCCGACGGAAGTGATGTAGTTGACGTGTTTTACGAATCTTCCGCGGTTCGCTTTCGCGACTACGATACAATCCGCAACGGCCGCGATGTCGTTCGCGCCGCCGGAACCCACAAGAAATTTTCCTTTTGCGGTTTTCGTGGAGTTGATGTTGCCGAACCAATCCACTTCCGCCGCTCCTAAAACTCCGAGACAATGATCGGGAACGACCGTGCCTAAGATGCTCGTGATGTCGGAAAGCATCGTACATTCTTTCGTATGCAATTGACTGAAAAGAAAAACGTCTCCCGTATGAGGTTTCATCGAATAGAAGCCGAGTTCCGTGATGACCTTTACGGAAATTCCTTCCTGTTCGAGAAAGCGCGCCGCGGTCCAAGCGGAGATATGAGCCGCGCCGATTCCTGCGAGAATCGTTTTGTAACCTTTGAGTTTGACGTATTCCTGAATCGCTCTCGCAGCAAGGATGATCATCTGCTCCGAGTCGTTTACCGTTTTCGGATCTTCGAGTTTGACCGCTTTGTTTTCTTCGGGAATCTGTTTTAACTTTCTGAGCTTTTTGCTTCCGATGCGATCCAGATATTCCTTATGACCGCCTTCGATGTTTACGAAATCCGCATACCATTTTTCGGCTCGGGAAGGAACGTTGGCCGCTTCGTTGGCTTCGATCTGAAACTCGTAGTCGTCGAGATAGGTGGAAAGACCTTCGAACGCTGAAACTCCCGGAAGATTATAAACGCGCAAGGATTGAGGATGTGCGCCGAATTCCGCGACGGAAAGCGCCGTGACTCGATTGCCCGGGATCGTTACCAGTTCGGGAGGAATCGTTCCTTTTGGAACGATCTTTTCCACCGTTGCGATGACTCCTTTTTTTGCTGCGAGCGCTCCCCAATATCCTTCTCCGCTGGGAGGACAAAGAACGAGATTTCCTTCTTCGTCGCCGACGACCGCGTGGATCAAAGTGAAGTCCGGGTTTAAGGGAAGAATATAAGCGAGATCGACTCCTCGTTTTCCTCTGTAGTTTTCCGCGGGAGAACCGTTCGGACCCGTGGAACGGTTTTGTGGATCGGGAAATAAGAACGCGGTTTTTCCGAGTTTGTCGAGAATGAGATCGCTTCCCAGAAGGGAGTTCGTAATAAAACCGGGAAGACGCATCGCGCCCGCCATCAATCTTTGAACGATGCTGAGAAGGGACCAAAGCTCCAGTTCGAACGGAGAACCTTCGAGTAAATTAGAATATAATGAATTAGGCGAGGGTTTCGGATAGTTGTCTCCCGCAAAACCGGTGATCATTCGTTTAACGATTTTCGCGATCGTAAGGGCGTGAGCGCTGGAATGAATTCCCGCCATGCTGATGACGAACTCCGGATTCGTGTTTTGAAAACAACGCGCGAGCGAATAGATGAGAGCGTTGGGTCTGGACATGGTTGCGGAAAGATGCAAGTGCATGCCCGGACGCACGATTTCTCGGATCATCTCGTCCGGGTCGTTAAAGATCTTCGTATTTGCTTCCAATGATTCCAAGGTTTCCGATCAGCGTACGTTATGAGTTCTTGTCGGTCCGCTCGAACACGTTTTCGTTTCCCGATTCGCATACGAGAAAAAGAGAAAAATCACAACCGGAAATGTTCCCTTTTTTCGAACTTCTGAATATTTTTATACGATCCGTTTTTCGACGAACAGCGCGTAGATCGCGACGCGCGGCAATGGTGAAGGATCTTCTTTCAAGAATGCTCTCTAGCAAGAACTTTTTGCCGAACAATTTAAAAACGGCGTCTTCTCAAAAAAAGAAACGCGGCGTCAACGGGAGAATTCTTCCGTTCGTCTCGAAGAAAAAAAATTCAAGGCGAGGCTTTCGAAAACACAAACGGGAATTTCACTTCAAGACGGGCCTTTCGAAATCCGAAATTATAAAGAGAAGGAAATTTATTTCCGTCGCTTTCGGACTTCCCTTATGTCGCAACGGGAGTTTTCGCGGCGGATTTCGAAATATCTATGACAGACATACAGATCGAATTTCCGGAGAAGTATTATTTCTCGACGGAGCTGGCGATTCGCAAAACGGATCTGGCTCTGGATATACACGTGTCCTTCGCTTCGATTCTGGATATCGTGATGGAGGCGCATCTCCAGTTCTTTCAATATCTCGGATTTTCGGTAACGGATATTTACGGAAAGAGCATTATCTTCGCCAATGCGGGAATTCTCTATCAGGGAGAATTGCTCTACAACGATCGCGTCAAGATTGACGTCGTGTTGGACAACCTCGGAGAGAAATCGTTCGATCTAACGTTCCGTCTTTCCAAAGACGATCGAAGAGAAAAGGTTTCTCTCGTAAAGATCCGCGTTTTGTTTTTCGATTATTCCATCCGTAAAGTAGTGCCCATTCCCGAAGGATTCCGTAAAATTTTTACGGAAGGAAAAATTCCTTCGTATGCTTCTCCTCCTGTGGGAACCGACGCAGCGGAGAAGGGAAGCGCGAAATCCTCCACGTCCACGCAGATCCGCAGCTTTGATAAACTGGAAGTTCTGCGTCTCGCACACGATCTCATTTTGAAAGTATACGCGCTCGGAAACAGAATGGATGCGGCCAAGCTCAAAGAACACGGACCTCTCCTCGAACATATCCGATCGGTTTCCGCTCTTCTTCCCGTGCGCATCGCCGGAGCCTGGGGAAGCAGAATCCTTTCCGAAAAGATCAAAAATATTCTCAAGGCGAAAGTCCATCTGGAAGAACTCCGTTATCTGCTCGTTCTCGTTCAGGATCTGAAGGCTTCTTCCATCGAAAAGGAACTCAACGATCTGGAAACGATCAACGTGCATCTGAAAAAATATCTTTCCCGGGTTCGCAACGGAAAGACGAGAAAACTGATTTAAGTAAATTCTAAAATTTGAATATCATTTCGGAGAATTCCATGAAAGACAAAGTCGCTATGGTTACCGGAGGCAGCACCGGAATCGGAAAAGCAGTCGTACAGGAGTTCGTCTCGAAGGGCGTCAAAGTCGTGTTTTGCGGACGCAGACTCGACGAGGGAAAAAAGCTCGAGTCGGAAGTCCGTTCTCAAGGCGGGGACGTTCACTTCGTCGTGTGCGACGTGACATCCGGGGAACAAGTGAAGAAGGTCGTCGATACCGCCGTGGAGAAATTCGGTCGATTGGATTTCGGAGTCAACAACGCGGGAATCATGGGAGCCAATCATCCCTTACACGAATATCCCGAAGCGGTATGGGATAACGTGGTGAACGTAAACCTCAAAGGCGCATGGCTGTCGATGAAGGTTCAAATCCCGGAAATCATCAAGGCCGGCGGAGGAGCCGTCGTAAACGTATCCTCCATTTCGGGAATCAACGGGGTAGTCGGAATCAATCCGTACTCCGCGGCCAAACACGGCGTTGTCGGATTAACGAAAAGCGCCGCTTTGGAATACGCAAAGAAGAATGTTCGCATTAACGCGATCTGTCCGGGCGCGGTCAAAACCGAAATCCTGGACGAACTCTTTCATCTCGCCAAAGATCCGATCGAGGCGGAAAAGCAGCTCGTCAAATTGCATCCCATGCACCGAATCGCCACCCCGGAAGAGATCGCAAAAACGGTGATCTGGCTCTGCGGGGACGATTCTACTTTTATTACGGGGACGGCGATCCCGGTAGACGGCGGTTATTCCGCGAAATAGCGTTTTTTCGAAAACCTGTTGCAGAAAATTTTGGAATCAAAACATTAGAGACAGTCTATTTTCTAGAAAAAAGAATTTGGCGAAGATTTGTTCTTGAAGTTCGCCGTTGACACATATTACTAATAGATTGTGGAGATTGTTTCAATTTCCAGTGTTTCTCCATGATTATTAATTACTTTGGAATAACGGAAAAGGGGAATTTTCGTTCGCATAACGAGGATTCTATGTACGTATCCGGTGAAATCGTAGCCGGGTCCGTATCGGGTTCGTTTTCCTCGGCCGGAATCCGGGATTCCGCCGCCGCTCCGTTGATTCTCGCGCTCGCGGACGGGATGGGCGGACATATCTCCGGAGAAATCGCAAGCCGCATGACGTTGGAAAAACTCGCTTGGACCGAACGTGCGATTCAACCTTTGGAAGAATTACCCCGCGCCGGTTGGCAGAACTTATTCCGCAAAATCAATCACGAGATCAACGATCACGCAAAGGCCACCGGAAGACTGGGCATGGGGACCACGTTAGTCGGCGCTTTGTTCGGAAGAAGAAAGGTGCTCGTTTTCAATATGGGAGACAGCCGCGCCTATCATCTTTCCGCGCAAGGGGTCCACAAGATTACGGTGGATCATTCCTTTTCGGATACGGTCAAAGGGCATCCTATGCCGAGAAGTTATATCACGAGTTGTATCGGAGGCGGAACCACCGACCTTCAGATGGATCTGTTCGACATCACCGGATCTCTGAACGAAGGGGATCGGATTCTTCTGTGTACGGACGGGTTGACCGACGTGATCAAGATCGACGATCTGGAAGAAATTCTGCGAAACGCAACGAACGCAAAAGAGGCTTGTTCCCATCTTTCGGAAGAAGCCAATCTAAGAATGACCAAGGACAACACTTCGGTCATCGTGATCGAAGTCAAAGAAATGGCGTTGTCCCACGCGGAACCTTGGAAGCTTACCCCAGGCGAAAGAAAACGGTAAGAGTAAAAAAGAAATCTCCGGTCGGCGTCGGCTCGAACGCGGAACGAAACGGAAAATCAGATTTTTTTAATATTTCCAAAAATCCCAAACCCGCACCTTTGCTGTCCTCCGGTCTTTCTCCTTTGATCTTTTCCTGATACAGTTCCTTTACTTCGTCTCCGGTCAGGGATAAAAAATGTTCCAGTTTGGTTCTCAGAACCGAAGCGGTTTCCGCGCTTAAGAAGTTGGCGGTGGAGAGTTTGAGAATATGACTTTTTTCTTTTATAAGAATCAGGCCCACTCCGTAGTCCCCTTCTTTTTCCAGAGAATAGTGACTTACGTTCTGCGCCATCTCGACGAACACGTTGAGAATCTTGTTCTTCCGTTTTTCGTTCGCGATTCTATCCTTGAGAATTTCCGTAAGACTTCCGAGGATTTCGTGCGTCACCGCGCCTTGGTAGTAGAGGACGGACTTTAACTTTTTGGAATGATCGTATTGTCTGTGCAGTCCGCCGTTTTTCATTCGAATTCCTTTAAAGAAGATCGGGAGCGGTGAGGCTGACGAAAGAAGACTGACTTCCGATCGCGAATGCCATCGAGATCGCGTTCCTCATCCGCACCTTTCTCGCACCTTCCGTGATATGATCGTGATCGCATTCGGGGTCCACGTCCTTGAGATTGATCGTGGGACAGAGGGTTTGTTTTTCGAGCATAAGCGCCGTCGCAGCGACGTTGATGATTCCAGCCGCTCCGAACGTATGACCGAAGATCGGTTTGATCGAACCGAGAGGAGCCCATTTGTTTCGAGCGAGTCCGTTGTATAAAACCTTAAGAGCGCGGCTTTCCGCCATATCGTTGTTAATCGTCGCGGTTCCGTGTCCGCAGAAGTAGTCGATGTCTCCGAGACGAAGTCCGCTGATCTTTAAAAGACGATTCAGACCGGTCGCGGCTTTTTTACCCGTTAAGTCCATTCTCATCGCGTGATCGGCCTCGTTGTAGCTGAAGGTTCCCAAGACTTCCGCGTAGATTCTCGCTCCTCTCGCGAGAGCGTGATCCATTCTTTCCATACAAAGAACGGCGGCTCCTTCTCCCAAAATAAAACCGTCCCGGTTGCGATCATACGGTTTGATCGCCGCCTTCGGATTGTCTTTTTCCGCGGACATGACCGAACTCGCCGGATCGGAATACATCATCATCAAGGGTTTGATGAGAGGGAACTCGTGACCGCCCGCATACATCACTTCGGCTCTACCTTTGCGGATCGCCTGATAACAAAGGCTGATCGCGTGATGACCTCCGACACAAGCCGCGGTGATGGTGGTTACGAAACCTTGAATGTTTGCATAGATCGCGGTGAGATTGGTCGGGTTGGAAGCCATAGAAGTCAAAACGGAATATCGATCGAAAACGCTGGAATTCTGTTCTTCGTGATAGAGTTTCCAAGCGTGTTCCCACCAAGCGAGCGAAGCGCGCGAAGAAGAATCGATAAAGCCGACCTTGGAAGGATCGACCGAATCCTTTTCGAGTTTTGCGTCTCTTCTCGCTTCCTCCATCGCCGCCATGATCGCGAAGGTTTCTCGGTTATAATTTTTTGCGTGTTTCTCGTTGAGATCGGGAAGAAATTTTTTCCAGTCGAAATCGTTCATCTCCGCGGCGACTTTGACGGGCATATCATCGGTGGGAAATCTCGTAATCCAATCGATTTGGGAATTCCCTTCGGAAAGATTTTTCCAAAACGTATCCACGGAATAGGTATGGGGGAGAACGACTCCGATCCCCGTTATCGCAACCCTGGAATTCTTATTTGCCTTATTTTTATCCATACTCTCTTTTTATTTCTCTCGGATCTTGAAACGCGCATAACGCTTTTTTCGGGATGAGAATTTCCCAGGAACGAAATCCGAATTTCGTCAAGAAAGTATTCTTAGTTGTTCCGACAAACTTTTACCGCGTTCTAAGAAATTCACATTCGAATTTCATGGTTTCACTAAAGGGAAGCTTCCGATTTAGGAAAGAACTTTCAAGTACGACATTGGACGGTAAAAATCAAATCAAAAAAAACCGTATATTCCTTTTTTGCGACTTGTCTCGATTTGACCGGAAAGAGATAGGATTTCTGTGGGAACTCTTACAAAGCTGCGAATGGATCGCAGATCTAACGTGGATTTCGGGATCGTGTGGGAACTCTTACGGATTTTCCGCCTGATCGGTGTTCGTTCGGCAGGATCGCGGTTTCCACTTTGTGGAAAGCTTTCGCCTGATCGCTCCGCGGGCTTCAGCTATTTCGCTCACTATGAATCGCGAAATATGTAACAAAAATTATTACAAAAAGCTTGCCAAAGAATCGAAACCGGAAAAACTAGAGTCGTTTCGCGGGATCGCGGAAATCCGGAGGAGAATGTTATGTGGAACGAAACTCTTTTCGAACAAAAGAAAAAAGCCTTGGAAGGGTTCGGAGTCTTATCGAAAAAATCCATTTCCCGATTTATGGAAAATTTAAGGACTCAAGACGAATGGCAGCTGCACCGGATCAATCCGATCCGTTTCGCAAAGGACAACGGATTTGAAACCGGAGAAGCCTTGGATCTTTTTCTGCACGCGGGAAAGATCGGTCTTCTGGATTTCGCATACAACATGATCTGTCCCGCTTGCGGAGGAGTGGCTTCTTCCCATACTTCTTTGGATCAGATCGAGGAGAAAAGTTTTCACTGTTATATTTGCAATCTCGACGTGCCGACCACTTTGGACGATCAGGTGGAAGTCAGTTTTTCGGTGAATTCTTCCCTGAGAAAACAGAATCTCAATCCGTTGACGGACGCGCAGACCTATCTCAAATATCATATTTCGAGCAACTTTCATAAGTCGAAGGAGCTTCTGGATTTTATTTCTTCGAACACGCGCGAACTCGTCGTGATCGAACCCGGAGCGACTCGCACGATTCTACTCGATGCGACAAACGTCCCCGCGTATCAATTCAGTTCGGTGGAGAACAACTCCGCGGTCTTTTTGTATTTCGACGCGAAGGAAACGACTCAGGATCGAATCGTGGATCTGAGTCTGCTGTCTACCGGATTCACTCCGATCGAACTTCATCTTTCTCCCGGAGAATACGAAGTGAAGATTTCCAATCGTACGATCGCAAAGGCAGGATTTTTGGTCATTCGGCCGAACTCCAAAAGAATATTAGAAATCATTGATGAACATCCGACGGTGATCGAACCGTTTCTGACTGCAAAGATGCTCTTGAACAACCAGACCTTCCGCGAATTGTTCCGCGTTCAACAGCTCAGCAACAAACTGAATCTGAACGTAAAAAGTCTTACGATTCTTTTTACGGACCTGAGAGGATCGACCGAGATGTACGACAAGGCCGGTGACATTCTCGCGTATCGATTGGTGCAGGAACATTTCCGTCTTCTTTCCGAAACCGTAAAAAAACACAACGGGGCGATCGTAAAAACGATGGGAGACGCGATTATGGCGACCTTCTCCAGTCCGATCGAAGGATTATTCGCGTCGCTCGAAATGATGTCGCGCATCGATCGCATGAACGAAGAATTCAAGGAACACGGACACGAGATCGGTTTAAAAGTCGGTTTAAATGAAGGGCCCGCGCTTGCGGTCGTAAACGATGAACGCCTGGATTACTTCGGACAAAGCGTGAACATCGCGGCCCGCGTGCAAGCGCTCGCATCCGCGGGAGAAATCTGGGTGACCGAGCCGATTCTTTCCAGCCCCGGAATCCGCGAAGAATTGATGCAAAGAGGATACGAAGCCGAAAGACACGAAGCCTCTCTTAAGGGAGTGGGGCAAAAGGCCACCGTACATAAACTTTTTAAAACCGAAGAACAAAGGGAGTTTGCGAACGCGGTTTAGAAAAAATTTATTTTCAAAAAGAACGGGCGGTTCATTCTCTTGCTTTTAAAAAGGATAGGGTTATGAACCGTATAAAAAAGAGTTTGTTCGTTTCGATCGCGGCGTTGATTTTCGCCGCGAATTGCGGAAAGGCGTCCGGCGCGAATCTTGCGGCCGAAATGCAGGCGCTCGCTACTAAGTCCAAGGAAATCACCTGTGCGAAAACGGTGGAATGCGCTCAGGAACAATTCAGCAAGATGCCCGAGTCTCAGAAGAAGTTTATTCCTCCCATGCTTCAAAGCAAAGAAGCTTGTCTGACTTCGATGGAAGAAAGCGCGGCGGCTCAAAGAGCGAAGACCGGCGAGAAAGAAGAGGACGAGTGGAAGAACGCGACTCCCGAAAAGATCCAAGCAGCTAAGGATTGTTTGGCGGTGATCGAAAAGACGAGCTGTGCGGAGATGATGTCCCCGAACAACCCGATCCAAAAATCGGAGTCTTGTCAGTTTTTAGCTAAGAAGTAATTTCGTTGAATCGAAGTTCGGCGAAGAAATTCTCCGGACTTCGCAATTCGTTTCTCGAATCGGTTTTTCGATCGGACAAGACTTTAGTTTTGGTTACAGCAGAACCGAACCGCTTTGACCAATTCGTCCGAGTTCCACGGTTTGGAAATGATCGTGAAGGTTCCCGCTTCTTCCTTTACCCGTTCCGAAACGCCTTCTTCGAGATGTCCGGTCACTAAAATCGAACGGATATGCGGATACTTTCGATGAACCTGAATCAGAAAGTCGTCTCCGTTGACACCCGGCATTAGCCAATCGGAAAGAATCAAAACCACCTTCGTTCCTCTCGAAGTCAGATCGTCTATCACTTCCAGACCTTCGTCCGAGTCTTGAGCCGTTTCAAAGATGAATTCGTCTCCGAGTTTGTTTTTCAGTTCCTGCACTAAGGAAAGAAGAATGATCGGTTCGTCGTCTACGCAGAGAATCACGTTGGGTTCTTTTTCTAAAGTCAAATGAAAATACCGTCCTTGGAATACGTTAGGCGCTCTTTAGCCATACGCTGAATTTGGTGCGGCCCGGCGAGCTTTCGAATTCGATCCTTCCACCAAGATTATCAATTATTTTTTTACAGATGTCAAGTCCCAGGCCCATTCCTTCTCCCTGTTTTTTGGTCGTAAAGAAAGGATCGAAAATCTTACCTTGAATCTCCCTGGGGATTCCTGCGCCGGAATCGGTCCAGGAAACTACGATCCAAGAATCCTCTTCGCGGATCGAGATTTCGATCTTTCCTTTGTAGTTCATGGATTGAAGACCGTTGTTCAAAAGATTGATCCAAACCTGATTCAGTTTGTCCGCGTCACCCAGACATTTTTTGGAAGTTCGATAGTCCTTAACGATTTCGACTCCGTATCTTATTTTATTATGATATAGTACTAGAATATTTTCGATCTCCGTACGGAGGTCCACGCTTTCCAAGCCGCCTTCCTTTTCCTCTTTGGAAGGACGCAGGTAATTCTTCAAGGCGCTCACGACCCGGGAAGCCTTGTTCGTTGCGATCGAGATGACGTTGCTTACTCGAACAATCGTGATAAACGAAGATACCGCGGTTAAAATCTCGAGAGCCTTCGGAGTTTGAATGAGAGCAATCAGATCGTCGCCCATATTGTGAAGGCCCAGATCCGCCGCGAGATTTGCAATCCTATACGAATTGGAAATTCCCGCCGTTTCCAAACGGCGGGTCAATTCCTGACGAATTCCCCGATTGGAAAGAATCGCGGATTCGGAAACGTGTTTCAAAGCTTCCTCCAAAATCGCGCTGAACTTCTTCGTGTCTTCTTCATCCAAATTGGAAAGAAGGCTCGGTATATTTTTGAGTTCGTTTTGAACCACTTCGAGTATGGATCGGGACGAAGAAGAGATCGCGCCGAGAGGAGTGTTGAGTTCGTGCGTGATTCCGGCGGCCAATTGACCGAGCGCCGCGAGTTTTTCCGAAAGCAAAAGCTGGTTTTGTGTGTCCTTCAGATTTCGCATTAATTTTTCGAGTTCTTCCACTGCCTGCGTCAGGTCTTCGTTGGACTTGGCAAGTTCCGCCGTTCTCATTTCGACTTTCTTTTCAAGATTGGAGTTGAGTTCTAAGATGATCGCTTCGTTTTGTTTGCTTCTCGTCTGATTGACGATAAAGATCGTTCCGAGTCCGATCAGGATCGCGATCGTGGAAAAGAGAATCATATCCGCGCCGCTTTCGGTTTTACTGACCGGAATGCTTACTTCGAGAACTCCTCGAACGTCTCCGACTTTCCAATCCTTTTTAGGGGATTCCGGATGAGTATTGTGACATTGAACGCAGGAAGCCTGCATACGATCCGCGAGCGCATAACGAATGTAAGGTTGTCCGTCGATGTCCTTAAAAACATAGATCGGATTTCCGGGATTTTGTTTTAAACGGTATAAGGCCTCTCTTTGAAATTCGTCCAAGCCGTTCGGTTTGGATCTATGAGGAAACGGATAGTCGCTGAATAATTCGACTCGGATTCCTTCGAACCGATCGGTGAGATGTGCTCCGAATTCTTTGACGAAGGTCGCGGGAAGAGGAATACTTTTTGCTACGGTTTTGTATTTGTAAGTGACTTCCGTATGTTCGCGCAAAGCTTTACTGACGATGTTGTCCGAATAATATACGCGGAGAGCGAGCATCTGATCCGCGATCGATTTCACGTTTCGGATCGAAACGGTTTCGGTATTCTTTTTTTGATAATAAAAAAGAAGAGCGCCTAACAGGACGATCAACAGAATACAACCGAGAACGAAAGGAAGAATGATCCGCGTTTCTATTTTAAAAAAGCGGGACGCGGGCCAGGGAAAGGAAAGTTTCGTTTCGTTCATGTTTTTCGCCAATATTTTTCCCAGAATATATTATACGAAAAACGGGATACTTTCCCATTGGATTTCCGGTTTTTTATTCGGCGCTTTCTTCTTCGATGACTTCGGATTCCTTAAGGGAGAATTCCGCTTTTCCGAGTCCGCGTTTTCTTCTGTCCACGATCCAATACAAATAAAGAATCACGGCAAATACGCTCTGTAAAACGAATTGGGCGAGATGGACGGTCGTCGCATAGAATAAACCTTCCGAAGCCTTTCTTCCCATTAATACGAAGGAGGAAGTGACCGAAGCGTGGAATACTCCCGCGCCGGAAGGCGCGGAGGGAACCATCACGCCGACCGCACCGGCGAACATGATGAATACGATTCCCGGATAGTTCATTGGAATTCCCACGAGTTTGAGAAGAATTCCGTAACTGAGCGCGTATCCGATCAACCAGGTAAGCGCCGTTAAGACCGCGGGAACGATAAAACGTTTTAAAACTAAAAAGTTTCCGAGGTCTCGGATGTAATGCGCGAGTTTATGGAGAAACCAATCTTTCTTGCCTGCAAGACCCGCGATCCAAGCCAGAACGTTGATGATCGTCTCGTTTAAAAAACGAACCGCGATGAGCCCTAGAAAAATTCCCGCGATGACGAGGGATGAAATGATAAAGAAAGTGTCGCTGCTTTCGTCCTTGATTCCCAGAAATAGCAGCGCGCAGATTCCCGCGGAGAAGATAAACGAAAAATCCAGAACCTTTTCGATGAAGAGAGCGGTGACTAACGTGGGATATTGAAGATCGGATTCTTTTTTGCAAAAGTATAAACGGAAGATGTCTCCGCCGCGCGCGGGAAGAAACATGTTCGCGCCGACTCCGATAAACGAGGAAAGAAGAGCGTAACGGAAACGGATTTGTTTTCCCATAAGAAGATGCCATCTCCAGGAAAAAAGGATCAAACCCCAAATCGAAGAGATACAAAAGGGAATCAGATAGAACGGTTCCCAGCGTTCCTGAATTCTTGCGAACTCGTCGAGATCCAGTTTGGAAAATAAAAATCCGAGAGCGACGACGCTGACGATCACTCCCAATAAAATTCGTTTCAATGTTTTGTTCCTTGTTTAAACTCTCAACCCGGAGGCCAGATCATCTGTCGTTCCGCCAAAAGATGAAAATGAATGTGAAAGACCGTCTGCCCCCCGTTCTTTCCCGTGTTGTTTACGACCCTGTAGCCGTTTTCTTCGAAACCTAGACTTTTCGCGGTGTCGCGGATACGAAGCAATACGTTCCCCAACAAAGAAGAATCTTCGTTTCCGATTTCGGCGAGAGACGTTACGTGTTTTTTCGGGATGAAAACGATATGTACGGGCGCCTGCGGATTTATATCATGAAACGCTAATACTTCTTCGTTTTCAAACGCGATCTTTGCCGGAATTTCCTTTCGGATGATTTTACAGAAGATACAATTGTGATCGTTCATTCGTGATTCTCCATACAAAGCGCGGCGGCGCCTAGGGCTCCGGATACGTTTCCTCCGGGCAGGATTTGTGTGTACGTTCGAAAGATCGGAAAGATGATTTCTTGGATTCTTTGTCGGAGAGGATTTCCGAAAAGATCCCAGGATTTTACGAGTCCGCCGGTGAACACGATCTTTTCCGGATTGATCGTGTGAATCAGGGTTCTGCAGAGTTGGGCGAGGGCTTCGATTCCTTCATTTAACAGCGTTGAGGCGGGGGATTCTCCCTTGCGGCTCTTATCGAAGAATTCCTCCGCGGAACCGAGCGTGTGTCCGGTTTGTTCCTTGTATCGATGTAAGAATCCGCTCGCGCTGAAATACGCTTCGGTACAGCCTCTTTGTCCGCAGCCGCACAAGGAGCCGTTCGGAAAATACGTGACGTGGCCCGCTTCCATTCCGCTTCCTTTGTAACCGTTGAACAATTTTCCCTGATACACCCAGCCTCCGCCGAGTCCCGTTCCTAAGGTAAGAATGACGAGATTCGCGGAATTCTTACCCAACCCGAAACGGTATTCGCCGAGGGCCGCAAGGTTTGCGTCATTATTATAATATACTGGAATTTGAAAGTTCTTCTTGAGATGATCTACTATCGCCACGTTTTTGAGAAGAGGAAGATTGGCCGATTCGATGAGGATTCCGCTTTCGGAATCGATGGGGCCCGGACTTCCGATGCCAACCGCTATGAGAGAATCGTCTTTCATTTCGGAAACGATACCGCAGAGAGAATCGAGGAATTGTTTTTCGTCCGTTTCCACACCGGTTGCGCGCGACGTGCTTTTAAAAACCGTTCCTTGCGTATCGACGAGACTTGCCTTGATGCTTCCCGCTCCGATGTCGATTCCGAGATAGGATTTCATTTTACCACCCGGGTAAACGCTCCCTCTCTCATTTCATAGATTGTTTTTGCGTCGAAGGCGAGATTCATATCATGAGTCACTAATAGAATCGTAAGTCCTCTGGAATTGAAATCGTAAAGAAGATTGCGCACGAGTTCGCTGTTCTCCGGATCCAAATCTCCCGAAGGTTCGTCCGCAAGAAGAAGTTCCGGTTCGTTGATGAGAGATCGCGCGATCGCGGTCATCTGGATTTGTCCGCCCGAAAGTTTGCTCGGATAACTTTTGCGGATGGATTCGAGATGAAGACTTTGAATCAGGTATTCGCATTTTTCCAAATATTCTTTTTGGCTGAACTTTCCCACGAGAAGCGCGGGTAGAAGAATGTTCTCCTCGACGTCGAGATGAGGAAGCAATTCCGAAAACTGAAAGATGAGTCCTATGTTTCTCGCGCGGAAATTGGCGAGTGCGCCCTTTCCCATTTCGCTGACCTTGGTCGTGTCAAAATAGACTTCTCCGCTGGAACTGGACAACATTCCGGTGATCATGGAAAGCAGCGTGGTTTTTCCGGAACCGGACGGACCTACGATCGCGACATAGTCGGATTGGTTCATGTCGAAGGAAACCCCGTTGACTGCCTTCGATTTTCCGTATTCTCGCGAAAGATCGTTGATGCGAAGAATCATTTTCCCCTCCGAATCGAACGGTATGGATCTAAAAAGGTGAGAATCAAGGCGAGCCCCGCTCCGATTCCGGAGATCAAGCCGATCAGAATCAGAAACGCTTTGAGGTAATCGAGGAGACTCGAACCTTCGGAAACCCAGGGAGGAAAAAAGGCCGTAGCGATTACGCTTAGGAGAAACCCGAGTCCATGAAGAATCCAGAGTTCCGCGACCAAAAGCCGGACGGTTCCGATCCGATTTCCCCCGACCGCCATCATAATTCCCGCGTCGGAAGTGCGTAGAAGGGTTCGGGTAATCGCCATAAATGTCAAAGCGGCCGCGCTCAGCAATAAAACCAACTGTGGATAATTCCGGAAGAGTTCGATACTAGAAGGGTTAGAGGGGACCTTATCCATCCGAAGCAGAAAGATCCCGAAGATCAGAAAAAAACAAAATAAAACGGAAAATCCTATATGAAGAATACTGATTGTAATATCGCGTTTTACAATAGAATACGCAAATCTGAAGTAGGTAAGTTTTCCCATCTGGTTTTCGTTTCTGTAAAAAGTAGGATTTTATCCCAAGATCGGGCAAATCCCGGATCCATTCTCAGGATTTTATCCATTTACTAACCGGAACCTGAAAGAAAAACAAAAAAAATGATCTTCGTCATTCTTGTAGCAATTGGAATCATTCTGATCGTTGCGTTTGGATCTTTTCTGATCCAGACCAAGAAAGACGCTTACGAAAAGGCCCTGGCCCTCGCCGCCATGGGGAATTATGTGGATGCCCGAGTTATCATTCGGGACATTTTGGACAGTTCTCCCTCGAACGTCCGAGCCCACTATGTGATCGCGAAAATCTACGCGATGGAAGGGGATACGACCAACGAGGCTCGGCATCTCGAGAAAATCAAAAAGATCGGTACCTACGAAAAGGGGATCAACGAGGTCGCGGTTTCCAACCGGATTGCGGATATTTATTACCAACAGGATTTATTCGAAGAAGCTCTCTTTCACTATTTGGATACCGTAACGATCGATCCGGAAAATGCGGAAGCGAACATTCGCATCGGGTTTATGGCCTTGGGGCAAAAGGAATTTGCGATCGCCGATCGATTCTTAGGAAAGATTTCCAACGATAAGATTAAGAACGCTTCCATCTTTATCGGAAAGGGCGTGATTGCCGCGGTGTTGCGGAAAGGAAATCCGGTGGAATTCTTTGCGAAGGCGTATGAGTTGGACCCGGCTTCTCCAGTGGGCGGATTTTTATACGCGTTGAGTTTGACGAGGGATGGGAAATACGAAGAAGCGGTTAAGGTCGCGAACTCGGTCGCGGATCTCATCGAAGACGATTACGTGCGTTATACGATTTTTCAGTTTTTGATGTGCTGCTTTATTCTTCAGAGAAATTTGGGAGAAGGTTTAAAACACGCAAGGCTTTGTATGGAGATGGCGCGGAACAGCGGTTGGAAACAGGAGATGATCGACTCGGACGTTTACTTTTCCCTGTTGGCCGTGAAACTCGGCAAGTTGGAAGAAGCCAGCGAATATCTCATCGAGGCCGAGTCGGAACGAATCGACGACAGAAGAATTTTGGAGCTTGCAAACTATAAATTCCAGTTGGAGACGAAACGAACGGATCCTAACAAGGCGCAAAGCGGATTCTCCCTGGATGAAGAGATCGGAAGAATTTTCGGAGAACTCTTTCCGGTGGAACGTTTTTATGAACTTTCGGGACTCAAGTCTTCCAAGTCCTTTCATATCAAAGGGATCTTGGACGATCAAGGTAACAAACTTCTTGCCGACGTTTCTAAGATCGGCGTCGGTGTGTTGGATCACTATAGACAATTGAAAGGCGTCGAATTTAAGAATCTCTGCGTGCGGATCGTGATGGCTTTGAATTATACGGTGAGTCGCGAGGTTCCGAATAAAGAAGGGGACGGTTTGAATCTTACCGGTTTGAATAAGACGGATAAGGAAACTCGTTCTTTGTTTAAGTTTCGCAAATGGAAGGACGCGAAGATCTCCGATATTTTTCTGCGGGATACGATCGGACAGATCAAAGAGTTGGGCGTGGATAAAGCCTTTATCGTCGGCGATGCGGAGTTCACCGAAGGCGCAAAACGTTTTCTTACGGATAATTCTTCGTTGTTGAACGTGATTTACGGTAAGGACCTCGAAGAGCTTTTGAAGAAGGCTCTTCGTTTGGAAGCAAAGGGCGCCTAACGCGGGATGCGTTCGGAATGTTTTTGTTTTGTCGACGATTGCGTCGCGGGTTGATGGTTCGTTGTTTTTTTGTCGGGGCATGTCTTTCCCCTTGTTTGTTGAGATTTTTTTGAAAAACGTTTCGGACGATGTTTCGTTTTTAGTCGGGATACCAATCTCTGTAATCTAATGTGTAGAATAGGGAGTCGGGTTCGCAGTCGAGCTTCCGAATTACTTGGTTGTAGGCTAAATCGAGGTGCAGGATGTAACTGTAGTTCCTGTGAAATGTGGGAACTCCCGCATTCAAAGTATCAAAGACGGATCCGCCAACCCCGGCAAAATCCAACCACAACAAATAATTGAAAAGAAAACAACGCGATACACCATGAGCTTGCGCTAACGTTCCGAACAAGGTCCAGCTCCCGGGGCTCAAACGAACATTCACCCGTTTCATTTTGGACTTTCCCGGGCTTGGTTGATACAAGGTCCGCCCCGCATTTTTCCCTAATCGTTTTTGAGCTGTCAGAAATTTCGCATATGTCCGCAGCATTTGCGGAATTTTTTTCGGAAGTCTCCGAGCCTCGTCTTCGGAAAAACGAAGCCATGTTTCTTCCGGAATCAACAAGGTCACGGTTTCCATTCGATCTTTTTGAAGCGTTGAGCGAATCTCCCGATCCGCATCCAGTAATAAATATCCCATGTCGGTTCGGTTCCGAAACGCGTAAACAAAGCGCATATCGACCGAAAAAAATTCGTATAGCGTAGAAAAACGCAAGATCTGAACCGAGAAATGCGATTGTAACCGTGGAAAATAGGTTCGAATAAAAAACAAAACTTGATTCGACTTTACGATCGATTCTCAGAGACTGGACCCGAGTCCGGATTTCTCATGCCCGCGAAGAAGACATATTTTTCAGTTCAACAAAACTCTGTGCAAATACCGTTAGGCTTCTCTCCACGAACCTCAAATTCACGGATCGCATCGAGTCGCGCACTTATTATCATTTTATTCTTCGCATTCTTCGCGGTTTCCTGCAAGACGACAGAGGCAACCGCATCCGAAAGAGAAATTTTTCTTTCCAGAACCGACTTAAAATCGCCGGAAATTCGGGCCGGAAAAGTGTTTCTCGCGGGTCATACGGGCGATCATAAGTTGGACACGCCGGAGATTCTCCAGTTGATGAAAACCCTCGTGGACGATACGGTCCGGAAAGATTTTTCCAAACTCGGAGATCAGGTTTCTCCCAAGGACGGATTACTTCTCGATCTGAAAGGAATTTGGACTCGGGAAGAAATTAAAAAGGAACTTCTAAAAAAAGGGAATTACTTCGAGACGTATTTTTTTGACCGTGAGCTTTTGAAAAAACAGAAGAATTCGGAGAACGTTCGAACGGTTCGGGATTTGTTTTTGCTTTCCGGCGGAATCGAAATAGAGTTCTATTACGAAAGTATGACCGAATGCGAATTGAAGCTTCGATTCAAAGATAACATAGAACTGGAGAAGGAACTTCTCAATCCATACTTTAAGAAAGTGCAGGGGAAATGGTATCTTCACAGAATGTTTTAATCAGTCTTAAGACCGGTGCAGTTGCGCCGAAATTTCTGAAGAAATGGTTAGTCTTCGGATTTCTCGGACTCGCCGCCGTTTTGATTTTTCCGGTTACTACGACCGCGGAGGTAGTCCCGCTCGAACCGGGTCTCGCCGAGGAAGAAGACAAAAAAAAATCGAACGCGAATTCCAGTTCTCCGGAAGAAAAAAAATCGCAAGGGACAAAGGACGCGCAAACCCAAGCACAGCCCGAGTCTCAAACACAAACGCAATCACAAGTTCAACCGCAGAGTTCGACAACCTATGGTCAATCCGGTTTTTCCGGAAAGATCATTGATTGGGATATGGAACGTCTGATGGAATACGCAGTCTCGAACAATCCCTTGTATCTCGCTGAAAAACAAAACATGGGAATCGAACGAGGAAAGGTCATCACCGCTTCCTTGTATCGAAACCCGATCGTTCAGTTCCAGCAACAGTTCATCGGAATGCCCGGCGGAGGCTCTTCCAGTCCTCAGGTTTTAGGAGCGAACGGATCGCAAGGAGGAAGCACGGAGATTGCACCGGCCCTCTATCAAGATGTGGACGTCTACGGAATCATTTCTCTCCGATCCAAGGTCGCTAAAAAATCCTTCGAAGCGGTTCTCGGAGAATTCGACAACTTCGACAGGCTTTTTAGACTCAGGTTGAGGCAGAACTATTGGACTTATATCTTCCTAACTAATTTAGTAGATTATAATAAAGAATTTTACGAAAATTACAGCGATCTTTTGGAACTCACGAAATTTCGAGTGGAAAAGGGCGACATCTCTCCTCTCGAATTCGAACGTCTCGAGTTGGAAAGAATTCAGGTCGAGAAGTTTTACCGTGATGCGCTCGTGCGCAGACAGTTTGTCGAAAAAGAACTGAGAATTCTTACCGGAATCAAGGAATCGGAAGGAATCTTCGCTTTCAAATCGGAGATGAAATTCAAATCCCTCGAGGACCTAGGTCTTCGACTTAAGGATTCCACGATCGCTTCGGTCAACCGCCCGGATATCGCGGCTTTGGAAGAACGCGTTAAAGAGAAGAAGCTCAACATCGATCTCCAAAGAAGAGAAGCCCTCGGTTATCTTCAAGTCGGAGGAGAATGGAGAATCAAGGGCAACGAGCATTACGCGGGCGTATTCGCTACGATTCCTCTTCCGTTGAACGACCGAGGTCAGGGAAAGGTTCTTTCCGCTAAAGAAGAACATAAAAAGTTCGAACTCGCGCTCGAAGCCAAAAAGCGCGAGGTCAACGAGGAAATCGAAGCTTCCAAGAAGGAACTTCTCGCGCGAGAAGACCTTCTCGCCAAATACGAACGAATCAATCTATTACAGAAAAACAAACAGTTGGAACAAAAATCCAGGATAGCGTATGTCCGTGGTGCATCCGATCAGGTGACCTTTCTCCAGGCCGAAAAGAATTATCTTACGGTCCTTAGAGATTATTACGAAGTATTGTATCTCTACTACAATGCGGTCGAAATTTACAAGGCGGCGGTCGGTAAAAAAACAGAGAGGGATTAAAAAGCCCCATCCCGGAGATTTGTATGATCAATTTCGTAAACCGTTATAGAACGACTCTTATCCTTCTCGCGATCGTGAGCGCGGTATACTTCGGTTATAAAAAATTCTTCCCTAAAAAAGCGGAAGAGAAAAAGCCCGTTGCGGTCAGTAAAAACAGATTCACCGTTTCCGAAGAGATTTTAAAACGACATCCTCTCACGTTAGTCGCTCTTAAGGAAGTTTCCGCCTTCGACGAGGTAGCTCTTCCGGGAAGAATTTCCTACGATCCGGAAAGTATGGCGAGAGCCGGTTCCACCGTGGAAGCGAGAATCAAAAAGGTTCTCGTGCGCGAAGGAGATCGGGTCAGTCAGGGTTCTCCTCTTGCGATTCTTTCTTCCGTCGTTCTCGGAGAAGTGGAAGCTTCTTACGTGAAAGCAAGAGCGAGTCTCGAAGCGTTGAAACTCCAGGCGGACCGGGCAAAGGAACTCTTCGACATGAAAGTAACCTCCGCGAAGGACTACGAGTTCGCGAACATGCAGTATAAAACCGCAAAGACCGAAGTGGAAACGACTCGGATCAAACTGGAAAACTACGGCTTGACTCCCGGTGAAATCAACGGAATCGAAAGAGGGGTTTACGTTTCCTCCAACCTCGTTCTCCGCAGTCCGATCAACGGAGAAGTCACCGAAAGAAAGGCCGTGCAGGGACAACAGGTCACCAGAAACGAGGATCTGTTTACGATCGCAAATCTTACCAATCTAATGGTCCTTCTCGAAGTGTATGAAAAGGATTTGGGCACGATCGCCGAAGGAGCCGACGCGATGATTTATCCTCTCGGGGATGAAAAATCTCCCGGGATCAAGGGCGAGGTTGCGTATGTGGGAACGGTTCTGGATAATATCAAACGAACCGCCAAACTTAGAATCATGGTTTCCAATCGGAACGGAAAACTGAAACCGGGACAATCCGTGACCGCAAAGGTGAAAGGAATGGTCGTGAATACGGGTGAGCCGAGACGGACGATTCCTCTCGAAGCGGTGCATGAGATCGAAGGAAAGTCGATCGTCTTTCTCCAAAACGAAGACGGAAGTTTCGAAGCGACCGAGGTCATCACCGGTGATACGGTCGGAGACGAGGTCGTCATCAAAGCGGGCTTGAAAGAAGGAGCGCAGATCGTTTCCAGAGGTTCGTTCATTTTAAAAAGCGAATACTTGAAGTTGTAAAACCGCCTGCGCTGCGCGCAGGCGACCCCCGATCACAATCCCCCGACAAGTTTTACTATTTTTGTGTTGACTTAGCATTTATTCACTACTAAGTTGTTTAGTATGAAAGACCTGACAGACAAGCAACAGGCTGTCCTCACATTCATCACTGCAATCATTAAGGAACGCGGTTTTCCTCCTACGATCCGGGAAATCGGAGACGAATTCGGAATCACCGCGAAAGGCGCTTACGATCACCTCAAGGCGATCGAAAAAAAGGGATATCTCAAGACCGCTAAGAATCAATCCCGCGCAATCGAACTCATCCGTCAAAGCCCGATGGAATCTCTTCCCGTGCAAGCGACGAGCATTCCCGTAATCGGTCGAGTCGCGGCCGGTCTTCCGATCTTCGCCGAAGAAAACATCGAATCCTACATTCCCGTCCCCGACGAGATGGCAAAGGGCAACGTTCCTATGTATGCGCTTCGGGTTCAGGGAGATTCCATGGTGGAAGCGGGAATCAACGACGGCGATATCGCGATCATCGAAAAACGAGACATCGCACGCAACGGTGAAATCGTAGTCGCGCTCATCGAAGACGAAGCCACATTGAAAGTATATTATAAAGAACAGGATCAGATTCGACTCGAAGCGAGAAATCCGAAATACAAACCGATCAAAACCAAGAAAGCAACGGTGATGGGCAAGCTGATCGGATTGTATCGAATTTACTGATTGACAGAGGGAGAAACTCGACTGAAACTTCGGACAGAGTGTTTCAACGAAATTTCTTCCTCTTTATTCTCCTCCTTTTCGTTCTCCAGTGCAGTCCTCCTAAAAAAGATATCACCGACGGTGATCTAAAAAGGGTTCTGGAACGGGTCAGCATCGCGAGAATCAACGCGAACCTCAAGGCTTCTTCCGGAAAAGCCGCACCCAACGATCTCACATTTTTTCTCGAAGCCTGTTCAGTCTACAGACTGGATCCCGATAGTGTACTGGATCGACTGAAGGAAAAAAGTCCCGCGCTGCACGAGGCATTGCTCAAACAATATGAAAAGTAAAGAAAGAATGGTCTGGATTGGAATCGTTTCCTTTCTCAGCTTCGCACTGATTCTCCCGACAGGAACCGTAAAAGGAATTTCCAAAGCGGGAGAATCCTATCTCCAAATCTTCCACGAAGTATTGTCCGTCATCCATACCGATTACGTGGAATCCGTGGACGAAGAAAAGCTCTACGTCGGAGCGATCCGCGGATTGATTTCCTCGCTTGGCGATCCTCATTCCCGATTTATGGATAAGGATGATTTCTCCCAACTCCAAGAAGAAACGCGCGGAAGTTTCGGAGGACTCGGGATGGAAGTCTCCTTCGCAGACGGAGCCATCGTTGTCATATCGCCGATCGAAGATACTCCCGCGATGAAAGCGGGAATTCTCCCGCAGGATCGAATCGTCGAAATCGACGGGAAGAACACGCACGATCTTTCTCTTTCCGATTCCATAAAACTCATGAGAGGAAAAGTCGGAACTTCTGTGTCGATCAAACTCGAACGAAAGAATCAAAAGGAACCGATCCTTCTTACTTTAGTCCGTGAGATGATCAAGATCCGTTATGTGCGTTCTTCGTATCTGGAAAAAGAAAAACTCGGTTATATCAAACTCAATCAGTTCATGGGAAAGGACAGCACGCTTTCCGAATTCAAAAAAGAACTGAATTCCCTCAAGGACAAAGGCGCCGAAGGATTGATCGTCGACTTGAGAATGAATCCGGGCGGGCTTTTGGATCTTGCGATCACGCTTTCCGATCTTTTTCTAAAACCGGATCTTGATATCGTGTCCGTGCGGGGAAGAGGGGGAGAACTCGTTCGAGTGTTCCGCTCCACGAGCGCAAACGATAAGGTCACCAATCTACCGTTAGTCGTTCTTATCAATGAAGGGTCCGCAAGCGCTTCCGAAATTTTTGCGGGAGCGATGCAGGATCATGGAAGAGGAAAAATTCTCGGGACGGTTTCTTTCGGAAAAGGTTCCGTTCAAAACATCTATCCTCTTTCGCATAACACGGGAATCGCTCTTACGATTCAGAAATATTATACTCCGAGCGGAAAGTCGATTCACGGAAAAGGAATCCAACCCGACGTAGTCGTAAAATCGGTGGAGCCTACGGAAGACGATCGATTCTACATCCGCAAGATGGCCGAAAAGAAAATGCTCGAAGCCTTTCTTGCTAAGAATCCGAATTATTCCGAGGCGAACTTTGTCCTCTTTGAAAAGTATCTCGCTGAAAAGGGAATCAAACTTTCCGCCGACGTCGCCAAGTTCTTATACAAAAGCAGAAGCCAACAAGACAGTCACAACGGAATTCCCGACGTAGAACTGGACCCGCAGCTTCGTAAAGCGATCGAAATTCTCAGTGCTCCGAAAGACGGAGAAAAGAAACCGACAAACGCATGATCGGAATGGGAATCGAAACCAGTTGCGACGAGACCTCCATCGGAATCGTCCGCGACGGGAAAGAGTTACTCAGTCTTAGAATTTTCAGTCAGATCGATCTGCACAAACCCTACGGAGGAATCGTTCCGGAGATCGCTTCGCGCGCTCATCTGGAAAAGATCAACCTTCTCCTCGAAGAAGCGATGGAAGAAGCAAAGATCGGGTTCGAGGACCTTTCTTACGTCGCAGTGACTTCTTCCCCGGGTTTGACCGGATCTTTGATGGTCGGGGCGCAAATGGCCCGTTGCATTCACATGGTTTACGGGACTCCGATTTTACCGGTTTGTCATCTTCAATCCCACTTTGCCGTTTTACACTTGGAGGGAGTTCCCGCGGAATTCCCCGTTCTCGGATTATTACTCTCCGGCGGGAATTCCGCCATTTACACCCTGCGAGAATTTGGTAGAATGGAACTCCTCGGCGATACGATGGACGATGCTTTGGGAGAAGCCTTTGATAAAGTTGCGGGACTTTTGAATCTGCCTTATCCGGGCGGACCGCATATCGAAGCGAAAGCGAACGCCTATGTTCCCGCTCCGGACGAGAAACCGATTCTTCCTCCGCTGCTTAGGAATCTTCCTCACAACGAGGTTTCCTTCTCTTTTAGCGGACTGAAGACGGCGGTAATGGTTCAGCTGGAAAAACAAAAGGATCTTTCCCAGGAGCGGATATGTTGGAACTTTCAAAATTCAGCGTTCGATCTTGTGGAACGGAATCTCAAACGGGCCGTCGCGAAAACGGGAATTCGCCGGATCTTTGCCGCGGGGGGAGTGTTGGCAAACGGCACGCTTCGGAAACGATTGCAGTCTTGGGCTGAAAAGAATTCAGTGGAACTTTATACTCCCAAGAAAAAAATTTATTGTACCGATAACGGCGCAATGGTAGCGTCCTTGGGATACTATCTTTTTCAGAAAGGCTACCAGAGAGATATCGATTTTACGGTCAGTCCATCCAGACAGGAGATTTTTACATGAAACTCAAACTAAGTTGGGTTCCTAACACTCTTACACTCGGAAATCTCACGATGGGATTCAGCGCTATGCTCGTTGCATCCGAAGCCGGTTCCAGGGGCGGAAGCGAGTTACAGGCTTACACACTTGCAGGATTCTTTATATTGCTTGCGGCTCTCTGCGACGGACTCGACGGTATGGCCGCAAGAGCGCTCAACGCGACATCCGAATTGGGAGCCGATCTGGACAGTCTTGCGGATTTGACCGCGTTCGGAATCGCTCCGGGTTATCTGATGTATCAGATGGTTCTCTGCGAATACAAGATCGACGTATTCGGTAAGGAAGATCTTTTCCCGATCGGAATGCTCATCGCCGCGATTTTCCCGATCTGCGCCGCGTATCGACTCGCACGTTTCAACGTCGCACACGATCCGAAATCCTTTACGGGACTTCCTTCTCCTGTGGCGGGTGTAACCGTCGGATTTTTTCCGATCTTTTTGAACGCGAACTCCTCTCCTCATTGGATTACGATCACCGGTTTCGTTTTGATCGCGATCTTGATGGTTTCCAACATACGTTATTCGAAACCGCAAGCGGCCATTCGATCCAAACTCAATCCTACGAGATTGTTTCTGCTCGTAGCGGGAATCACCATTCTTCTCGCTCTTGTAGGACTCAACCGCTGGCCTTGGCTGATCTACGGATTGATTTTCTTTTACATCTTTTCCGGAATCATGACCTTTCTCATTCACTTGATTCAAGAATTCCGAGTGAAGCTGGATTGATCTAAAACGAAAAGAGGCGGCCGAATTTGAAAAGGCCGCCGTCTGCACGCCTTCAAAACGGAAACTGCACCTGCAAGTTGATCCAAATTCCGTCGCTTTTACTTTCCTTCTTTCGCGAATGACTTACCGTAAAAGCGATGGTCGGCGATAAAAGCCGAAGACGAAACGAAGAAGAGCGATCCGTAAAGATCAAACTCGTTTCATCCCTTGCCGTTCTCGCCTCGAAAAGGGAATCCGTTCGATTTCCTTCCTTCTGAAACAAAAACGCGCCTTCCAAGTTCCAAGTCTCCGCGATTCGAAAGGACCATTTCCCTTCGGTGATCGCATCTCCGTTGATTCTCCATTCTTGTCCCGCTTCGATCGTAAACCGGTTTCGGTATAAACCGTAATACATTCCCCGGCCGATCGTTTCGTTCGTATAACTTCTCAAGGAAAGAAGAATTCCTCCGTAAGAAGGATCGTAAACGATCGGAGCCTTCCCTCCGATGATTTCCCAACGTCTCGCAGCCGGCGGGGGAATCGTTTCCGAGCTCGGAAGATGGAAAGAGTTTGTTTCCGATTGCGACGGAGAGGCGCTCGGCCGATTCCACGCGCGAATCCATTCTATCGAGAACGCGGAGTGGGAAACGAGTCCGAAACGAACCAACGAAGCTTGTCCGCGCAGTTCGTTCCGATTCGGGTCGAGTGCGAAAAGATCCTCGGTTTTCCCGCGATACCCGGTCAGACGAAATTCGGAATCCAAGCGTTCCGAAAACATAGAAGTATAAAACGTCCCGCCGATTTCCTTTTTCTCGCCGACGGTTTGAATTCTGGAAACGATCCGAGGACCGGGAAGATTCCAATGATTCGATTGAAAATTTAGAGAAACGTAATGTTTGGAAACCTCGGGAGAATACGCGGCTTCGAATAACTTCTTCGGAGAAAGAAAATAATACCCCGCTCTGCGTTTCGCTTCTTGTTCGGAGTAATACGTCCCGAGCGACCAACCCTTCCAGAGAAGACCGAAAAAGCCCGAACGATGCACCGCTTGATCGATCTCCGGAAGCGCGGTATAAAAGTCGTTGTCCCTCAGAAAATAAAAATTCTCCAGAGGTCGAAACCTATGTCCGAAGCCGGCGCGAACGGTTTTGTGATCGACTTTTGCGGAAAAGAGCGGGGTTCCGTTTCGAGTTTCGAAAAAGCCGGTCCAACAAGAACGAGCCGATGGATAAGCGACATTCGTGTCGTTCGAAACCGGAGTTTGTTTCGTCTTCGGATCGGGTTGTATCGGACAGTTCGAAGTTTTCAAAAACCAATTCTCTTTGGCGGTATGCGTATATCTCGATTCGTATGTTTCTCCGGTGGCTCCGACTCTAGATTCGATCGCATCGATCGGAGTCCCGGCGCAAAAAACCGCGCATAAAAACAGAAAACGAGGCGCGTAAACTTTCGGATTCGACGAAGAAACAAAGAATTCGAATATTCTAAAAAACGAATCCGGTTTCAAACTCACGGTTTTTCCTTCCGGACGTTCGTATCGGTTCGTTTTTTGTCCGCCTTGTCCGGCGCGGCCTTCGGCCGCGCCGCCGGATTCTTCTTTTTTAAAAGGACGTAAATCTTCGCTTGTTCTTTTTCCGAAAGAGAATGGAAGAACTCCGCAAATTCGTTTCGAGAACGCGCGCTTTCTCTGGAGATTCGCAACGCGGCCGCGAGCGGAAATCCCGCCGACAAAAGTTCCTGCAGCGTAAAAGAGGTATTCGTATAACGGTGAATCGGTGATCTTCGAACAAGATCGTGTTTCTCGGATATTTCCGTGTTCTTTATGGAAGAGCGATCATACGCCGCCTCCGATTCGCGATCGATGCGATTGCCAGAGGAAATTCGAGTCGCCCTTGAATCGGAATCTTTTTCAAAAAGATCTCCGATGTCCGCACGCGCGGAAAACGAAGCGTCTTTATCGATTGCACTTTGATTTCCAAAAAACGAAACGGCGGCGTTGTCCCAGGCAAATCCGATTCCGAGCGTGAAACGATCTTCGGTATGAGCCTCCGTCCAAGTTCTCGAAACTCCCGCAAACAACCGAAGTTCCCGGTTCAATGGAGAATGCAGTACAAGAGAAACGTTTCGAAATTCTTCGCCGGTCTTTCCGAAAAGATGGATCGACTGTCGAGTAGGAATTTCCAATCGAAACCCGATCACGCAGAGGTCCTTGTATCCGCGTTCCCAACCGGCAAACAAAGAAGAAGAGAAAGAATTCTCCCTCGAAACGAAAGAATAACCGAAACCCGCGTAGGTTTGATGAACTGGCGGAGAGGTTTCCGCCGCGGTTCTATGATTCACATAAACGAACGAAGTCTTCCAAAGATGTTCGTTTCGTTTTACGATAAAGAATTCTCCGGAGGCTCCGAACGAGGGAGGAAATTTCTTTCGCGCTTCGGTCAAAACTCCCAAAGCAAGGGAAGAATTCTTCGGAGAAAGAAAGAAGGCCGGATCGATATCCGATCGAAATCGTTCGCGTTCGTCTTCTTCCCCGCGCAAACCGTTTGTGAAAACGCAAAGAAGGCAAACCCAAAACAAAATCGTTGCCGGTTTGGGACGGGAGAATTCGCTTTTCCGCACGTTCGAAGCGGTTCGCGACGGAGAAGATCAAGCGCACGCTTTGGAAAAAATCGAAATTCTTTTCAAAAAAAATTCAAACGAAACGTTTTTGTCCGGGGGAAACGTTAAGATAGGATTCAGAAACGGAGGAAAACACGGGGTTTTGGGACTCAAAAGGGCTTCTGGATCGAAAATCGAGGATTTTCGAAAAAAAAGAGCGTTTTGGGTTGACATTTACTACTATTTTGATTAGTATATACATATCCGTTTAGTGGATTATCCTGTGGTTTTATCTGTTTATGTCGTCTAATTTATTAAGAATGGAGAGAAGACTATGATCATTCGATCTCTGCAAGAATCAGCAAATTACCAGAGAAAACGCGGTGGTCTCGCCGGTGCCGGTCCTAACTGGAAGGAACGGGCTCGCGCGGGTGAGTCGAATCTTAAATCCTTCGCGGATTATCTGGAAGAAGCGTTTGAAGGGGAAGTAGTTCAAAAGGGAACCTGGTTTGCAGATTCACTTTCTGAGCTCAGTAAAAACAACCTGAAGCGGATTTGAAATCTAGCGGAAAACTCTCTGAAAGGTTGGGTCCTTTTCCCGATCCCAGAACGCGGATTGCGTATGAAGCCGAATCCCTGGAAGATTGGGAACTTTTGGCGGTACTTCTGGGAAGAGGGAATCGGGCTCAGCCGATCGAGGAATTGAGCCGCAATATCTTGCATCAAAGCAAGGGACTGGGCGGACTTCTTCAAAAACAAGTTTCGGATCTTCGTAGGATTCCCGGCATCGGCAACGCAAAGGCGACCGCCTTAATCGCCGCCATCGAATTCGCGAGACGTCTCAAATGGGAAGCGCTCAAAGGGAAACGTTATTCCTCCAAGCAGCTTCTGAACTTTTTATCCACAAGTTTAATCCCCAAAAACAGAGAATGTTTCGTTCTCATCACTCTTTCTCCCGAAGGTTCCGTGTTACGCGCCGAAGTCGTCGCGACCGGAAGTCTGGAAGAAGTCGGAGTACAAAGCCGCGACCTATTGAAGATCATCTTGAACGACGCGGCCTCCGCCGTGATCATCGCGCACAATCATCCCGAATCCGGCTGCAAACCGAGCAGAGAAGACGTTTGGATTTATAAGAATTTCGGCAAGTTGTTGGATTCTCTCGGAATCGACCTCTTGGACCAATGGATTTTTGGAATTGACGGGATCTATTCCTGTAAGGAAGGTAAGGTTCTTCAGGCGTAACGCAGTGTTGAAAAATTTGCCGATTCTTTGGATCTTAGTGCGGAGAGATTACGCCTTACAATTCGCGGGAAGTTCCTTGGGAATCTCGTGGATGTTGATTCAAAACCTCAGTTTGATCCTTATCTACACGATCGTCTTTTTATTTCTTCATTTAAAAGGAAATCCCGAATCCGCTTCCGACTTTATCGGATACGCGTTCAGCGGTCTTTTGTTTTGGATTCCTCTTCAGGAATACATGATCCGCGGAACTTCCATTCTTACCGAAAACAGACAACTCATCAAACGGTCTCCTCTTGGCCCCGAAATCTTTCTTTGGATTCCTTACGTGCAGATGCTCGTTCATTTCGCCGTGACGGCCGTTCCGATTCTGGTCGTTCTGATTGTATTAGATAAATTGAATGTTTATTTTTTCCCGCTCGGTGTTTTGATCGTGGTTGTCACGGGATATCTGCTTTCTTTCGTGCAGGGTTATCTCGCGAGAGCCAACGTGATTCTTCGGGACATCACTCCTCTGATTCGACTGATCTCCCAATTCTTCTTTTGGTCCCTGCCGATTTTATACGTTTCCTCCGGCTTTTTGCAGGAAGTCAACGTTTGGAATCCGTTGAACTTTCCTTTGGAACTTTTCCGTTTCGTATTATTAAACGACTTCGTTCCCGTTTTTCATTGGAAAGAATTTCTTCCGTCCCTGATTTTTTTTCCTTTGATCGGAATCCTCAGCCGTTCTAAATTTCATTCCGTCATTCTGGATCATCTTTGAGCTTAAAAGTAGAAAATCTGAACAAGGTTTACACCGGTTTTAGCGGCCCTTCCCACCGGATTTTAAACGTACTCACGCTCGGTTTTTTCGGGAACGACGTGCGTTACGACGCTCTGAAAAACGTAAGCTTTGAAATCGGTTCCGGAGAAATCGTCGGTTTGATCGGAAGAAACGGCGCGGGAAAGTCCACTTTGTTGAAAGTTCTCACGGGAGTTTCTTCGTACGCGTCGGGGAAAATTCTGAAAACGGGAACGCTTCGATCCATCCTCGAACTCGGAGTCGGATTCAATCCCGAACTTGACGGACGGGAAAATCTGTATTACAACGGTCTCGTTTGGGGACTGAGTCCGAAAGAAATCGAATCCTCGATGGAGGAGATTTTCACCTTCGCCGGTTTACAAGAATTTAAGAATATTCCGATCAAACAATATTCTTCCGGAATGGTGATGCGCCTCGGCTTTGCGCTCGCGACGTTTGCACGGCCCGACATTCTCATCGTGGACGAGGCTCTCGCGGTAGGAGACGCGAGTTTCCAGCAGAAATGTCTGCAGCGTTTCCGTTCGTTTCAGGAACAGGGAACGATGACGCTCATCGTCAGTCACGATCTCGAACTTTTAAAGTCCGTCTGTTCTCGGGTTCTCATTTTGGAAAAAGGAAAACTGGTTTTTGACGGAGATCCCGTCGAAGGATTTCGCGAATACATGCAGATCATCGCGGATGCGGGGAGCGGACAAGAAAACGTTCTTCCTTTGCAGAAGGATTCTCCCGTGGAAACTCTTTCGGTCGGAATTCAACACAAAGGCCAGATCAATCCGAAGATTCTTCCGGTCGGCGCCGAGGTGGAAATTACGGTCGGCGTAAAATTCAAAAAGGAAATCCCCGATTTGACGGTCGGCTTTCACATCGACGATGCTCGGGGAATCCGTGCTTTCGGAACGAACACGTTTCACCTCGGAAATTCGCTGAAAAACATCCGCGCGGGAGAATCCGTCCGGGCGCAGTTCCGACTTCCTCTGAATTTTTCCGCAGGAAAGTATTCGCTGGGGATCGCGTTGCACGAAGGGGACAACCACGTGGGAAGCAATTACCTTTGGAAGGACGGGATTCTTTCTTTTGAGCTGGAACGGCTCGATCTTCCGAAATTCGAGGGTGCGGCTTGGCTTCCGGTCCAAAGTCGCCTGGAAAAAGACGCTTCTTCCTGATTTATTTTTCTTTCTCGCCTCGGAAAGCCGGGAATCCTGGTTCTCAATATGAAAGTTTGTGTGATTGGAAGCGGGTATGTCGGTCTCGTCGCTGGGGCTTGTTTCGCGGAATACGGAAATCACGTGATTTGCGTCGATAAGGACGAAACAAAAATCGCAAATCTTAAAAAAGGAATCATTCCCATCTATGAACCGGGTCTTTCCGAATTGGTTTTGACCAATTGGAAGGAAAAACGGTTGGATTTCACGACTTCTCTCAAGGAAGGCGTGGAAAAATCGGAAATCATTTTTATCGCTGTGGGAACTCCCACACTCCCGGACGGATCGTCGGATCTTTCCGCGGTCTTTGCGGTCGCAAAGGAAATCGGTAAATCCATTAACGGATACAAGGTCATCGTGGATAAGTCCACCGTTCCGGTCGGAACTGCGGCTCAAGTCAAAGCGATCATCGCCAACGAAACCAAACAAGAATTCGATGTCGTTTCCAACCCCGAATTTTTGAAAGAAGGAGCGGCGATCGACGACTTTATGCGTCCCGAACGCGTCGTGATCGGAGCGGAAACGCAGAAAGCCGGCGACCTCATCGCACAATTGTATGCGCCTTTCGTTCTCAACGGAAATCCGATTCTCCGCATGGGGGTCGTTTCCGCGGAACTTACCAAATACGCGTGTAACGCGTTCCTCGCGACGAAAATCTCCTTTGCCAACGAGATCGCGAACCTTTGCGAAGCCGTCGGAGGAAATTACGAAGACGTGCGCAAAGGAATGGGAACCGACTCCAGAATCGGAAGACAGTTCTTGTACGCGGGAATCGGATATGGAGGTTCTTGTTTTCCGAAGGACGTTCGCGCCCTCATCAAAACGTCGGAAGACGAAGGTGCGCCCTTGCAGATCATCCGCAAAGTGGAAGAAGTCAACGAGGCGCAAAAACTCAGACTCTATGAGAAAATCGTAAAGTTTTACGGAGAATCCGGTCTTGCCGGAAAGACCTTCGCGGTTTGGGGACTTTCCTTTAAACCGGGAACGGACGATATGAGAGAGGCTCCTTCGATTCCTCTTTTGCTCAAACTACATGATAAAAACGTAAAATTACAGGTCTATGATCCGGTTTCCAAAGAGACTTCGGGTCATTATTTCGAAGGGAAGGTGCAATATGCGGACGATGCATATTCCGCTCTTAAAGACGCGGACGCTCTTCTTCTTTTAACCGAATGGAGAGAATTTAGAGAACCCGATTTCGCGAAAGTGAAGAGCCTGATGAAACAAAGCGTGATCTTCGACGGAAGAAATCAGTATTCTCCGGAATCCATGAAAAAACAAGGGTTTCAGTATTTCTCGATCGGAAAGCCGGCCGTATAAATTTTGTTAGATGAACGTTTTTAAGGAATGATCCGGGCAAAGTCGGTTGTGGATTCCCATCGAACATTCGATAGGCGGCCGACAAAACGGATTGGACCAACATTGAACGAAAAGCAAAACGCATAAGAAAATCGGAAGCGTTGTCAACAACTTGTTTATCGAACGCGGGAAAGGAACCCGCATTCGGTTACGTCGATCGGGGAAAATCCTAAGATGGAAACTGTCAATCCCAGTCTACAAACGCGGATTCCGGATTCGGTCCGGAATAATTCCAGTGACCCATCTTTCTTCCGTTGCGGACCTCCGTTTTTCCGTAAAGGTGGAGGTGATAATAAGGATTTTCTAATGCTCGATTCCAGAGAACGGAGCCGGGTTTGTAATCTTCGCCGAGAATGTTCTTCATCGTGACCGCTTTAACGGGGATGTTCTTCGGTGCGGGAAGATTACAAAGAGTTCTCATCTGAAGAGCAAATTGGGAAATTGTTCCGCTGTCCTGGCTGAAATGCCCGGAGTTATGCGGTCTCGGAGCGAACTCATTGCAAAGAATTTCCTCTCCCTTGATAAAGAATTCGATTCCGAAAACGCCTACATAATCGATCGTTTCAGCGAGTTTTTTTGCATAAGCGACAAGATTCTCTTCCACGCTTTTCGGAAATTCTCCGGGATGAAAGGTCAGATCCAGAATGTGATTTTTATGAACGTTTCGAGACGGTCGAAAATGGGAAATCGTACCGTCTTCGAATCTCGCTAAGATTACGGAAGCCTCGTCCGTAAACGGAAAAAATTCCTCCACGATATGATTGAATTCTTTGAGATCGGCAAGCGCGGAAACCAGTTCTTCCTGCGTCTTACATTTCACTTGACCTTTCCCATCATAACCCATCGTGTTCGTTTTTAAAATGCAGGGAAACTTGACTTTGGACGGAACCGAACGCTTGTCCTCTTTCGTGAACACGGGATAGAAGTTTACGGTAGGAATCCCCGCCTTTTGAAAGGAAGTTTTTTCTTTCCATCGGTTTTGCGCGATTCGGATGCAGTCCGGAGACGGATTGACTTTTAGTCCCGTTCGTTCGGAAAAATTTTCGATGGTGGAAAGTGCAATTTCCGGAATATTCTCAAATTCGAATGTAAGAGCGTCGATCTTCTTTAGAAAATCGGTCAGTGCGGTAACGTCTTCGTATTCGGATACGAATTCGTTCGCACCCGCACCCGCCGCGGGAGAATTCTTTTCGGGAGAATAAACGGAAACTTCGTATCCGAACGGAATCACTTCCAAGCAGAACATTCTCGCGAGTTGTCCCGCGCCCATAACCCCGAGTTTAGCGCCGGGAAGAAGAACGTTCTCTCGGTTCACAGAAGATCCTTGTTTTTGGAGAGGGCTTCTTCTCGAATTTTGATCCGATATTGTTCGAGTTTTTCGGAAAGTTCAACGCTTTGTAAGGAAAGAATTCTCAGAGCGAGAAGGCCCGCATTCTTCGCACCCGCCGTTCCGATCGCGAGAGTCCCCACGGGAACACCGCCCGGCATTTGAACGATGGAAAGAAGACTGTCCAATCCGTTGAGCGCTTTGCTTTGAACCGGAACTCCCAGTACGGGAAGAGTTGTCATCGACGCAACCATACCGGGAAGATGAGCGGCTCCTCCTGCTCCGGCGATGATGACGGAGTAACCGGCTTGTTTCGCGTTCTTGGAAAATTCCAACATAAGTTCGGGGGATCTGTGAGCCGAAACGATTTCTTTATGAACACTAACTCCGAAATCCTTTAGGATCAACTCGGCTTCCTTCATCGTTTCCCAATCGGAATGACTGCCCATGATGATTGCCACTTTTATGTTCAAGTTGGATTCTCCTTCTGAAACTGTTTCTGTGCGTAAAGAGGTTTGCAAGAACTAAACCGGAAGGGTTTCTACGAAGCGTTCGAGCTGAATTCCTCGGGACGCCTTCGCTAAAACCACGGAACCCTCCGGAACAGAGTTCGTAAAGATTCGAACGAGTTCCTTCAACCCTTCTTCCGTTCCCGGAAAATGTTCCGCAAATCGCGGAGAGGATGTTCGTTTCAAAAATTCGTCCCGTATCAAACTCGCGTCGTTCCCGAACGTAAATAAGCCTTTGAGATTTGGAAAGCCCGCGCAGTATTTGCCGAGTTTTTTATGGAATTCGGAGGAATGTTTTCCGAGTTCTTTCATGTCGCCTAATACCGCAAAGAATTCCTTTCCGTCCGCAAGTTGATCCGCGACTTCCAAGGAAGAAAGCATGGATTCGTAGTTCGCGTTATACGTATCGTTGATCACGTTGTATTTACCGGATTGAAAATCGAGTCGCTTATTCGCGGAACGAAACGAGGAGACTCCGTCTTGAATCCATTCGATCGGGGTTCCGATCGCTTCCAAACAGGAAACCGCGACGGCCACGTTTCCCAAAAGTTTTTCTCCGGGTAGATTCCACTCGATTTCTTTGTCTTTATAATTTAATAAGAATCCGGACGGCCGTTTTTCGAGAACGGAAAACGTCCTGCCCGGTTCGGCAAGGACGAGTTTTCCGCCGTGTTTACGGAGCTTTCGCTTTAGAACTTTAGAATATTCTCCGGCGCTTGGGTAAAAGAGTTTGCCGCCCTTTGTAAGACCTTCCGCTACTTCCGCTTTGGCCTTTGCGATTCCTTTTTGACTGCCTAAGAATTCTATATGCGCGGTTCCGATCGTAGTTATAACGGCGTGATCCGGTTTTGCGATCCGGGTTAATCTGGAAATTTCCCCTTTGTGGTTCATACCGAGTTCGCAGACGACGATTCGAGTTCGATCCGTGATTCGAAAGAGGGTGAACGGAAGACCGATTTCGTTGTTATAATTTTTTTCCGTGACGACTAACGCTTGTTCGCCGATCGGTTTGAGACAATTCCCTAATAGCTCTTTCGTGGTCGTTTTTCCGCTCGAGCCGGTTACGGCAATTACGATCGGATTGTATCTCATTCTGTGAAATTCCGCCAATCTTCCGAGCGCGATCAATGTATCTTTTACGGGAATCGACTTGGCTGTTTCTTCCTTCGTTAAGCCGTTTCGAATCGGGTGATCTTCCTCCACTAAAAAATAGGACGCACCGTTGGCGATCGCGTCGCGGATAAATTCGTGACCGTCCCGATTTCCCCGGAGCGGGATAAAGAGGGAGCCGGATTCCGCTTCCGCAGAGGAAGTCGTAATCGTAGCAATCGGTGATTCCTTTTGAAACCAAGTCCCGGATTGTAATCCCAAGGCTCTGCGGATCGTTTCGGGGTCGTAGGAGAAGGCTGCCTTCATGAATCCAAATTGTAGGGAGAGAATCTTTTGGAAATTCTAAAATTGAGGGTGGGGTCGAAACTCTGGCATTTTGAACAAGAGCCGCGATTTTATTGAATCAAGGTATTAGTATTCTTTTTCCTTTGCTATCAAAGAGGAATTCACAATCACAGGCTCCGCATTTATATCTTCCATACTTCGGTATTTTCTTGGGAGTGTTGCAAGAAGGACATAAGACACTCATTTTATCTTTGACCAGGCGCTGCAGCCTCAGGGAATGTCTATCAATAAAACCTAATTTTTTTAATAACAAGCCAAATAGAATTCCCGCAATGAAACCTCCTACATGAGCGGAGAAAGCAACACCGAATGAACCGATCGATTCGTAAATGGTAAAAGCTACCTGAATGATAAACCAGAGAGTGAGACTCCATGATATCGGGATATTCCGGAGCGTTATATAATCCCAGCTGTAGCGCGTAACTTTAACCGGAAAAACAACGTCTGATTTTACATTTGGAAAAAAAATTAGATATAAACCTAAAACTCCCGAAATTGCTCCTGAGGCGCCGACCAATCGAAAGTCTTCTCCGGTGTGCAGAAGAATAAAGGAGTAATTGGCGATGAGTCCCAGTAAAACAAATAAGCATAAATAAATTATATGACCGAGAACATCCTCAACATTGTCGCCGAACATATAAAGATAGAAAGCATTTCCTAAGAAATGTATGAAATTGGCATGGGCAAAGATCGAAGTAATCAGATTGTAAGAATTGATGTTATCGGAAGAAAGTTGTATGTCGTCCGCTTGAAATATGTTCAAGAGGAACATTAAAACAATCAGGGAAAGAGTAACGAAAGGAATTCTTCCTAAAAAATTTGCCTTTTCAAAGATTAACATAAGATTTTCTACCGATCTTGTTTTCGTTTTCCTAAAGCAATAGGAAATATACGAATTTTATCTCAACGCCTACTTACGATATAAGCCGTTCTTCTCGATGTAAGCTAAAATGTTTTCGGAAAGCCGTTCTCGCTTCAAAGCCGCCGAAGCGGAATCGGACTTAGCAAAAGAAATTCTCAAGTCCGTGGAGCTTACCGGAATCAGCGGATTGTTTAAAAAACGAAACCGTCCTTTTCCGGAAAGGTGGTCGTTCGCCGGAATGTTTTCCGAAAAACGACGGAACACGAAAACCTCATGCACGTGGTTGAGGATTTCTTTCCAATCCTTCCACTGATGAAAGTTCGAATAATTATCCTCTCCGATCAAAAGCAAAAACTCGCGATTCGGATAAGAAGCCTTCAGTTCCAAGATCGTTTGAATCGTAAAGCTTGGGCCTGTTCGTTTGAGTTCCAAGTCCAGGATGCGGATCGTTTCCCGAAATTCGGAAACAAAAATATGCAACATCTCTAATATAGTTTCGGAGGAAGTCCTCTTCTCGTTTTTGAGAGGATTTTGCCGATTGGGAATCAGAAAGACTTCCTTACATTCGGGAACTTCCTGAAAAAAAGACTTTAGGATTCCTGAATGTCCTAGGTGGGGAGGATCGAAACTTCCTCCGAAGATTCCGGTGAGAATTTGGGATTCACCGGACAAGTCTTAACCTCGGATTTGTCCGCTTCCGTTGACGTAAGTGGTCGTAGTCGTGAGATGCACCAAACCCATCGGTCCGCGAACATGAAGTTTACCGGTGGAAATTCCGACTTCCGCTCCCAGGCCGAATTCTCCTCCGTCGTGAAAGCGGGTGGAACAATTCACGAAAAGCGCTGCGGAATCCAAGGAGTTCGTAAACGTTTTCGCGGTGGTTACGTCTTCCGTTACGATCGCTTCCGTGTGACCCGATGAGGTCCTTTCGATAAACGCCAACGCTTCCTCCAGAGAAGAAACCGTTTTTACGGAAAGTCTCAGATCTAAGAATTCTTCCATGTAGTCGGCTTCGCTTACCGGTTTTCCTTTCGGAAACAAAGCCAGAGCGGGGGGATCTAAAAGAAGTTCCACGCCTTCTTTTGCAAGAGCCTCTAACAGTTCTTTGCGGAACGGATATCCGTTATGAAGAATCAGATTCTCAGTCGCGTTGCAAACTCCGGGTCTTTGGACCTTCGAGTTGATTACGATCGGAATCACTTTCTCGGGATCCGCGTCCTGATCGATGTAAAGATTACAAACGCCTTTGTCGTGTTTGACGACGGGGATTTTGGAATTTTCGCTGACGAACCGGATCAAACCTTCTCCGCCTCTCGGAACTACGATATCGATCGACGCGGTTTGTTGAAAGAAGGGAAGCATAAACGATCGATCCGTTTTGTCCACGAACGTCACCGCTCCCGTGTCTATTCCTTCTTTATTTAGAATTTCATGAAATAGTTTTACGAGGATCGCGTTCGAGTGAAACGCTTCGCTTCCTCCTCTAAGAATACAAGCGTTTCCCGATTTAAAGGAAAGCGCACCCACGTCGATCGTGACATTCGGACGAGATTCGTAGATCACCATAACGACCCCGAGCGGAACCCGTCTCGTTACGAGTTCAAGACCGTTTGGAAGAGTCAAGCCGCGCGTAACTTCTCCCACTGGATCGGGAAGACTTACGATTTCCCGAACCGCGGAAGCCATCGCGGCGATTCTCTTGTCGTTTAACAAAAGGCGGTCCATCAAGGCCGCGGAAAGATTTTTTTCCTTACCGTCTTTGAGATCCTGTTCGTTTGCGGCGAGGATTTCCGATTTTCTTTTTTCGAGCAGGTCCGCGAGATCAGAAAGAATTTTATTCTTTTTGGAGGAAGGAAGCGCCTTTAGACTTCTGGAAGCTTTTTTCGCGTGCGAACAAAGGTCTTCAACGTATTCGATTTCTTTCATATATGATTTCCTCCGTTTCCGTTCGCATTTCGATTCTTACGAATGATTTCCTTTACGTCCTCTTCCGAAAAAACTCGGTTTCCAGAAGGAGCGACTAACGTTCCGATTTCGTTCTTGTTCAAAAACTCTCGGATCACGTGCATCTTCTTTCCGTTTAAGATCGCGGTCGGAATTCCGGCTTCGGATAACAAACCCGCCGATTTGAGCTTGGTAAACATACCCCCCGTTCCGGGACCGCTCGGACCGCCCGCGAGATTCAAATCGTCTTTGGTAATTCTTCCCAAAAACGGAACGACCTTCTCTTCTTTCAAAAATCCGTCCACGCCGGTAAGAATGACGAGCAGATCCGCGCCTACGATCAGACTCACCAGAGCCGAAAGCATATCGTTGTCTCCGAATTTTACCTCTTCGGTCGCAACGGAATCGTTTTCGTTTACGATGGGAAGAATTCCCCATTCCAAAAGTTGCGTGAACGTATTCTTTAGATTTTTATAACCTTCTTTGGATTCGAGATCCAAAACCCCGAAAAGAATCTGCGCGATGCTCAGATTCACCTTGGAAAAAAAACTGTCGTATAGATTGACGAGACGGTTCTGACCCATGGCGGCTAACGCCTGTTTTTCGGAAAGAGAATCTCCCGAGGAAATGGAAGAGGGGAGTTCGCTTAACAAAAGTCTTCCTCTTGCGATCGCGCCGGAGGAAACGAGGATCACCTTTTTGCCGAGATCGCGGAGATGACGGATGTCGCTTACCAATTGAAACAGAAAGTCGTTCACTTCCGAGGAAGGACCGGACAATCTCGCAGAACCGACCTTGATTACGATCATCTCGGCGGAACGGATTTTTTCCGAAAGAGCGGAGCGTTCTAAGATGGATGAATTCATTCTTGGAACTCCTTGCGATCCGACGCCTTGTCGGGCGAATTCGAAATCGAACCGAGTGCGGCAGAGTCATCGTCCGATTCTTCCGACAAAGCGGATTTGGATTCTTTTACCGGATTTAAAACCTTTTCGATTTCTTCTTTGAAAAAGGTTTCGTCCATTGTGATTAAAAGTTCTTCCAAGTTCGTTTCCTTGTCCGCGGAGATCGCGATCACCTTACCGAGATGGGAAACTTTTTGGATTACGTCCTTGGTAAATTCGGGATCGTCCCACACGTCGATTTTGTTCAATACGATCAGATAAGGGCGCTTGAGAAGTTCCGGATTGTATGTGGAAAGTTCGTTTTTCAGCATCTTCAAATCCTCTTCGATGTCCAAAGAGGAAGCGTCGAACAGATATAAAATTCCCTTCACTCGCTCGATATGACGCAGAAACGAAAGTCCGAGCCCGATTCCCATGCTCGCGCCTTCGATGATGCCGGGAATGTCCGCGATCGTAAAACGGAAGATATCTCCTCTTCGCTTAACAACGCCGAGGTTCGGAGAAAGAGTCGTAAACGCGTAGCCCGCGATCTTCGGATGCGCGTCCGTGATCTTTGAGATCAAAGTCGATTTACCTGCGTTCGGAAGACCGACGATTCCGACGTCGGCCAAAAGTTTCAACGAAAGACGTAGAAATTTATATTCTCCCTCCTCTCCGGGCTGCGCGAAGCGGGGAGTTTGATTGGTGGAAGATTTAAAGTGTGTGTTTCCTTTTCCGCCTCGGCCGCCTCGTACGACGACGAATTCCTGCGTGTCGGAAACGAAATCGAAAAGAAGATCGCCGGTTTCCTCGTCGTAGATCTGCGTTCCGAGAGGAACGAAGAGGATCAAGTCTTCTCCTTTTTTGCCGGAACAATTGTCGCCGACTCCGGGAAAACCGGCTTCCGCTTTGAACTTTCTTTTGGAAAGATATTTGTCCAAGGTGTACATGGAAAGATTCGGACGAATGATCACGTTTCCGCCGATTCCTCCGTCTCCGCCGTCGGGACCGCCGAACTCGACGTATTTTTCCCTGCGGAAATGAACGGAACCTGCTCCGCCGTGACCGGCGAACACTTCAATGGCGACTTCGTCTACAAAGGATTCCATGTTGTTAATCGAATATTCTAAATTCTTAAATTACCTAATAAAACAAAAAACCGCAGAGTCCGGACCCAGAAGCGGGCAGGAGACTGCGGTTCATCCGGTTTTTGTTGAAATATGAAGGTTTATTCCGGGTAAACGGAAACCTGCATCTTCAATTTGGATACCATCTCGAACTTTACTTTCCCGTGAACGAGAGCAAAGAGAGTGTGATCCTTTCCAAGGCCAACGTTGTTGCCAGGGCGGAATTTTGTTCCTCTTTGACGAACGAGAATATTTCCTGCGAGAACGGATTCACCGCCGAAACGTTTTACGCCGAGTCTCTGGGAATTTGAATCCCGGCCGTTCTTAGAAGATCCACCACCTTTCTTATGTGCCATTTTCAGGTACTCCTATCAGTTCAATTTCTGTCGGATATTGGCTCTTGAGGTTTTTTAACCCGGTGAGAACCAAATCGAAACTAGTTTGTATCAATGCGTCTTGCTGGAGAACTTCGAATCGCAGATAGCCGTCGGCGATCTCTGCGGGTTTCGCTTTGCCGGATTGGAGGAGGTGCAGATATAAGGTCTGAACCAGAACCGAGACGGCAGAGCAGAGAAGATTCTCCCCTTTTTTTCCTAAAGAAACCGGGGAATGTCCCTCGCTTTCCAAGGAAGAATAAAATTCTCCGTTACGAGTTATCCGAATTCGGATCAAACTGCGGAGAGAGAAACGACCTTAACTTTTTGGAGCTGTTGTCTGTGGCCCCAAGCTTTTTGATAGTTCTTTCTTCTTTTGTAAACGTAAGCGTGAATTTTGTCACCTTTTACGTCTTCGAGAACTTTTAAGGAAACACGAGCCGTTTTTAGCTCAGGTTGTCCGATATGAACCTTATTGCTGGATTCCGCGAAAAGAAGAACTTTTGCGTCAAAGGATTCACCCGCGTTTTTGCCGGTTTTTTCGGTCAGAAATTCCTGATCCTGGGTTACCTTGTATTGTCTGTTTCCAACTGAAATAATAGCGTACATATCCGTCCGGCCTGTTTTAAGTCGTTTTCAACCAATCTGGTCGACGTCCCCCGACGGTCAAGGGGAAAATCGAAAAACGCTTGTACGGAAAGCGAAGTTTGACCGTTTGACCGAATTTTGTGGGAACTCCTGCGCCCAAATGGAGAAAGGGCCGCGTCGCCCGACGTTTTTCAGAGAACGTGGGAACTCCTTCCTTTTTCTGTAATTTCAGGTTTTCAAGTCGGATCAACACCGGAAGAGAGAATCTCAGACCAACGGGAGAATGTATGAGTTCCCACATCCGACAGAATCATCCCGATCTTCGAAAGGCTCTCCTGGATCGCGGGAGAATTCTCCCGAAGCAATGATTTACGACCTGGGTGCGAATCAAAATTCTCCTCAGCCGATCCTTCTTTCGAAAGAAGGGTTTGTGAATTGAAAACGGGTTTTACGATCCGCGGCACCAAGCTTCCGCAAAATTCTCAAGTCGGAATACCCAACGTTATGCGAACTTTCGTATTGTAACTTGGAATCAGTCGTGATAAAACGAAATCGTTTTGTACACCAAGGATAAAAGCGCTCCCTAAATGTATATTCATCGGGCAACAAGCTATATTTTGAATTATATATTCTTTATCATATTATAAATTCATTAGATAAATTTATGCGTCATCTTCGAAAAACCGATCTTTGTTCCCGAAAATGATTCAGAAATTACTGATTCTTTTTTGAGAAAGGTCGGTTGCGCTGAATGATCGTTAGATGATTTTCTTATAAAAAAAGAAAGAAAGGCCTAAAACGAGGAACAAAACCTAAAAAGTGAGCAAAAAATCACTTAGGTAAGAGTTACTCGATCTGATAGATGCATACGATCTTTTTACGCAAAATGAAACAGTAAAAAGGTTTTGAATCTAATTCAATTCAACAGGAGATACAAATGGTATCAGGAATTACACTCATCGTGCTCAGCATCCTTGCTGTGCCTTCCCTGCTTTTGGCGAAAAAACCGGATGCAAAAGAGTTACTTGCAAAGATTTCACCTTACCAAGGTTGGATCGGTCTGGTTTTCTGCTTCTGGGGAATCTATGGAATCGTATTCCAAGGGCTTCTCGGTCTTGGATGGCTTCCAACTTGGCCGATTTACTGGGTGACTGCACTCGCTGGAAACATCGTTCAAGCGGTTCTCGGATTCATCCTCGGCTTTGGAACGATCTCTACTTACGTTCTTTCTAAAAACGAAGAAGCAAAGAAAAAAGGCGCCGAACTCTTAGCGAAATTGGCTCCGATCCAAGGTAAGTTGGGAATTTTTGGAATTGCAGTAGGGGTTTGGACTATCATCGCGTCCTTCCTTTTCTACGGAGTATAATTCCATTTTTCCGGGTGGGACTCTTCACCCGGAACATTCCTTCCCCGATTTAAGATTGCTTTCTTTTCAAAAAACGACTTCCTTTGTCGTTTAGAATGCAGGTTTTCACAGATCTCCGAAAAATTTCCGAACTCAAAGAAAGCCGATTTGCGGTTTCGCTTCGATTTCCCGAACACTTTCAAAACTCGAGATTGCCCGTCGATCGAAACGCTTCTTACACGATTCAAAAATCCTTCGTTATAAACGGAATTTCGACGTTGGAAAACAAACCGACCCGAATTACCGTAAAACCGTCCGGCGGCTCTTATTCCCGTTTTACTCATTCCGGAAAAAGTTACGAACTGAATCCGTCTTTTTGTATAAAAGGAAATCATAATATACAACTCGGCGACGTGAAGATCATCGAACATCCGATCGCATTTCAGTCCGCGTTCGGATTGTATCTGGATTTCGAATTGGAAGAATCCAGTTTTCCCACGTTCGATCATTGCGATCAGGTTTATTGGGACGGGGTTCTGGAGAATTTGCAAAAGATCGGAGACGTTCCGAAGATCACCGTAACCAAACCGTTCGTCGCCGTTTGGGACAAAGGATATTGTATTTTAGAACCCGACGACGGAAGCGGAACCTTGTTTCTGGATCATCAGGTAAGTTACCCTGGAAACACGGTCGGCGACTCGAGAATTCAAACGGAGATGACACCCGAAATTTTCGCATATATTGCTTCCGCAAGAACCACTGCGTTTCGTCCCGGCGCCGAAGCGGAGAAGTTTTATCAGATCGGACTTGCGGGCGGTTTAAAGGATTATCCGTTCACGCTTGAAAACGTAATTTTGTTAAACGAAGAGAGGATTTTCAATCCACGGGAAAAGTTCATCCACGAAGGAAAAAATTACGAATTCATGGCGCACGAGCTGATCGATATTCTTGCGTGGATCCGTTTCGTGGAAGAGGAATACAAAGGAAGATGGATCGGAAAGATGACCACGTTCTTATTCGATCATCACAAACAGATCGACATCGCCCAGTTCGTATGCGATCGAAAGAGATTCTCGGAGATCGGAATTTCCGTTCTTTGATTTCGGAAGATGTAGTTTCGAATTTCGTTCTTTTGATTCTTCCTTTGCGGAAGGAGATTGCAGATTGATTAACAGCCGCTCTTTGCAATGGAAAAGCGGCCTTTATCGTTTCTTTTGATTTTAAATCGGCCCTTCGTTTAGAAGCCGATCATCATTCCCCCGTCCACACGAAGCGTCGCTCCCGTAATCCAGTCGGCTTCTTCCGATGCAAAAAAATGAATCGCGGAGGAGACGGCTTCTTCCGGATTACGATCGATCTTCAAAGGAATCGTATCGAGGATCTTTTGCCGCGCTTCTTTCGGAACGTTTGCGGCAAAGTCGTTGTCGATAAATCCGGAAGCGACGCAGTTAACCGTGACATTGCGGGAAGCGAGTTCCCTCGCGGAGGATTTCGTCAAAGTCATAAGGCCCGCTTTAGCGGCGGAATAATTCGCTTGTCCTCCGTTACCGTAAAACCCGGACACAGAACCGATGTTTATGATTCTTCCATATTCCTGTTTTATCATATACTTTGCCGCGGCTTGCGTTCCGAAAAAGGCGCCTCTGAGATTTACGTCGAAGACTTCGTTCCATTTTTCCTCGCTCATCCGCAAAAGAAGATCGTCCTTGATGATGCCCGCGTTGTTGATCCAAACATCCAGTCTTCCCGTCGTTTGAAACGCAAATTCGGCGAGTTCCTTGACTTGGGCTTTGTCGCGCACGTCGCAGAGTTTTCCGAATACCTTTCCTTTACCGATCCGCAAAAGTTCGTGAAAGGTTTTTTCCACTTGGATCGGATCCAAGTCGGAAACGATTACGGTTGCTTCTTTGTTTAAAAAATTCTTTGCCGTGACTTTTCCGATTCCTCTTGCGGAGCCGGTGATTACGATCGTTCTATCCTGAAACATACATTCCTCCATTTATTTCGATGTCGAAATAACTTGTAAAAATCGAAACAATTTCACTTTTCAAAATTCGAATGAATTCTTTCCAAAAGACGGATGAAGGTTTCCTTCTCTTCGGGGAGAAGACCTTTGTAGAGTTTTTGAGTCGTCGTTTGCGAAGCGCGTAACACGGCCTCCCGAGTCGATTTCCCTTTGGCCGTCAATACCGCCGTAAAAACACGTTCGTCTTCCGCGGATTGAATTCGTTTCACGTATTTCAATTCCTCCATCTTGTCCAATAACGCAGTGACCGTGGAGTTGGTTCGATCCAACGTTGTTGCGAGTTCGCTCATCGTCATTTCTCCCGCGTTTCCAAGCGCGTAGAGAACTCCTCCGTGGGCCGGAACGAGATCCTTGATTCCTTCCTTTTCGAATTCTTTCGTGAGGTATTTTTGGATTCTGTCCCTGGTTCTTGAAAGAAGGTGAATTGCGAATTCTTGCTTCATTTATTTCGATGTCGAAATAAATGAGACTTTCGTCAATCTAAAAATTTTTCATTCTTCTAAAAAAGCGTTTCTGGTTCGGTCCGGAATTCTTCCCGAAGTCTGTCCCTTGTTAAGAGACAGAAGGTCTAATGATCGGGATTTCGGAGGAATATTACAATCGAACGTTCTTGTGTTCGCGGGTTCACGTTCGACGATTCCGCGTAATACCGTTTGACAACCTTCATTCTAATATTTTTGATTCCATTAAAGCCCGAAGATCTATGACCGCTAAGAAAAAAACTTCCAAAAAAAAATCATCCGATCAGCTCGATAAGTGGTGGCAAAAGACCACGATCTATCAGATTTACCCCCGCTCTTTCGCGGACACGAACGAAGACGGGATCGGGGATATTCCCGGCATTATCTCCAAGTTGGATTATCTCCGCGATCTGGGTTTTGAAACGATCTGGGTTTCTCCTATGTATAAAAGTCCGCAGATGGATCACGGATACGACGTTAGCGACTATTACTCGATGGCTCCCGAATACGGAACGGTGAAAGATGCAGAAAAGCTAATAAAAGAAGTTCATAAGCGCGGAATGAAGATCGTGTTCGATATGGTGATGAATCATACTTCCGATGAACACGATTGGTTTAAGGAGTCTCGCTCAAGCCGCGATAATCCGAAACGGGATTGGTATATTTGGAGGGACGGAAAAGGAAAGAATAAGCCGCCGAACAACTGGAGCTCGTTCGTCACGCCCAAGGCTTGGAACTACGACAAAAAAACGGACCAATGGTATCTCGCGAGCTTTTTGGATTTTCAACCCGATCTGAATTACTACAACCCTCAAGTCAAAAAGGCGATGTTCGACGTTCTGCGTTTTTGGCTGAAGAAGGGAGTGGACGGTTTTCGTCTCGATATCTTTCACGCAATTTTTAAAGACAGACATTTTCGGGACAATCCGTTTCGGTTTAAATACATCGTTTCGGAAAACGATCACGACGGTTACTTTCAAAGCCGCGTTTATACGGTAAATCATCCGAACAACTTCGAATTTGCGAAGGAACTCCGTGCCGTTTTGGAGGAATTCGACGGAGATCGTTTTTCGGTCGGAGAGGTCGCCGGCGACGATCATATCATCAAACGATACTTAGGCGAAAAAAGGGACGGTCTCAATCTCATCTTTTTGTTCGAAACGCTTTTATTGAAGTTCAAGATGACTTTTTTCAAGGGCATCATCAAGAAAATGGAAGAGGTTTATCCGTATCCGTACATTCCGACATACGTTTTCGGAAATCACGATCAAAGACGCTATATGCGCAAGATCAACAACAACCTCGAAAAAGGAAAACTCGTCGCTTTGTTTCAGTTCACCGCAAGAGGAGTTCCGGTCACTTACTACGGGGAAGAGATCGGAATGACGAACGAAACGATCAAACTTACGGAGGCTCAGGACCCTCTCGCGAGAATCTATCGCTGGTTAGGCGATACTCTTTCCGAATTTTTAGGTTTGGCGGACATCATCATTCGGGACCGCGCCCGTTCTCCGATGCAATGGGACGATTCGCCGAACGCCGGTTTTACGACGAAAAAAGCGAAACCCTGGATTCGCGTCCACGGAAATTACAAGGAACGGAACGTTTTAGTCGAATCCGAGGACCGGGATTCCCTTTTGAATACGTACAAAGGAATTCTTCATTTAAGAAATACAAGCAACGCGCTGCGGGAAGGAACGCTGACCTTGATCGAGGAGAACGTTCCCAAGGATATGCTCGTTTATCTCCGGGAATCCGGTGCCGAACGCAAACTGATCGTTTTTAATTTCGGTAAAAAGCCGAGATTCTTTTCCAATCCGACCGATTGCAGAAAGTATTTTTTTTCCACGACCCCGTTTGATCACAACGAATTCGATCAATTTAAGGTTCCGGGTTGTTCTGGAATCGTATTAGGAAACGAGTATATTCGGAAGAAATAATGTTTTTCTCGTGAGAGGGCGGCCGTTGCGGCCGCCGCCGGAAAACGATGATTCGAGGTTAGTCTCTGGATTTTCGGAAGGTTTCCGCAAAAAAGGTCAATAACTCGTTCCAAGAACGTTTGTCCGCCTTTGCGTTGTAGGCCGCTCCTTTCGAATTGTCGTTGCCCGCTTCCTTGATCGTGAACGAATGAACCGCTCCTCCGTAGGAAACGAATTGCCAGTCGATCTTCGCGTTTCGCATTTCTTCCTGAAACGCTTCTACTTCCTCTTTTTTGACGAACGGATCGTCCGCTCCGTGCAGAGCCAAGATTTTTCCTTTAATATTTTTCGCATCGTCCGGGTTCGGCGTCGCAAGTCCTCCGTGAAAACTGACCGTTCCGGAAATCGGCGCTCCGCTTCTCGCAAGTTCCAAGGCGACGGTTCCTCCGAAACAATAGCCGATCGCAGCGATGTTTTGAACGTCGACTTCCGGCTGCGCTTTCAGAGTTTCCAAAGCCGCGAGAATTCTCGCGCGCATCAGTTTACGATCTTGTTTATAAGAATTCGCTAATTTAGCCGCTTCTTCCATTCCCTTCGGTTTTACGCCTTTTCCGTAGATATCCACCGCAAGAGCCACGTATCCGAGTCCCGCGAGTTTATCCGCGCGCATTTTCGAATTCTCTCCGATTCCCATCCAATCATGAACGACCAAGACGCCGGGAACTTTCTTTTTCACGTCGAGATCGGGATAAGCGATGTATCCTTCCAACATCGTTTCGCCTTCTTGGTAGACGATGTTTTTGGAAGCGGTTTTTGCCGCGAGAGAAACGGAAAATAAATGAATGACCGCGAATAGAGCGAACGCTTTTTTCATGCTGGATACCTCGATCTTGGAATACAGTATTTCCGTAAAAATACAAGCCTTTCCATTTGTTCCGAATAAATTACGGAAATTTAAAGCGAAATCGGATCGAAATCCATCGGATAAATCTTGAAATTATTTTCAATCGGATGAGGATACGTTTTTTTCCATCACAGCCGTTCCCGATCGGCGGATGTAAAGGTAGACATGAAACAGAAATTTTCGTCCTTATTCGCGTTAGGAATTCTTTTCTTTCCGCTTCTCTTTGCCGATTGTTCCAATCCGATTTCTACGAAGATCGCTCCTCACGCGGAGAAAGGAGTTTTGGATTTGCGAGAATGGAATTTCGATACGGACGGAATCGTTAAATTGGACGGAGAATGGTCCTTTGTCTGGAAGGAATTAAGTCTTTCCAAACCGGAATCAAAGTCGGCGGATTCGAAATCGTATTTCGTCTCCGTTCCGGATAACTGGAACTCGTATTCGGAGATTCCGGATATGAATTCCGTATCGGTCTACGGATACGGCACTTACACTTTGAAAGTTTTGTTAAGCGAAGATCAAAATCCGCTTTCGATCCGATTTCAGGACGTCGGCACGGCGGGGGCGCTTTGGGTGGACGGCGTAAAACTGATTCGAAGCGGGGTCGTCGGTACGGACGAGAACACGTCCAGACCTCAGTATCTTCCGCGTTATGCGGAATTCAAACCCGGCGGAAAGGAAATTCTGATTCAGGTGGAAGTGTCGAACTTTCATCACTTTAAGGGGGGAATCTGGGAAACGATTCGGCTCGGAAGTAAAAAAGATATTTCCGGTTACAGAGAGGACCGATGGACCACCGAAATGTTTCTGTTCGGAAGCATTGCGATCATGGCCCTTTATCATTTCGGTTTATTTTCTTTGAGAAGAAAAGATAAATCGAGTTTATACTTCGGACTTTTTTGTTTCGTAATCGTGATCCGTTTGCTGATGACCGGCGAACGATTCATTCTTCAAAAATTTCCCGAGATTCCTTGGGAGCTGGGAAGCAAAGTGGAATATCTTTCCTTTTATCTGGCTTGGCCGATCTTTCAGAAATATATGGATACGATTTTTCCCGAAGACATGAGTCCGATCGTTTGGAAAATCAGTGCGGCCGTAGTCGGCGTATTTTCGCTTGTGATTCTTTTCTTTCCGACCAAGATATTTGCGCTCACTCTCATTCCTTATCAACTCGTCCTTCTGGTTTATACCCTGGTTTTTTTCTTTTGGCTCGGAAGATTTATCTATCGGAAGAGGGACGGGGCGATCATAGCAAGTTTGGGTGCGCTCGCGTTGATTGCGGCCGCCGTCAACGACATTCTTCAGAGTCAAACGATGGTCAGCACGGGATATTATCTTCCTCTCGGGTTGTTCACGTTTATCTTCGCGCAATCCTACATGCTTTCCCTGAAGTTTTCCGCGGCTTTCGTATCGATCGAAAATCTTTCCGCCGACTTAAAGGCGACGAACCGGTCCTATAGCCGTTTTGTTCCTTTGGAATTTCTGAATTTTTTAGGAAAAAAGAATATTACGGAAATTGAATTAGGTGATCAAACGCAAAGGGAGATGACGATTCTGTTTTCGGACATCCGTTCCTTTACCGAACTCTCGGAAAAAATGACTCCTAAGGATAACTTCGATTTCTTGAATTCGTATATGGGAAGGATGGGACCCATCATCCGCAAACACGGCGGTTTCGTGGATAAATATTTAGGAGACGGGATCATGGCGCTTTTTCCGGATTCGCCGGACAACGCTCTCGAAGCCGCGCTCGAAATGAAACTGGAATTGGATCGTCACAATCAGAGCCGATTGGAAAGAAATTACGAACCCATTCGGATCGGGATCGGAATCCACACGGGCGTTTTGATGTTGGGCACGATCGGAGAAGTGGAACGAATGGACGGAACCGTGATTTCGGACGCGGTCAATCTCGCTTCCCGGATCGAAGGTCTTACGAAAAAATACGGAGTCGACATTCTTCTTTCGGATGATAGTTTCCGTAAGATCCGAAATCGAGTAAAATACGCTTTTAAGGAATTGGGGAAAGTCTCCGTGAAAGGTAAGGAAAATTTGGTGGGTGTGTATCAGGTCGAATAAGACTCGGATATCTTTTCGGCTTGGGAAAGAATTTCCTTTTTGAGTTCTTTCGGTTCGATCAGAATCGCGGAATCACCCAGGCCGAGGATATGATGAAGCGCGAGTTCCTTGGTTTCGAGATCGGCCTTCACCTCGATCCAGTCCTTGTTTATAGTTGAATATTCTAATATTCTACCGTACGAAATCATTCTGAAAAATTCGAATCGATCCGTTCGGACTTTGAGTCGGATCGGGTAGGTGGGAAGTTTGGAAAAGAAGTTGCGCGTGCTTTCCTGCCAGTATTTTTCGAGATCGAATTTTTTCGGTCGTTCGAAGGAATCTCCGAGTTTCGCTTCCAAGATTCTGGAAATGCGGAACGTTCTGAATTCTTTTCCGTATTTCGCGGCGAGATACCAGGTCTTTCCTTTCGCCACGAGTCCCAAAGGAAGAATGATTCTCTTTTTGGATTCTTCGTCCGATCGATACCGGAGAATCACCTTCTTTTCCTGCCAGACCGCTTCTTGAATCAAAGGTAAAAACGGAAATTCTTCTTCGGCGCAGCCCCAGCCCGCACCGTCGATGTGAATTCTTTGTCGAACCATCTCCGCTTCCTGTTGATACGCGGGAGGAAGAGAGGCCATGAATTTCATAAAGGCGGAGTCGAAATCTTTTTTCTTGCCGAGGTCCGAAGCGATGCGTGTGGAGCTCGTCAAAATCATCGAAAAGATTTCTTCCTTTTTCATTCCGGTCAGGTTGGTTCGATATCCTTCTGACAATTCCCAACCGCCTTTGGAGCCGCGTTCCGCAAAAACGGGAACGCCCGAGGCGCTCAACGCTTCCATGTCTCTGTGGATCGTTCGTTCCGAGACTTCCAATTTTTTCGCCAAGTCACGGGACGAAATTCTCCCTTTGGCTTGGAGTTGAAGAAGAATGGAGAGTAATCGGTCCGCACGCATATTTCAATTCTATTCCGGATACATGACAATGAATGACATATATAATTCTCCGGATCGTAACCGAAACCGATTTTTTCGATTGGAAAAAAGATTCTTCCGAATATATGACAGAGTTTGTCAAATTGCCCGTGCTAAGATAGGCTCATGAAACCGAAACGTTTGGAAGGCAAGGTCGCGCTTGTCGCCGGAGCCACAAGAGGTGCGGGACGCGGAATCGCGATCGCATTGGGAGAAGAGGGTGCGACCGTTTACGTCACGGGTCGAAGCGTTCGAGGAAATCTTTCGGAGATGAATCGAAAAGAAACGATCGAAGAAACCGCGGAGATCATCAATGGCTCGGGAGGAAAGGCGATCTGGGTGCGCACCGATCATACGAAACCCGAGGAAGTAAAATCCCTGATCGAAAAAATCGATCGGGAACAAGGGAAACTCGACATTCTCATCAACGATGTTTGGGGCGGAGATCCTTACATTCAATGGGAGAAAAAATTTTGGGAACATTCTCTGGAGAACGGTCTAAAGGTGCAACGGACTTGTCTAGATTCCCATCTAATCACCAATTTTTTCGCGGCTCCTTTGATGATTCGAAACGCTTCCGGGCTCGTGGTCGAGATCACGGACGGAACGGATTACCGTTATCGGGGAAACGTATATTATACTTTGGTTAAGTCTTCCGTAATCAATCTTGCGCGTTCCCTTTCGGAGGAATTAAAACCGCACGGGATCGCCGTCGTCGCGATCACTCCCGGTTTTCTCCGATCGGAGGCGATGCTCGATTATTTCGGGGTAGGAGAATCGAATTGGAAGGACGCCGTTCTAAAAGATCCGCATTTTATCGCTTCGGAAACTCCCGCTTACATCGGCCGAGTGGTAGCGTGTTTGGCGGCGGACGAGAATGCGTTTTTCAAAACGGGAACCGCCACGAGTTCTTGGAAACTTTCGGAAGAATACGATTTCGAGGACAAGGACGGAACCAGGCCGCACTGGGGCAGATACTTTAAGGAGAAATTCGGAGAAGATATATGAAAAGTAAATTGTTAAGCGAACTCGACTCGAACGAAATGCAGGTGAGCATCGGAACGCTCAGTATGATTTCCAGACTGTTGTTCCCTTCCTCTTTGCTCAGCGCTTACAAAGCGGATCAGGAAATCGATCCGCAAGACGGAGAAAGCGGCGATTTGGAAACGAAAAAGCCGGTGAATTTTTAATTCGATCGGTTTTCTTTTTCAAATTCGAGATTGAAGACTTTTATTACGGACGATACAGTGCCGTAATTCTTACGCATACATAGGAGATCCATGATGAAACAATATTTAATTCGAATTCTTGCATACGGTTTTTTAGTTTGGCTGATTCCGTTTACGGTTGCGATCCCGTTTCATACGCCGGACGGACAGCTACTCACCGATATTTTTTTGTTTAAGTCGGTGATGATCCTCGTGGGGAATCTCACGGGTTGTATTTTGATCGTCGCTCTTGCTTTGAAAATTACGGGAAAGAAATTTTCGATCCTTTTGACGACCGGTCTTATCTGGCTTGCGATCAACTGGGGTCTCGATTTCCTGATTCTGATTCCTATGTCGAAGATGAGCGTGGGCGATTATTTCATTAAAATCGGTCTCGGTTATCTGACGATGGTGATCATTCCGTCCGCGATCGGTTACGTAGCGGATCGGTCCACAAACACAAATTAGGCGGTCGTTCGGACGTGTATCGTTACGCGTTCAAATCCGAATTTTATTGCGAACATTTGGAAACGGCGAGGTTATACGTGAATACGGTTCTCGGATGAATCGTTTTTCGGGAAGCGATCAAATCCTCCATCGTATTCTTCGCCTTACACAAGACGCCTAAATATAAGTTCTTCCGGGCTTGTTCTCTCCAATCCGGATAGAGAGGATTTTTTTCAGCGTAATCCGAGCCTAAAAAATCTGCGGCATATAAGATCAGATCGAGAGGGCCGGGAGTTTCCGCTCCCAAGGTATGATTGCGCACGGCGGATAAAACTCCTTCGTGTTTTAGATCGTATTGTGATTTGAGATAGATCGACGCGGAATAGGCGTGCCAGGCCGCGGAAGGAAGTTTTTCCAGTTCTTCTTGTCCCGATTCCTTGAATAACGTTAGATGAAATTCCGGAGTTTTTTGTTTCGTGATATCGTGAACGATTCCCGCAAGATATGCGAGTTCCGCTTCTTCTTGAGAATGAATGAGCGCGAGTTCTTTCGCTATTTCCGCGACGCGCAACGAATGTTCCCATCTCGTAACTGTAATTTCCGTGGGAACGATCTTCTTAAATTCCTGGGTTCTCGCTTCCAGTTCTCGGGAAGTCATCGGATTCTCCTTTTGCGATCTAACTTTACGGAAAGATCGGAAATGTCCAGAGAGTTTCGATCGAGTTCAATTCTTCTTTTCCTCCAGAAACGTTTGGATTCGTTTCGAAACATTGTCTCGAATGCTCTGATAAAAAATTCCGTAATCGAAGATATGATAGTTTTCACCGATCCATCTTGAAAAACCGGGAGCATTCGGTTTAGAAATTCGTAAAATTCCTTTTGAACACCGGGCGCTGCAAAGTTGGCGTTCGATCGTTTTAAATTCCGCGTTGACCCCTCCGGGATGTTGGCCGGCTTCCGCGAGAATTTCGTCTTCTTTCCAACTGATCGGATTGATGCAGACGGTTTCTCCTTTCGGATCGTGCGGAAGTTTCGGAATTTCCGCATCTTCGCCGAACGTTCTCCAGCTGACAAAACAGCCGGTTTGCGATGAAGTTTTGCAAGTCGGTATGGTTCGATACGAATCGATCGGAACGGCGCCTCCGACCAAATAGGCGGCCACGAATTTTTGCGAAAGAACGGTGCCGTCGATTCTATCCTTTAAAAGCCGGATCGCGTGATGCGTGCCTTGGCTGTGGGACGCGATGATGAAGGGTCTTCCTCCGTTCCATTGTTTCAGATAATAATCGAAGGATGTGAGAATATCTTGATATGCTAATTCTAAAGAACGTTTTCCGTTGTCCGGATCGAGAAACGAATACAAGGTGGCCTGTCTGTAACGGGGGGCGTAGATCTTCGCGCAGCAATTGAATACGCTCGCTTGTTTTTGGATCGTCCCTTCGTCCGTTCTTCGATTGACTCTTTCATTCTCTAATTTTGCGTTCCATTCTCTTCCGTAAAACGTAGTGGGGTGGATAAAGAATACGTCGACGGGAGCATTGCTCTGTTCGTCCTTGAGGTTCGATTCGGACGGAACCCGGTCCGCATCGTCGTCGGTTTGCGGAAGCGCAGCCCAGGAAGAAAAAAGGGAATAGTCCGGTTTTTCCGGAGGATCGTGTTCTTCAAAATTTCCCGAAGGTCGTATCAACCAAAGGCAGGAAAGGAAGAAGGGCAAACATAGAATTACGGAAGATCTCAATAGGATTCGTGTCATAACGTTCTCTTCGAGTATCCTTGTTCAAGCGGAAAAGTCAATTGCTTTGTCGCGTTCGGTGGATTGGATCCGAAAGGCTTAAAGTAGGCTTGAGGGCTATTCAATGGATCGGAGTCTTTTTCGATCGGTTGACATCGAAGCTTCGGATTTTAAGATCGACCTCATGAAAATCACGGACGAAGTTTTTAAGAACGCGCTTTCTCATTTCCCGTCGGGCGTAACGGTCATAACGTATTCTCATCTCGGCAAAAACGGCGGTTTGACCGTGAGCAGTTTTAGTTCCCTTTCCTTAAGTCCTCCTTTGATTCTTTTTTGTCTTCAGAAGAATATCTCAAGCCACGATCCGATTCGCAGTTCGGGAAAATTCGTCGTGAACATTCTTGCACAAGGACAGGATTCTCTTTCCAATCAATTCGCTTCGGGAAAGACGGATAAGCATGCTTTGATCGAAGAACTCGAATGCAAAACGGGAGAATTGTCCTTACCGATTTTGCCGGGAACGCTTTCTCATATCGAATGCGAAGTGGATCAATTCATCGACGGGGGAGATCATTCGATCGTGATCGGCAGAGTGATTTCGGCGGGATCGGATGATGATCGTCGCCCATTGTTGTATTATAGAAGAAATTATTATTCGATTTGAAGAGGATTTTTTTTGACCTGTTAAAAGGAAATGGGGCTCTTTCGCCATAAAACCCTTTTTTTGTGTTATCAATTAATTATTGAATTTGAGTTATAAGATGAATCCATTCGGCTGACAAAAACCGGATTTTACGCTGTCTCTCTTTTTGGTTCGTTCGACGGTCCTTGCGATCAGACGAACCAAGGAGACAAACATGATCCGTATTTTGTTGGCGGCTTTGCTAATCAGTATCGCCGTAAGTTGCAAAAAAGGAGAAGAACAAAATCCTATGACGAATCTTTTGATTGCGTCTACGATCGCGAATGCAATCGAACACTCGAACGGTTTTTCGAGAACCGATTGCGGGTTTTCATCCGCGGACTTATCCGAAGGATTTTACACTTCCAGTCCCGGCGCTTCCGGTTCTACTACGGGTACTTTAGGAATCGGCCAATCCGGAAAAATCAGACAGAGCGCCTGGTATCAATGGGGATTTCAGGAATTTCTCATGGATGCGAGCGGAACGTTTACGGTAACGTCTAACGTTCTTGGAAACCTAACTGCGGTCGGAGCCGATCTGTATCTCTGGAAAAACAAATGTCCATTGACCGAAAGTGCAAGCATCGCATCGGTAAACGGAGGAAACGGGGAAGGAGGTTCGGACGAAATTACGTTCGAAGCCGGACCAAATGACACGGTTTGGATCGCTTTTTTGAAAAGCGGAATCGGCAGTTATACGGCTAACCACGCTTATACGATCGGATCGGTGAATTCTTGTTCCGCACAAACGGATGGAAATCTCGTCTTAGGAGTTGCCACCGGAATTCTTACCATGAATTCGGGAGATCCGACTCGACATTATAAATTCGTTGCGCCGAGCGACGGGACGTATCGATTCGCTGTGGACTTCGTGGACACGACGAGTCAGGTCGATCTTTCACTTTACGTCAATCGTTGTCCCGGACTCAACGATGCTTCTTTCTTTTATCCTTCGACAGGAGGGGACTTTGATCGAAATATTTCAAGAAAGTTAAGCGCCGGAGATGTAGTATATTTTTCCTATTCCGATGTGACCGGAAACAACAATCGTTTTACGCTTCGTGTCACGCAGGACAATACGATCAGCGCGGTTCAAAAGATGACATCCGGATTTATCTGTCCGTCTTTCAACGCCGAAGTGATCGACATAAATCAACCGAAGACGAAAAACGGAAGTTGTAATTCTGCGAACAATATATGCACACAGTATTTCCGATTTACGGCGCCGGCCACGAAACAATACTCGATCCAGTTGAACGCCCTGGTCTCCGATTCGGATTTGTCCGCATGGATCGGAACCTGCCCCGGAATCAATCTTGGAAAGAATTTCAAGTCTTCGGAAAATCTCGGTAACGATACGATCACCGAGACGATTCAAGAAGGAAAAACCGTGACCATAGGAGTGATTCCTCAGTCCACGAACTTTACGTACACGTTGAACATTCAAGAATGAGAATATGCCGTTCTTCCTTTTTTCGGCCAGAGGGGAGAACGGCTTTCAATTCCGAATCTAAAATCAAAGTCGCATAACGCTTTCGTTAAAGCGACTTTTCGATAGCGATTTTGGAATTTCTTAAAATTCTTACGGAATCGATACTCGAAATCGCCCGTTTCTGCAAAATTCCTTTGGGCCGAGAATTTTTGGCAGAAGTCCCTTCTCCGCAACGTTATCTTTCTTAAGAACACGTTCCCGATTTGAAGCAACCTTTGGGAACCGAGGCTACCAATACAATGCGGTTACGGTTAGAAATCTTTTTTCTATGTTTTTTATTTTATCAATGCAGTCGGATAACTTCGTTGCAAGATCAAGCTTCGGCTTTCTTTTCATCGATTGTCGGTTCTCCGACAGCTTCAAAACCCGGTTCCGAGAAATTTTGCGACCTCTCGATTTTTGAGTTGGGAGACGGAGGACTGATGTTCCGGAAGGACCGTTCGGAGATCCGACCTGTCCTGTTCGATTATCTTGTCGAGGTTTGCGGAACCGGCCTTGAATCTTCTTCGGAAAGTAAAAAGTAGGAACTCCTATGATATTTATTCGGTAGGCCGTTTTGAGGTCCCATGGGAATGGCCTCAGGCGGTGAACATTGAGTTTTCGCCGGTTTGGGTTTGCGGATTCGTTCCGGTTGGCTTTCGAAGACTCGGACCAAGGCTTGGCTGCCGCTTACGGATCGGGTTTGCCGGATTCCTTTTTGAAAATGCAAGAGAGTTTGTGGGAACTCCTGCGGATTAAATGTCCTTCCGAGAAACTGTGGGAACTCTTACCAAACCCAAGATCAACGGCGCGAACAATGTAGGATCTCCTACACAAAATTTCCGGGAATATTTGATTTTCAGAGGGTGACTTGGAAAAAATACTGACAATCGATGGAAAAAGACGCCGTCTCCTTACAAGACGCCCTGGAACACGGGCTAACAGCAGAAGAATTTCAAAAGATCCAGGAAATCCTGGGTGGTAGAATCCCGAACTCGACCGAACTCGGAATTTTCTCCGCGATGTGGTCGGAACATTGTTCTTATAAAAACTCGATTCTCAAATTAAAAACCCTACCCACGTCCTCCGACAAGCTGCTCGCAAAAGCCGGAGAAGAAAACGCGGGTGCGATGGACATCGGCGACGGACTGGCGGTCGTATTCAAAATCGAAAGTCACAATCACCCGACCGCTGTCGAACCGTATCAAGGCGCGGCGACGGGCGTCGGTGGAATTATGAGAGATATCTTTACGATGGGCGCTCGACCGATCGTATCTCTTAACTCGCTTCGCTTCGGAAATCCCGACGAACCGCGAAACAAATATCTCCTTTCCCGCGCCGTGAAAGGGATCGGCGATTACGGAAATTCTCTCGGAATCGCGGTTTCCGGTGGAGAACTTTTTATCGACGAATGTTTTTCTAAAAACCCTCTCGTGAACGCGATGACTGTCGGAATTGTTCGTCACGATCAGATGGCGAGCGCGACAACCGGCGGACAAATCGGCAACGCAGTTTACATTGTCGGAGCTACGACGGGAAGAGACGGAATTCACGGGGCTTCTTTCGCTTCGAAAGATCTTTCCAAAGAATCCGAATCCAAACGTTCCGCAGTTCAAGTAGGCGACCCGTTTATGGAAAAGCTTCTGATGGAAGCAAGTCTCGAAGCGATTCAAAAAGGATTATTAGTCGGAATTCAGGATATGGGCGCCGCTGGAATTTCCTGCGCGACTTCGGAGATGAGCGCAAAGGGAAAAACGGGAATGAAGATCAACCTCGATCTCGTTCCGTTCCGTGAAACGGGAATGAACGCGTATGAAGCGATGCTTTCCGAATCGCAGGAAAGAATGCTCGTTGTTCCGAAAAAAGGAAAAGAATCCGAACTCGTAGCTATATTCGAAAAATGGAATCTAAACGCGGTAAAGATCGGAGAAGTCACCGGAGACGGGATGATCGAGATCCACATGGGCGGCAAACTCAAAGCGAAGATTCCCGCCGAATCACTCGTGTTAGGCGGAGGCGCTCCTCGTTACGAACGGGAAACCAAACGTCCCGCCTATCTCGACGCTGTAAAAACCTGGAAGCCGGACGGAATTGCGGACGTAACTCCGAACAACACGAACGAAACTCTTCTTAAGATTCTTTCCTCTTGGAACGTATGTTCCCGGAAGCCGATCACGGAACAATACGACAGCGAAGTCGGTTTGGTAAAATTGATCGGACCCGGATTGGACGGAGGACTTTCTTCCATTCCCGATACGAACAAGGCGCTTGCAACGGCGACCGATTGTAATTCCAGATATACTTATCTCGATCCGTATAAGGGAGCCGAGTTCGCGGTTTGCGAAGCGGCGCGCAACGTCTACGTGACCGGAGCGACTCCGTACGGAGTGACGAACAATTTGAATTTCGCAAATCCTTATATTCCGGAAAACTACTATATGTTTTCGGAATGTATTCGCGGAATGGGAGACGCGTGCCGTTTTCTCGAACTTCCCGTAACCGGAGGGAACGTATCGTTTTACAACGAATCTCCCGAAGGTCCGATCTTCCCGACTCCTACGATCGGTATGGTGGGAATTCTTCAGGATAAAAAGAAACTTCTATCCAACTTTCCTAAGGCAGCGGGAATTTCACTCGCCGTCCTCGGAAATTTCCGTCCTTCTCTGGGCGGAAGCGAATACCTGAAAAAGATTCACGGTCAGGTAAACGGGAGCATTCCCGAACTCGACATCCAAGAAGAATTAGAACTTTGTAAACTGATTCTTTCTCTGAACGAAAAAGGAATTCTGAAATCCGCAAGAGACCTTTCTCTCGGAGGAATCTCGATCGCGCTTTCCAAAACCGTTCTTTTTTCCGGGCTTGGCGTCGAAGCGGACCTAACTGCTCTTAAACAAAATCGTCTCGACTTGACCTTGTTCGGCGAATCTTCCACTGCCGTATTGATCGGGTTCGATTCCTCGGCAAAGGAAGAAATCCGGAAACAAACGGAAGCGAAGGGGCTCAAGTTTTATTCCGTGGGAAAAACGACCTCAAACGGAACCTTGGAAATCAAAGACGCCGGCGTGAAGCTGAGTTTGTCCGCGTTGAGCGAACCTTACGAAACGGGATTGGAACACGTCTTCGCATTATAAGGAAACGAAAGTATGAATTTTCCCTTTAGAAATAAACCGATCGTAACCTGCTCTCTGATTCTTGTGTCGTTTCTTGCGGTCGCTTGCAAGAAGAACGCGGCGGAAATTTTAGAAGAAGCAAAAGCAAAACCGGAATCCGTTCAGATTTTGGATTTGGGAATGCAGAAGTTGTCCTCCATTCCGGACGGAGTCTGTGCGTTTCCGAATCTGACGCGCCTTGATCTTCGGCTGAACAGCTTGACGACTCTTCCCGATTTCATCGGCGATTGCACAAAGCTCGAACAACTGAACGTTTTCGGAAACGATCTGAACGCTTTCCCTTCTTCTTTTTCTAAATTAAAGAATTTGAAAGTATTGCTCGCCGGAAGCAACGATCTGACGATCCTGCCTTCGGAGCTTTTGTTTCTTCCCTTGATCAAAACGCTTTATGTGGATCAAAATAAACTCACTTTGACGGAAACCGACGTCGAAATTCTCGCGTCGCTTTCCGCTTTGGAGGAGTTGGATCTCAACCTGAATTCCAAAATTACGGCACTACCTTCCAATTATCAAAAACTCAAAAGTTTAACCCGTTTAAAAAGATTGAATATTAAGAAAACATCATTGAAAGGGGAGGACGCCGATAAACTCCAGGCGATCCTTCCGAACACTAAAATCGACTATTGATACGACCATGAGCGAAACCCAAAAAGAAAACCCTTATTCCTCCACGGTTCTTCTCCCGAAGACCGATTTCCCGATGAAGGCCGATCTCGCAAAACGCGAACCGGCTCAGATTAAGTCCTGGAAAGAAGGTCAGATTTTCCGGAAAATGAAGGAACAAAGAAAAGGAAAAAAGGAATTCGTTCTGCACGACGGACCACCGTACGCGAACGGGAACTTTCACTTGGGGCATTCGCTTAACAAAATCGTTAAGGACACGATCGTTAAATCGAAGGCTCTTGCGGGTTTTTACGCGGATATGATTCCTGGATGGGATTGTCACGGACTTCCTATCGAGGTTCAGGTCTTAAAAAATCTCGGCAAAAAAGCGCGCGAAACCGGACCCGAGGAACTCAGAAAACTCTGTCGAGATTACGCGGAAGAATTTGTAGGAAAGCAGGGAGAAGACTTAAGCCGCTTTCTTTGTTTTTGGGAAGAGGGAAAAATCTACAAAACGATGTCTCCCGATTTCGAAGCGAGAATCGTGGAAGTGTTCGGGGAACTCTTTCAAAAAGGTTACGTATACCGAGGCAAAAAGCCCGTATATTGGTCGATCGATCTTGCGACTGCGCACGCGGAAGCGGAAATCGAGTATTATCCTCACGTTTCCCCTTCGATCTACGTGAAATTTCCCGTTATCGGAGCAACGAACCGTTTTTGCCTGATCTGGACGACGACTCCGTGGACGCTTCCGGCCAACCTAGCTATCTGCTTTAACAAGAAAATTGAATATTCTATTTTTAAAACGGAGTCGGGCGACGAACTCATTCTCGCCGACGGTCTCGCCGAAAGCGTAACCAACGCGACCGGTGTGTCGCTTAACAAAATAAAACCGATCACATCGGACGAGCTCGCTGCTCTTAAATTCCAGCATCCGTTCATCGATCGCGTATCGATTCCTCTTTTCGGGGAACACGTGACGCTCGAAGCCGGAACGGGTTGCGTTCACACCGCTCCGGGTCATGGACAAGACGACTATAAGGTCGGTTTGGCGGCCGGGCTCGAACCGTTTTCACCGGTAGACGACTACGGAAGATATACGGACGAATTTCCTTTGATGCAAGGAAAGAAAGTCTTCGATGCGAATCCCGAAATCGTTCAGCTTCTCAGGGATAAGGGCCTGCTTTTACATTACAGCGAGTTCGAACATTCGTATCCTCATAGCTGGAGAAGTAAAAAACCTCTCATCTTCCGCGCGACTCCGCAGTGGTTCTTTAAGATGGACTTCAACGAACTGCGCGAAAAAACTTTGACCGCGATCGACGGGGTTCAGTGGATTCCTTCCTGGGGAATCACGAGAATCCGTTCGATGGTGGAAGCAAGACCGGATTGGTGTTTATCCCGTCAAAGAAACTGGGGAGTTCCGATTCCCGCTTTCACCTGCGAGTCTTGCGGACAAACTCATATCGACGACGCGTCGATTCAATTCTTCACGAAGATGGTCCGCGAGAAAGGAATCGAAATCTGGTATTCCGAACAGGCAAAGGATCTTCTTCCGCCCGGAACCAAATGCGGAAAGTGCGGAAGCGATTCCTTTAAAAAAGGAAACGATATTCTGGACGTTTGGTTCGACTCCGGGGTTTCCAGCTTTGCCGTGTTAGGCGAGCGCGACGGTCAACCTCCCGCGGACTTGTATTTCGAAGGTTCGGATCAGCACAGAGGATGGTTTCAGTCTTCTCTTTGGCCTTCGATGGCTCTTCGAGGAATTCCTCCTTACAAAGCCGTATTAACGCACGGTTACGTTTTGGACGAGAAGGGACATCCTATGTCCAAGTCTCTCGGAAACGGAATCGACCCTACGACGGATATCATCCAAGTTTACGGAGCGGACATTCTCCGTTTGTGGGTCAGTTCTTTGGATTTCCGAGACGATATCAAGGTAGGAAAAGAATCCTTAAAGATCGTATCCGAACAATACCGCAAGATTCGAAACACGTTCCGTTATCTTCTCGGAAATTTGGACGGACATACGTCCGATCAAAATCTTCCGTACGAAGAACTGGAAGAAATCGATCGATTTTATCTTTCCAAACTCGCTCAGTTTGTGGAAGAAGCGATTGCAAGTTACGATACGTATCAGTTTCATCAGATCTATCAAAAGCTGATTCTGTTCTGCACCGTGACCTTGTCCCAGGATTATTTCGATATGATCCGCGATCGCATGTATTGCGACGCGAGAAGTTCCAAAACGAGAAGATCCTCCGCGACGGCGCTGCAACATATTCTGGAAACCTTATGCGTTTTGACCGCGCCGATCTTAAGTTTTACCGCGGAAGAAGTCTGGGCGTCCAACGGCAAAAAGGATTCCGTCTTTTTACAAACCTTTCCCGATCTGAAGTCTTGGAAGAATCAAGCTCTCGAAGATAAGTTCGAGTCCGCGCTCCAAGCGAGAGAAGCCGTTCAAAAAGCTCTGGAGATCGCAAGACAAGAAGGCAAGCTCGGAAAATCACTCGAGGCCGGTTTGGAAATCGTTTCCAAAAACGGAAACAACATCGGGAAACTTCTCCCGAAGGAAACCTTGGAACTTCTCTTTGTTGTTTCGCAAGTTCATGAGAAGAATCCGGGAATGGAAATTCTTTCCGCACACGAGAACGAAAAATTCTCCGTAAAGGTTTTAAAACCTTCGCAAGGAGAATGTCCTCGCTGCTGGAGACATACCGAAGACATTTCCAAAGAAGGGGATCTCTGCGGACGTTGTAAATCCGTAGTCGGCTGACTCGTTCGGGCCGGAATCCCGGTCCGTTCGGTGAATCGACGTTTGACGGGGGCGCGGTCGGGTGTTATCTTTCCAACCTCGGCGCATAAAAAAGGGAGAATCTCCGTTCCGCGTTCTACAGCGGAATTTGGAACATTCTCCCTTTTTTGTTAAACGAAGTCGTTTAACAAAAATTAGCCGCCGGGGCGATCGTTTTCGTCCGTGAGTCTGCGGATCTCGTTTCGTTTTCTCGGTTTGAACTTGTATTGATCCAAACGAGCCGGATCAAAGACGACCCATTTTCGGTTGGGAATATTGCGGACCAATTGGAACTGCACGGCTCCGTTGTCGCCGATTTCCGTTCCGTCGGATACGTGTGTTAGGTGAATCTGCTTGATGTCCGTCCAAAGAGCAAAATCCAATCCGACGGCCTTATCTACGATCTCGCGTTTGATCTTGCCGAAAACCAGATTGATCTTGTCCTTCTCCCCCCAAATCAGCGCGGAAGTTAATTCTTCGTTGGAGATAACGGACTGGATGTCGTCGTATTTGGTGATTAGAACGAGAATCTTATTATCGGGAAGGGATTTGAGAACGTAGGGAAGGTCTCTCGCGATGATTTCCAATTCTCCGTCCGAAAAGACGTGATCGGTAAAAAAACCGAGCGAGGATTTTTTAACGTATTTGAGATTTCCTAAAAGATCCTTCCACTGTTCGGGAGTGAGCTGCGTAGGATGCGAGAAAGCGCCGGGAGCTACAAATTCGTCGAACTGATCCACTTTGGAAGGGCTGATCTTAAAATATGCGACTTCTTCCGAATTGTAGAGCAGATTTTGATTTCTGGTCCAAAAGAAGAAGCTTCGCTCCTGAACCCAGGAACACTGAACGAAAAGAAAGACGAGGAATAAGCTGAAAAATTTGAATGTTAGTTTCATTTGGAATTTTGATCTACGAACTCTTGAAAAACCGGATACTTGTTTAGAAACTCATCATTGGTATAAAGGTTCACAATTTTGTCCAGTCCCGATAGTCGAAACACCGAGTTCAGGGATTTATTGAGGCCGAAAATATTGACGGTTCCGTTTTTTTCGCGGATTTGATTTCTAACTTTGATGATGATGCCGATTCCGGAGGAGTCAATGAATTTGACCTTTCCTAGAAAAAAACTGATGATTTCCGGATTTCCGGTTTTTACGGATTCTTCGAATTCGTAGTAGAAATCCCGCGAATTATCCATAAGAATATCTTCAAGAACGCTAAGAACGATGTGGTTCTCCCGTATCTCGCTGCGGATTATCATCAGATCGAAAAAACACCTGGAAGAAAGGTCTGTCAAGAAGTAAAATGGATCAGTATCTTTCTTGATTTATTTCTCAGAACTGCAAATTTGAACAAGAGACGCGGGATTGCAAGGGTTGCATTATGGCTGAGTTCGATAAGACGAAACGCTCCATCGGAGTGAACAACCTGGATGATAAGGCCAGGAAAGAAATGTTTGATAAATTCCAATCGGCTGGCGGGAAAGTCGTCAACGAAAAGGATAAAAAGAAAGAAGAAGCCGCGTCCAGAAATCAACCCAACATTCGTCAAGGTCAGAGAAGTCAGGCCGGAGGACGAGATTCTTCTTCCCGAGGCGGAAGCGGCGCGTCTTCGCGCGGAGGCGCCGGCGGAGGAGCGAAGGGCGGCGGTTCGGTCGCTCCCAAAGGCCCGAGTCCGAGAGATAGAAAGGCTCTCGAAGACGAGATGGGGAACTTCATCAACCGTCTTTCCGTTCGGATTAAATGCTGGCTGGGAAGAGTCACCGGATTCTCCTCTTCCGAATTGCTTCCCGGTTTTATGTCGGAGTTCAACCTCTCCGGAAAAAAATCCCTTCTCGAACTCAACTTCGTAGGAAACGATATCCTCGGAAATCCCGCGTATGCAGGCAAAATCGCGAAGGAACTCGACGCTCAAAATCCTCTCTACATCGAACTTTTAGGGAGAATGCACAAGATCTACGATAACGGAGAAGTGAATCAGGTCCTAGAGCCGCATAACGCGGCGCCCGATCTTCCGGTGTCGATTTCGAGAGTTAAAGATCCGTTATATTCGATTTTTAGAAAATTATACTATGTTTATCCGTTTCAGGGAAGTTACGTCAAGGCGATCACCCTCGGCTACGCGGCCTTGGAAAAACTCGAAGGCAAACCTTCCAGCATTTACAATACGAAGAAGAAGAGAGCGCTTCAGGAATTCGATTATCTGTTCGGAACTCTCTTTGAAAAACTCTATCTCGTGGTTCTCCGCAACGAGAATAAGAACATTCCTCTCTTGAGTAATACGATGGAGGCGATTCTCGGAATCGTTCCCGAGGAAAAACCGGGTCAAAGACAACAAGGTGAAGAGCTGGATGAAATCTCCGGAGGCGCCGCGCCCGAAGAGGAGGCTCCGGTAGAAGAGAAAAAGGAAGAAACCAATCCGGAGGATTCTCTCAGCAAGGAACTCAAATACGGTTTGAAGCTGATGAGAATGCTGCCGCTCGATCAGCTCCGCAAAAAGCACGATCCGAGAGGGGAATACGAGATGATTCCTTCGGGGGACAAGGCCTTTTTGACCTGGCTTTTCTTTAAGGAATTCGACTCGGAATATTCCTTCGTAATGACCACGAAGAAGATCGAAATCAAACCTACGATCGTGAACGGTTCGAAAGTGGATTACCGTGAAAAGATGATCGACCTTTACGAAACGACGAGAGCTTCGATCGAACAGTTCCGAATCTACGATCAATATTACAAAGAACTAAAGAACCATCTTAAAAATCCGGGAGCCAATTACATCGAGGCTTCCAAAAAGACGACTTCTTTGGAAACGAAACGAAGCCAGCAGTCCCGCAACGTTCGTGTGACCGTAAAGGAATTCGTGGAAAAGACCTCCGAAATTCTGGAAAAGCTGATCGCGGATATGAAATCGAAAAAAGAGATCGTGACCAACATGGACGAGCTCATGACGTTCGATTTGATGGAATCGAGAAGAAGGCTGAATAAAAAACCGATCAAACAGTGTATCATGGAAGCGTATTGTTTTGCGATCGCGTTTGCCGGTCGTCTGGAAAGCGGAGATCTTTTCGGAGGCGTCACGGAACTTTCTCCCGAAGAGATGGAGAAAGAATTCGGCATTAAGGCGGAACAACCGGCAGGCGGAGAATCCGATCTCGGAGTTCCGGGCGGCGGCGCGGGAGCGGCTGAAGGAAGCGCGGAAAACATAGACGCGGATTCATTGGGCGTCGATCCTTCTATTTTAGGCGATTAGAAGGCGGTATCGATTTTGGCATCCGCAAAGGTTACGCTTTTTCAAAAACAGATTCATAAACCCGTTTCGAACGATCAGAAGTCCAAACTCTCCAAGGAGAAGTCGGACTTTCTTCTTTTTCCGGAATATTTCCCTTTTTACGATTCTTCCGCGGCTCCGGAAAAACTTTCCGAATACGCGAAACGTTATTCGGACGAGTTGTTGCAGATTTCCGAATATTATAAAGGTGTAATTATCGGCGGTTCCATGTTCCGCAAGGACGAAGCCGGAAAGCTGAAGATCAGCATTCCGATCGTTCAAAACGTGGTCGTGGTGGATTGGTACGACAAACGGGAGCTTTTCCCGGAAGAGTCCGCGGCGGTCGCGGGGGATGCGGAAACGATCTTTATCATGGGCGGTTTTCGTTTCGGGATCGTGGCCGGGAAGGAGATTTTCAACGAGGCCCGTTTCGAAGAACTGAAATCGCAAAACGTGAACCTTCTGTTTCATATCGATTCCGTTTTGGAATCGGATTCCACACATGCGCAGGATTTGGAACGTTATGCGAAATTATCCTCGAAACACGGAATCTTTATCGCGAGAGTAAGCGGAGTCGGTTCCGCGCTCGGCCGCGCCGGAATCGGAAGAAGCCTATTGTCCACTTCGTCCGGAGTGAATTGGAAGGTCGCCGAATCCGAAAAAGACAAGGAAGTCGTCAAAACCGTTACGATCAACGGCGTGAACGGTTTGTTTTAGAATAAATTAGACCGTTTGAAAACTTATCGGAACCACCAAGGAATCTATGCAAATCGTCTATGAAATAACGTTGGATGATATCATCAATTTCAACGATTACCATTTCCGAAATTCAAAACTCTCCCGGAAAAAACGGTTCATCGTAAAACTGATCATTCCTATTTGGACGGTTCTCGTCTTTTTCGTTTTAAACCGAAACGATATAAGCGGAATTTCTCTTCTGTATAATATTCCGATTTTCTTATTTGCCGTAGGCTGGTTCTTTTTTTACGATCGTCTGTATTTTTGGAGACTCAGAAAAAACGTAGCTCGTATGCTTTTGGAAAAAGAAAGCAAGGGAATGATCGGTACGCATAAGATCACTTTGACGGACGACGTTCTTACGTTTGAAACGTCTCACAGTTCCTCTAATTTTAAATTAGGTTCCCTCACGGACGTGGTCGAAACAAAAGAATATCTTTTTTTATACGTTACTTCTTTGAGCGCTTTGATCGTTCCGTTGAGCGCATTTCAAAATTCGGAAAAGGAAGAATTTTTAAAAAGAATTCGAAGCTTTGTGGCTTAAACGAATATTTCGATTTTAAAAAGCCGTTCCAGGAACGGCTTTCCGATTTTTCAAAGCAGGTTGTGATCCTTCATTCCGCTGTATAAGGTCTGGATCGTAACCTTCAAGATCGCCGCCATCGGAACCGCGATGAGCATTCCTACGAGTCCTAAGGCCGCACCGCCCACCGTGACCGCACCGACTACTACGATCGGATGTAAGGAAACCGAACCGGAAATCACGACCGGTTGAATGAAGAAGTTATCGATGATCTGCGCGATCAAAACCACGATTAAAATCGAAGTCATCAGCTCCGTCGCTCCGGTTCCTCCGATGACGAGCGCGAAGAACAAGGGAGGAATCGCTCCCATGATCGGTCCGAGATACGGAACGGAATTCGCAACTCCCAAAAACAAACCGAAGATGTAGAAATACGGAAGGCCGATGAAATAAAAACCGAGACCGGAAACTGCGCAGATGATCGCTCCCTGGATCATGAGGCTTTTGAGATAGTTGGTCAACTGCTCGTTGATCTTATACGTCACCATCAAAGCCATTTCGAAATAACGGTTCGGAATCAGAGCGATCAGATTCTTATACATCCCGTTTCCGTTTAACAAAAATAAAAACGCGAATAGGGGCGTGATAATCATATAACCGATCAAAGTCGGAACGTAGGACACGAAACCCTTGACTTGTTCGTGCATCAATTCCGCGATGCGTTTGATGAGTTCGTCGGGACGGATCGTTTCGTTCCATCCTGCGGGAAATTCGTTGAACTGAAGATTGACGGTCACGGTTAAGTATTTGAACTTCGCATCGTCCAGGTCCTGTTTCCAGTTTTTCAAAAGAGGATTCAACGTGGAAACGATCGGTGGGGCGACCGAGTTGATGAAGAGATAGATCGGAATGCTGATGACCAACATCAAAATCGCGATCGAAAGAATTCTCGGGACGCCCAGACTTTCCAGATTGTTGATCGTTCCGTTGAACGCGTAAAAGATCAATAAGGCCATAACCATCGGAACCGCGAGAAGCTTCAGACCCCAAAGCGATACGACGATGGTAAAGGCTACGATGAGAAAGAAACTCGTCCGGATGAAATATTCGGAGAGTTCTTTTCTTTCCGGATCACGCATTCTTTTGTTTTCCTCGGAAGTAAGCCTTTTCCAACAAGCCGTTGGTTCTATGAAGTCGTTCCACGATCACCGTGGAAAGGCTCATGAGAATTTCGATGCCGATTCTCGGTTTGGTTTCGATGATCTCTTTGAGATCGGGTTGGAAGAATCCGAGCAACGTCGTTTGTTCGAGAGCGATCGCGCTCGCGGTTCTTCGTTCCTCCGTAAACAGGGAAAGTTCTCCGAAAAACGCGTGTTGGTCGAGATGCGCGAGATCGAGTTCGATTCCGTCGCGCACCGAACGGATCACAACGGAACCGTCGTAGACGAGATAAAATCCGGCTCCGACTTCTCCCTGACGAAAGATCGTTTCTCCTTCCTGATATTCCCGAACGTGCACCATCCTTGCGATTTCGATCAGGGTTCTTTTTTTCATTCTTCCGAAGACGGAAGTTTCCCTTAGAAAATGAATGATTTCCTTGTTGTTCGCTTCTTTGCGATTGAACAATTTTCTCCAGATGGGCAGATCGAGCGCTTTCAAGAAATTATTTCTCCTCTTCCAGCTTCATCGTGAAGATGAGAATCGTCAATCCGATCGTCACGCAGGAATCGGCCACGTTGAACGCGGGCCATCTGGAAAATAAAAGGAAGTCGGGCCAGTCGAAATCGAGAAAGTCCACGACTCCGATGTATTCTCCGATGTTGGGTTGAAATCCGAAACGGAATCCGGTGCCCGGAATTTTTACGAAGAATTTATCGAGGAAGTTTCCGAAAGCTCCGGCCATCACGAGGTTCCATCCCCAAGGATTTCCGAGATCGAAATTCTTCCATCGATAACCGATGAGAAACACGATCGCGACTCCGGTCGCAACGAGAGAAGGAATCGCGTTGTCCTGAAACGCGCCGAATACGAATCCGGTGTTGAAGGTCAGAGTGATCCGGAAGAAGCTGCCCATTACTTCCAGATAACGATGAGGCTGAAAGTAAAGAATGACGACGAACTTCGTCACAAGATCCAATACGATTCCGATAAAGATGACTCCTAGATAAAGAGGGCGATAGACGTCTAAAAATCTTTTTTCAAAATACTTCACGAAGAGGTTCCTTTCTTTTTAAGTTTGTTTTTCCAAAATGAATAGATGAGTATAAGTCCGAAAAATCCGGAGGTTCCGAAGGCGCTCCAACTTTGGATTTCCATTCCTTTTTCGAGATAATAATTTCCGAAGTGAATTCCCGCAATCAAGAATCCGGAATACAAAATCTGATGCCCGAGAACATACATCTTCCGAGTGTGGCGTTCCACTTCCCGGAGCTGGATTCCCTGTCTGCCTCGGTTGATGTTCTGGAGTACTTTATAAAATTCTCCCGGAATGGAAAGCGTGTTTCCCAATAGATTCTTATCTTCGTTTAACAAAAGAGACTCCAGTCCGCCTTCTTTTCCGGTGGCGACAGTCCGGAACGGTTTTTCTCCGTAGTCTAAAACGGTTCTATAAGGATCCAGGATCGCTGTAATCCCTACCAGTAAACCCAGGACCCGTTCCAGGAAAATGAAATTTTCCGGGATCTGGATCATTCTAAAGATTTCCTTGAGGCTGGAATTGATCTCCTTCAAAAAGAGCCGGTCTTCCCGCGTATGGATTTGATCCAGGGAAAGATTGCGGAAGTAATCCGTGTCCGCCACAAAACGACCCAACTTCTCCAGAGAATAACGAACGACTTCTTCGAGTTTGTCCCGATCCGCCGAGGCCGATAACGCGCCTATGTCTTCGAGACCGGAAACCACCCCGTAGTAATCCTTTGCGATCGCCGAAAGAAAAATCTTTTTTAATGCGAAGACGCCTCCCGCTCCGATTTCGCCCACCGCGCCGAAGTCGATAAAGCAGAGTTTCTCATCGGGAGTGTAGATGAGATTTCCGGGATGAGGGTCCGCGTGATAAAAACGATATTGAAAGATCATCAGCACATACGCACGCACGAGAAGTTCCACCGGTCTCGACTTGGCCTGTCCTTTTAACACGGGAATCGCGCGCGTGATCTTTACTCCTTCGATGAACTCGGTGACAAGAACGCTCTTGCCCGAAAATTGTCGGATGACTTTCGGAAAAACATAGTCCGGTTCTTCGGCGAAGAGTTGTCTCATCCGATCATACGAATCCGCTTCGAGTTGCAGATCCGTTTCTCTCGTCACGAGATGAGTGATCTCGTCGTGGATCTTCTTGTATTCGAAACGGAAAAGATAGCGGTTGATTCTTTTTAAGAAGGAGCGGATGTTTTTCAGGTCGTTTGCGATGAGAGTTTCGATTCCAGGATACAAAACCTTGACCGCGACCTTTTGTCCGCCGATGGAAGCTACGTGAACCTGAGCGGTGGACGCGCTCGCTTCGGGCGTGTTTTGAATGTCCGGAAATACTTTCGTGATTTCTTTTCCGAACTCGGAACGAAACCGTTCTTCGATTTCGGAAAACGGATGAGGAGGAACCCGATCCTGCAAGTCCTGCAAGGATTCGGTGAACGAATCCGGAAAGATATGGGAAAGATTGCCGAGATACTGGCCGAGTTTGATATAAACTCCGCCCATGGATAAAAAGAAGTTTCGAAAATCCTCTCCTAAAGCGCGGAAAAATTTTTCCTGAACGGCGGGGTCTCGATACGAAGAGAAAAGAATTCTTCCTAATTTAAAAAACCAGAATATAGCCCAGATTTTTTTCCAGACGAAAGAACTCGCGTTCCAAAATCTCCAGGCGCTGCTATGCCGTTTGTAGGATTGGGTTTCCTGAGGTTCGGCGGTTCCGGTTGTGGAAGACACGAGCATAGATGAAACTTCTAAACCTCTAGGATTCTTTTTTCGGCTCCTTTCCGGATCGTGTCCAGCAGGGTAAGAATTTGCAGATTCTCCTCCATATCTCCCGTGATGTCGGAAGATTTTCCGGTGAAATGCCGGTGCAGAGAATCGTATAGATTGAGAAACGGATTCGAGCCTGCGGAAGATTTTTCGGAAATTGAAACCGGAGTCAAACTTTTAAATCCCTTGTATTTGCGAGAAGGTTTGGATTTCCAATAGCGGACCTCGTCGTTCCCCACGAGGAAGCGGGCCGATTCCGTTTGAATGTCCAACTCGAACTGGAAGTAATTCCGCATTCCCCCGGCCTCCAGAAAAACGGTTTCCCCGTTCGGATAGGTCATGAGGGCCAGAGCTTGTTCTTCCACGGGAGAATCGGGATAGGACCGCAAAACGGAAACCACACGGTCGGGCATTCCCAAATACCAGGTAAGAAGATCGACCGCATGAGTTCCGTCATGAAAGAGCGGGCCGGTCTTGTCCAAAATCGCCCGGCCCGGATTGCGAGCGGACGTAAGAACGGACGCGCGGATGGTGCGAACCGGCCCGTAGGTTTCCTCTTGAATCCACCGACGGACTTGTCTGTATACGGGATGATATCTTCTTTCGTGATTTACCCGAAGATCGGTTTTCGTTTCCCGGCAAAGTTTTGCGAGTTTGCGCGCGAGAGGCAAAGAATGGCAAACCGGTTTTTCCACGAGCAAACGTCGAAAGCCGAAGTCGATCGCCTTCTTTGCAAGTTCGTAATGTGTTTCCGAAGGGGTTGCGATAATCACAAGGCAGTCGGCAAGGTCGAAGTTGTCTGGGTCCGTGTTGGAGTTCCTACGTTTTCCGTCGGAATTCAAAGGGAAAGGGGCGGACGACTTCTTGTCGGAACTTGTCGCCTTCGATGAAACGCGCTTGTTCATCGAGGTAGGGATCTTTTTTTTTGAAACGGACAAATTCAATCGGACTTCCGTTTTCGAACCGCGGCTCATATTATCGTTTCTGTTTTGCGGAGAATGGAACGAGGCGGACCAATCTTTAAAATCGGAAAAACATGCTTCTTTTGGAATATTCCAATCTTTGCAAAAACGATTTCTTCGTTCTTCGGAAGGGTCGATCGCTCCCATCAGGGAGAATTTGTTCTTTCCCCAGGGAGAAAAGATCGTTCCTGCGTGCGTGCAGGGACGATTGCGCAAAGTATCTTTTTCCAACAGTGACGCGATGCGTCCGAGGCCGATGAGTAAGACGGGAATGCGGGGCAACGTTACTTATGCTTCGACCAAGGAACGGCCTTTTCCAATTGGGCGCTGAGACGAAAAAGAATATCTTCTCTTCTTCTTGCGGCGGTAAACTGCAAACCTAACGGAAGTTGATCGCTCGTTTGACCGATCGGAAGTGAAACCGAGGGTTGCCCCGTAAGATTTGCGAGCTGTGTAAAGGGAGTTCGAGAAAGACTTGTTTCCACAAGTTGATCCACAAGACCGGAAGCGAGCAGCATTCTTCCCAAACCGAGACGACCCACGACTTGCATCGCGATCTTTTCGCCGAGTTTCGGTTCCAGTTCGCCGATTTTAGCGGGAGGCATCGCGGTCGTAGGAGTGAGATAGACGTCGTAGGTTTCATGGAAGGTTTCCATCGCCAAAGCGGCCTTGTCCCATTCCTGCAAATTGAGGACGAATTCTCCGGCGGAAACGGTTCTTCCTAAAAGCGCGAGAATCCAAGTCACCGATTCGACATCGCTCATTCTCGCTTTGCGTTTGAGAATCGGCTCTAAGTTTTTCATCTGCGCCGCCATTTCTCCGAAGTACATCGTGATGAACGCGCGACCGATCGCCTTGCCGTCCACGGGCGCGTCTTTTTCCTCCACCTTATGACCGAGAGAATGCAAAAGTTTCGCCGTATGAACGACCGATTCCACACAATCTGGATGAACCGGAGTTCCGATCGGAGATTGAGTGGAGAATGCGATCCGCAGTTTGCCGGGAGGTTTTTTAATTTCCGCCATATAACCGGTCTTAGGCGAATCAAAGGAGAACGCGCCCGCGTTTTCGATTCCGCCTAACGCGTCCAGAAATGCCGCGCTGTCGCGGACCGTTCTCGAAAGAACGTGATCCACCGAAGCTCCCTGCCAAAATCTTCCGAAATACGGACCGACGGGAGTTCTTCCCCGAGTCGGTTTTAAACCGAATAACCCGCAATAGGCGGCGGGGATTCGGATCGAACCGCCTCCGTCCGAAGCGGTCGCAACGGGAACCATTCCTGCGGCGACTGCTGCCGCGGAACCTCCGGAAGAACCTCCCGGAGTTCTTTCCAAGTTCCAAGGATTTCGCGTCGGACCGTGAAACTTCGGTTCGGTGATTCCCATGAGCGCGAATTCGGGAACGTTTGTCTGACCGAGAAAGATCGTTCCCGCTGCTCTGAGTCGTTTTACGAATTCGGAATCGACCGGAGAAATATAATTTCGAAACGATTTGGAGCCGGATGTAAGAGGCGCACCCGCGATCGAATGAACGATGTCTTTGACGAGAATCGGAAGACCTTTAAACGGACCGTCGGGAAGTTTTGATTTCGCGTTCTTCTTCGCTTCGTCATAAAACTTCGTGATGACCGCGTTGAGTCCTGGATTTACGGATTCGATCCGTTCGATCGCCGATTCCACGAGTTCGCTCGGATGAACCGATTTTTTTCGAACCAATTCGGCAAGACCCAGAGCGTCATAATATGTGTATTCTTTAAAGGATTGTGGCATAGAAGAACTCCGAAAAGAAGGTTGAACCCCGGGAACCGGAAAGGGTCAAGATAAAAAGGACGTTTTTAGGATTCCTGGAAAATCAGGATTCTAAAAATGTGGATATACACTTCCTAAAAAAACCGATTGAATATTATAAGATGGTCTATTGATATCCGATGATTTCCAGAATTCATAAAATACCCTGTTTCATATTGATCTTCCCTTTGTTCCTTTTCGGAGATTCCGCTTTGGACAGCGAATTTCTACGAGCCGTTCAGGAAGGAGATCCGAAGAAAGCGCAGATTCTCATCCAGGCGGGGGCCAATGTGGACGCGACCGATTCCAGAGGAAAGACCGCTCTGATGATCGCCGATCACAGACCCGAAGTAGCGGAAGTGTTGATTCGTTCGGGCGCAAACGTAAACGCTCAGGATGAAGACGGAAGTTCGGTTCTTCTGGAAAGTCTTTCGGGACTTTTGGACGTCAAGGTTTTAGACATAGACGATCTGGCCGTCCCCAAACGATTGATCGAGTCGGGTGCAAAGTTGGAATATCTTTCCAAAGTCGACGCGACGAAGACGATTCCGGTTTCCATCTTAAACGTTGCGATCCGTCATGGAAATCTCGTATTGGTTCAGTTTCTGGTTGAAAATCACGCCGAGGTCAATTTCGACAAAGGAAATCCGGAAGAATTTCCCCTTTTCCTCGCGTGCGGAGCCGGAACCTCCCAGGCAAATTATTCGATCGTGGAATATCTTTTAAAACACAACGCTAAGCCGGATTATACGAGTCGTCTTCACGAGAAGATTGTGGAAGGAAAATCGATTCAAGTCGGAGTCGACAATGCGCTTCATTTTCTTACGGAAGAATCCGAAGTCGATCCGAGGATTCCAGAGCTTCTCGTCAAATCCGGCACGAACATCAATCATAGAAACGCGGAAGGAATCACTCCTTTGCTGCAGGCAATCCTCAAAAAAAGAATTTCGTTGGCGGAAAAGTTTCTCGAACTCGGAGCCGATCCGAACCATTCGGATGTTCACGGGAGAAGTCCTCTGGAAGAAGCGCGTAAACAAAAGCTCGACGCTCTTGAAACGCTCATTCTGAAAAAGGGCGGAGTTAAAGAAAACGGAGAACGATCTCCTCAATAACGCGTCGATTTCTGCAAGCCCTCGGGCATTCGGCTCGAATTCGGATTTCTCTTTAAATTTTCAGATCGACGCACGGATTTTTCATCCGAACTTCAACGCGTTTCTTTTTATCATGTCGCATTAACTGATTTCTTGCTAATCGGAAATTGCTCCGGTATACTCCTCCTCCTAATTTCATAAACTCCGTATAAAACCCTAGAATAGTAGGAAACGATCATATTCTCGCCTCTATTGTCGTATTCGAAGTCTTTTGAAACCGGAGTATACGTTATCTCATATCGGACGTAGATAAAACGTACGTCCGTAAAAGTTCTTATATCGGCGGAAAAAGATGAAAACAAAAAAGGCTTGGATCGTTGTAAATATGGAAGCGTATACGATCCTATTTACGATTATCATAGCCGCGTATTCTTTTAACAAATTCGAAAGGCTAAAACGACTAACGAGAAAAATGAAAGGCGTATACGCGCAAAAGAAACATCGTTCTCACTCTATCGCCGTATACGCGTATACGCTTTTACGATGTCCGCTTAAAAAAAGTTTCTGTGCTTAGAAAACGATCAATGATAGTATACTGATGAGTCGCCTAACAGCGCGAAACTCGATGAAATAATTTACTGGTTGTTAGGTTCTCCCGTTCTGAAAGTTTTGTCTTTAACTGATGTTAACTTGCGGAACGAATAAGCATAAAAAATTGATTTCGTTTGAACGGCGAATGATTGGAATTGCACGGTCTAAATGTCACCAGAGGTAAGACGGAAAAACAAAAGTAAATATCTAGGACAGTTTTTTACACCCGAAAGGGTCGCGGATTTCCTGGTTGATTGGGTTCTGGGAGCGGAACGAATCGCTTCTCCGGAAGGACAAAAGCGTATACTGGATCCCGCGATCGGAAACGGAGTTTTTTTCGAAAGCATTCTCGATAAGAAACCGGATCTAAATGCGGAATGGGTCGGTTACGACTTGGATTCGCAATGTCTTCTGTCCAGCCGATCTGCGGTTGAAAACAGAATCTCCAAAACTAGTATACTGAATTTTTACGATCGCGATTTTCTACTTCGAGAAGAGGAAAGAAAATACGACGTTATCCTTTGCAATCCTCCCTATCGCAAGATCAGCGATAAAAATTATTCCAAGGAACTGATTCAACAGTTCGGAGGAAAATCGGACCGGAAACTTCCCGGAACCGCCAATCTATACGTATTCTTTCTATTAAAATGTTTGAATATGATAAACGAAGGAGGCCGCGCCGCCTTTCTCGTTCCTCAGGATTTTTTCAATTCGGGTTACGGGGTTTTCATCAAATCCGCGCTTCAGGAATCCGGTCTTCTGCATTCTTTGTTTCTTTTATCTCCCCAGGACAGCCTTTTCGACGAAGCGGTGACGAGTTCGTGTATTCTTTTATTAGAAAATTCTGATAAAGTTAAGAAGTCCGGCTTCTATTGGACCAGACTCAAACCTGGATTTTTTTCCGAAAAAACGGAGATCCTTTCCGGTTCCGTGGAATCGATCCAAAGGGAATGGATTCCCTTCCCTGATCCCGAAGCGAAGTGGAGTCCGATCTTTCATCGTATGGAAAAAAAGATTCAAGTGAGCGAGCGAAAGCCCGACTTTGAAAACGAAAAAGGGGAACACTACGTTCCTCTTCTCGAGTTCGGAAAGTTCACGAGAGGAATCGCGACCGGAGACAACGACTTCTTTCTATTCACGAAGGAAATGGTGGAACATTCCGGAATCCACGAAAAATATTTCAAAGCCTGTATTCCAAAATCACAATATGCAAGAAATCGAATCTTCTTGAGCCGAGATTGGGAAGAACTCAGCCGCAAAGGGGCGAAGGTTTGGCTTTTGGACGTGAAACTCGAATTGGACCCGAACGATTCTCTCGCTTTGCAGAATCATCTTCAATCGGGAATCACGAGAGGGGTTCACCAAAGATTTCTTCCTTCCCGAAGAAAGAATTGGTATACGCAGGAATCCAAATCCGCGGCTCCGATTCTTGCTTCCAGTTTTCACAGAACCGAAGTTCGAATCGTTCGGAATTTCAGCAGCGTAGTTCACTTGACTTGTTTTCACGGATTCAATCCGGCCCCGCAGCAAGAGGAGTGGGTGGACGCGGTTTATGCGTATCTGATTTCCTCGAATTCCAAAAAGGATCTCGAAACGCGGAGAAGGGAATATGCGAGAGGTTTGTGGAAAGCCGAACCGGGCGATCTGAATTCTCTTTGGGTCCCCGATTTCCGAAAACTTTCCGCGCCGATCCAACAAGAATTGAAGGCTCTCGTTGCCGGTTTGGAACAAGCCCGTTCCTCCTCCGAAAAAGAAACGGCGATTCTCCATCGAATCGATACGATCTTTAAAGAAGCGCCCATCTAATTCGCTTCCATTCGATGAATTGCCGCTCCGTTGCGCGCAAATTCGGATTTTCCCGTAATTGAGAGAACGAAAGGAAAGTGTAGGAACTCCTTCATTTCCCTTGGAATCGGAAATTTCCTCCTAGTCGGAATTCTTCTTTACTCGCCAAGAATGTGACTGATATGTCATTCTAAAATTAAAAACTTTTAGGTGAGAATTGTATGATGCGAATTTCCTTTTTTCATTTCCGAACGGCCCTTCTGCTTCTGTCCGTTCTTTTGAGTTCCTGTAAATTTCTCGGGATCGGATCGATTCCGATCGATGTTCTCAAATCCAAATACGCAAACTCCGAGTCTCAGTTTCTTCAGATCGGAAACGTAAACCTTCATTTTCGAGACGAGGGCAAGGGGCCGGCGGTGATTCTTCTGCACGGAGTATGCGCTTCTTTGCATACTTGGGACGACTGGGTCGCGTCGCTCAAGGGAAAATATAGAATTATTCGGATCGATCTTCCGGGCCACGGTTTGACTTCGATTAACGGCGATTTGGCGGTGTTGGATCCGATGGAAGGAGTAAAACTTTTGGAGGAGTTTCGAAAACGTCTCGGTCTGGAGAAGTTTCATCTCGTGGGCAACTCGATGGGCGGTTATATTTCCTGGAACTATTCTTTATCGTATCCGAATCGAGTGGAGAAGATGGTGTTGATCGATGCCGCCGGTTATCCTCAACCTTTGCCCGAATTGATCGCGTTCGGAAGTCATCCTCTCGTTCAACCCGTCGCGAAACTTTCCACTCCGAGTTTTCTGGTGAGCCGCGGTATCCGTCAGGCGTACGGAGATCCTTCCAAGTTAAAGGAAGAAGTCGAGGATCGTTACGTGGATCTTTCTATGCGGGAAGGAAACAGGGAAGCGATCGCGAAGATCTTTCAGATCGCCAGAGAAAAATTCACGAACGAAGAAATCTCCGCACGAATCAAGGAAGTTCAAACTCCGACCTTGGTGATGTGGGGAACCGAAGATCATTGGTTGAAATACGAATACTTTCCGAATTGGAAACGAGATTTGAAGAATGCGAAGTTCGCCGTGTATGAAGGCGCGGGTCATATTCCGATGGAAGAGATTCCGGATCGGACGGCAAAGGATTTGGATTCGTTTCTTTCCGGCGTTCTTTAACACGCCTTCGATTCTATCGGCGCTTCGCTTTTCTAACGCAGCGCCGATAGAAGAGTTCCTGCAATTTTGGCTTGATCCTGCGCGAAAGGAATAGAATTCTTATGCGGAAGGTTTTCATGCTGCAACAATCCACTTTAGATTTTCTTAAAAAATTAGCGAAGAATAACAACAAGGTTTGGCTCGACGGTCACAAGGACTTGTTCACTTCCGCAAAGAACGATTTCGAAGCCTTGATCACGGAGCTGATCTTCGGACTTGCTAAAGTCAATCCTGCGCTCGCGGGCGTAGACCCTAAAAAGTGCATCTTTCGAATCCACAGAGACGTTCGTTTTTCCAAAAATAAGGAACCCTATAAGACCAATTTCGGCGCGAGCATCGGAGCGCAGGGCAAGGATTTGGGAAGGCCTCTTTTTTACATCCACGTTCAACCGGGCAACGAATCCTTTATCGCGGGCGGTTTGTATATGCCCGATACCAAGATTCTGCGCGGAGTGCGCGAGGCTATTTTAGAAGATTCTAAAGTTCTTAAAAAGATCGTTCAGGATAAGAAGTTTATCAAGGAGTTCGGCGGTCTTTCGGATATGAAACTCAAAACCGCTCCGAAAGGTTTTTCAAAGGATCATCCCGATCTGGAATGGATTCAATACACGAGTTATATCGTGGAACGAAACGTTTCCGACGCGGATCTTTTATCGAAAACGTTCGTTAAGAATACGATCGAATCGTATCGGATTCTTCAGCCGTTTTTGAACTATCTGGACGGTTTGGTTTAAGTTCTAAGCGCTTCCGTAGCGGCGCCTGCAGGACACATCTCAAATCGAAACACCGGCACTTCTTACGTTGTTAAGCGAAGTCTTGCCTTGTGCGACGTCTATCTTACCGCGTTTCTTGGCAGAAGGTTTTCCAAGTTAATAAATGAGTAGGGTCTTGGCGCATCGCGGCCCGACATTCTTCTTGTGTGTTGAATTCTCCCAGCGCTATGTTCCCTCTTACGGAATGCAACCAAAGGATCCAGATGCTTAAAAGTGTCAGGCTCATTTTCATTTTTAAACCCTCCCGGAATCTGCGGTATTGCGACTGATCCAGGAATTAGAAATTGTACATTATACGGCGGAAAAACCGATACAAAATTATCGGAAATTATTTATTTCTTGTTTAACTAAAAGACGGCCCGCTACGCCAAATTCGTTGCTTTTTCCCGGCAGTACATTCCCGAGGATTTCGTTTATAGATTTTACGGAGTTTTTAAATGCCCCCTCGAGTCTTACGGGAAACGAAACGTTTCCGATGCTTATCTTTTATCGAAAACGTTCGTAAAAAACGATCGAATCGTATCCGTTTTTCGACCGTTTTTGAAATACCTCGACGGTTTGGCTTCAGTTCTAAGTTACTCGGATTCTTTGCAGCGGGTTTTCCACACCAACAGATGCGTTTTATCCTGACGGATCGCGGTTCTGCATTCTTCCTCGGTGCCGAATTCTCCTAGGGAAATGTTCCCCCTTACGGAATGTAACCAAAGAACCCAAACGCTTGCGATCATTAGAAACTGTTTCATGTCGAAAATCTCCTCGAAGCCTTAAACTTGGAAAACGAATTCTGAGATTTTTAGACAAACAAATCCCTTTCATCCCTCATAACCCTTTGGAAATTTATTATTTTTAAAGGGTATAAAGAGTTACCGCCAAAGGGGTAGTTTCGTTAATGCGAAGAAAGGATTTATTCCTACTCCCCGGTTCCGTAGATCTTATTAGCGGTGATTTTTGCAGGCTCCAACGTGCAGTCTTCCTTTAAAAGTGTGATTCTTCCGGTTTCATAAACTCCCCGATTGATTTCACAAGTGGAAAAGCTTCGATTGTAAGAGGAGATTGCGTAGACTGCACCGGTGGTTCGAATTGCATCGATACAACGATCTACGGAATGTCCGGAATAGGTTTTCGATTTTGAAATTCCCATCGCTTCGATAAAAAATAAGTGCGAGGTGGTAAGGCTTACGATTCCGGCGGAATAGGAATACGTGGTAGAACTTGCACTTGCGCCGTTTTCATAGGCGTTGTAATCCGCTTGCAGAGTATAACTTTGTGCGGTAGTTCCTTCACACGCGATATAGACGGCTTCCCAGGGGTTCGGTCCTATCGTAAAGATTATCTCTAAACCCGGCGTCAGAGAAAAATTAACGCCGAATGGAATGAAGCTATTGTTCGAGCTTTCATCCGCTCCGTAACTGAGCTTGCAGGCTGCGGCGCCGGAGAGCATGGTAAATTTCGTTGAGAGAGTCTGAGGGCTGGTGAATTGAAACACGTCCTTATCGGCCGGACTTGAAATGATACCGTTCACCTGCATTCTTGGAAATTGAGGATACTGAGCTTGTATGGTTTGTGCGGTCGAATAGGTTTCGTTCGGTTCGGCATCGATCCCGATTCCATACGGAGGAGACGTTGTTCCTATAGAGTTGCAGCGAGCCGGATTTGTACCGTACCCGCCTATTGCTTCGTAAACGGATACGACGGAGATCTCTTTCGAGATTCGTTTGATCGCTTCTTCACCGGTGACTTGTTCGTTTTTTATACTTTGGCAACCGGCCGCAAATAGGGTAAGAATGAATATGATTTTCGCTTGGTTCATGGGCCGCCCTTCCTGATTCTTTTACGCTTCGTAATTTTTTGAACAGACAGAAAGGACGGATTTTTTAATCCGAAATGGGTTTATTTCTGAACTTCGTTCAGGCCGCTCGCAACGTTCCACTGCTCGCTGGCTAAAACGCTCTTTATGAATCGCGTTCTATGTTTGATCTTCCGCAAGGACGATCAGGCTGTCTTCGGGATGGATCGAAAAGGCGGTATCCTTCAACGGGATCAAATGCACGCCGTATCCTTTTTCCTCGTCTTTTTCCTCCGAAGCGATTCGAATTCCGAAACAGGTTTCTCCCCGTTTTAAGGCCGCGCTTACACAATCCGCAAAACTCAGGGTTTGAGGAAGGTGTTCGAAGTAAAGTGAAGCCGGTTTCAGATAGATTTCGCTTCCTTCCGGGCTGAACAGATTTTCGTAAATCCGCATCACGTCCGGTTCCTGCGAAACCTGAGCCATCATCTTGGATACGAACTGATTGGAAATCAGGAAGTCCTTTACGCCCGTTTCGAGAACGATCTCCGTATTTTCCGAGTTCATGATTTCGGTGATCAGCTGTGTGGAAGGTTGATTTCCCGTTTTAAACGCGTATCGTTTGAAGTATTGTCTGAAACGAAGCAGCAACGAGATCGTCTGCGCGTCCACTTCTTCGATGTTTTCCTTTTCTTCCGCCAAGAATATTACGGAATCGTAAGATTCGGGTGCGAGCCGTTTCATCACCGATTCTTGGGAAAGATCGGCTTGAAAGGATCGAAGAGTGATCTTCGGATATTTTTTCTTGAGTCGTATTACGGTTCCCTTAAATTCTTCGTCGATCTGTTTGACGAGAATGTCTATGGTCGATCCGGGAGAAACGAACTTCGCATATTCCTCCACGATCAGAGGACTTTTGGAATTCCAGCCGACGATGAGTTGTTTGTCGACCGGATTGGATCGTTTCTTTTTCGGGAGTTGGAAGTCTCTCGGACTTGCGACCGCGGTTTCCGCGTAGCGGATTTTGGAATCGTCTTCCGCGAGAAGCACCGCGTCTTCTTTGTCGTCGGGCGTGTAATCGCTCGGCGGATTGAGTACGATTTCTCCGTCTTCCCTTCTGAATCCGAGAGGAACCGATTCGTTAAACCGAAACGCGATTTCCTTGTAGTTGAGTCCCTTCCAGCCGGAGGAAGGTTTGTAGAAATAGATCTCGTCTCCTTCGAATCCGACCAAGTTGGAATAGACGACGGCGAGTCCGGACGTTCTCGAAGTCTGCACGAGTAATTTTGCGAGAATGTTTCTTTCGTCCATAACTTGGATCGAAGAGGAAAGTTCCTGCGCGATCAGACGGTTTTCCTCGTTGTAGAGTTCGGCCACGATCGGGGGTAATTCTTTTTCATGTCCAAGCGCGACTAACGCCATCAAAGACTTTAATACCTTGGCGTCGCCGATGTTTCTTCCGTCTTTGCCGTCCTCTTCTCCCGAGGAATTCAAAACCAATACGGACTTCGCTTCTCCCGCGTTGACTTTGCGAAGGGAATGAAGACTGGAAGGCGTTCCCGAACGTGTGATGATCTTCGTCGTTTTGCGTTCCTCCAAATTCTCCGCCAAGTAATCGTCCATGACTTCCTTGTCTTCTTCCGCGAGAATGACTACAACGGCTCTCGACTCGGATGAATTCGCTTCGATGAGTTCCTTGATGATTTCCACGACTCGAACGCCGAATCCTAAGATGATCGTATGATCGGATTCTAATACGTCGCTCTTTCCTTTTCTCAGATCCTGAATCTTCTGATCGAATTGATTGGTAATGAAGGCCACTAAACTCGAAAAGAGTACGAGTCCGAGAAACACGGTGAGAATCCCGGTCGTTTTATTGAACCAGTTCGATTCTCCGTCCTCCGCGACGGCGCCCGCGTCGGAAATTTGAAGAAACACTCTCCAGAAAAATTCTCCGTTGCCTTGTATCGATTCGTCCGGCGCGACGAGTCCGCCTAACAGTCGTAGGATGGAAAGGAACACGAATGCGATTAAGAATAATGTGATCAATGCGGCAAAGACCGATCCGCCGCCTCGGGACATGAAGTTGTCGAAGTGATACCGAAATTTATCCGAAAATGTATGTTTTGATTTCATGAGAGGAGAATGGAATCCAAACCCTCGTTTTTATCAAATGGAAAATAAATTCTTTCTGAAAAATCCGCGTGGATTTCGGGAGGTTTCCGGGAGAAAAATACGGACGGTCCGTTTGTTATTCCGAACTTCAGAGAACGGAAGAAACGTATAATAAAAGGGAAAGAAAAAGACAAAGGGGAGAATAATAAGCCGTGTCGCTTTGCGCGAACGCCGTGCCTTTGATTTTTTTAAAGAAGCCGACCAATCGAAAATCTCCGATCGCTCGAAGCAAAAAGACGAAGGACAAAAAGACGGTTCCGTATCGACATACGTCTTGTAAAATTCCGAGCGGAAACTGCATTCTGAGTCCGATCGGTAACAAGGCTGCCAGGAACAACAGGATTCCCACCGCTGCGGTGGCGAGTCTTCCGGGTTGGAAGGCCGGTTTCCCCTGTATTTCCGGGACTACACGATTTTTTCCCAACGCTCCTCCGAACATCCAGTAAAAGTGAAATCCGGATAGAATCAACAGGATCAAACCGGAAGTCCAGGACGTTATTTGGGCGATAAGAAACATATTCGTTTATTGTAGAAGTTCCACCGTGGCGGATTCCGGATTTTGGTTCTGATAGAGTTTCATCAGCAATCGAACCAATTCCAGTTTTTCTTCTTCCGTAAATCCCCGATAGAGATTGTTCACTAAGGATCTGGAGATTCCGAGCAATACCGGTCTTACCGAATACGCTTTCGGAGTCAGTTCCAAATGAACGATTCTCTGATCCTCGGGATCTCTCGTTCTCTCGACAAATCCCAACGCTTCCAGCTTATCTACAAGAGCGGTTAACGTGGATTTGTCTCGATTGATCATCTTGGCGATTTCCTGCATCTGCGCCTTTTTCTTTTTGACGAGTGCGAACAGGATATCCGCGTGAGTGGTCGTTAACGGACCCAAACCTTTTTCTTTCAACTCCAGGTTCAGGTGTCTGTGAAATTCGTCTCGAATTCTCGAGATCATATAGATGATCAGTCTAGGACTCATATTTTACCTAATCTTAGAAATTTTTTTCTTATCAGGCAAATTGATATAGATAGATTACCTCTCCTACCGCAGCGGCTTTCGTGGATCCTTCGGTTTCAAAAGTCATCTTCAGAGTCATTCTCGCCGTACCTCTCAGGTCTTTCAGCTCGATCAACTCCGCTCTAATTCTCAACTTGCTTCCTACTTTTACGGGCTCTAAAAACCGAAGTTTTTCCATCCCGTAATTGATCCCCATCTTAATATTCTTTAATTCTAATATTTGAGATAAGAGGTAGGGTGCCATGGACAAGGTAAGATATCCGTGAGCGATCGTTCCTCCGAACGGAGATTCCTTAGCGGCTCTATCCGGGTCCGTGTGAATCCACTGATGATCCAGGGTCGCGTCGGCGAACTTATTCACCTGCTCCTGAGTCACCGTGTGATAATCGGAAACCCCGATTTCCTTTCCGGTATAGGCTTCTAATTCGGCAAAACTGGACAATACTACCTTAGCCATGTTTTTCTCCTTTTACTCCGTTTTGTTTTTTAATTTTTCAGTAAGATGTTCAAAAATTTCGGATTCTAAAATGGACAAGTCGATGTTGTCCTGAAGTCCGAATGCCTTTCCCGAATAAATCGCTTTCCAGAGGATTTCTCCGCTGTCCGTGTCCATCGCTTTGACGGTCACTTCCATAACGGAATTTCCGGAAGCGGTTCCGTAATCGGTGACGTCCGTAAATACGACGACGTCGCCTTTGAGTTGTTTTGCGATTTTGATTCCCTTTTCTTCGTTGAGGGAATTGTCCGCTTCGAACGCGGTTCGGAATTGTTTTTCCGCGTTGTATTTTTCCTGGATCTTTCCTCCGTATCCGAGGATCGCCAGTTCCAGTTTTTCAAAACTTCTGGATTCTAAGAATTTTTTCTGTTCGCCGTTCGCCTCTTTCGACAACCAACCTGATCGAATCTGAACCGGGAAGACGACGTGTTTCGCTTTTTTCTCGGGAGTGAATCCTCTTCGAACGAACACGGTTCCGAAGATCGAGTTTTTGGAGGACGCACAAGCGGAGAACGTGAAAAGGAATAAGAGCAGGGTGAGAATTCTCCCGATGTAGGAAGGGATTCCCGTTCGGGAAAAGTAAAATGCGGTGCGAGCGGCGGACAAATCGTTTTCCCTTTCGTTCCATTACTACCAGCCGTCACTCAACCCATTTGTCCATCCGTTTTTTGCCAAACCGTTCGGCCGATTCGGGCGTTCTACGCAAAATTCTAATTTAGGATATTTTTATTTTCCGCTCGGACCTGTGTGAACGGAGATTTCTTTTTCGGTGTGAAATTCTCTTCGTTCGGAAACGGGCGAAGCATGCGACATTTCCTTTTGAATTTGCGTTGACAGGCTATATGCAAACGGGAGTCTAATAGTAGCTATGGATAGCGCTCCCGAGCACCTTGGCCCACTACTGATTCAATTCTTACTCGGAGTCGGATTCTCCGCTCTGATTCTTACCCTTGCCATACTCATCGGTCCTAAAAAGAAATCCAAACCTCAGGACACGTTCGAATGCGGCGTTCAATACTATGGAGATGCGAGAGGGCTTTTCAACATCAAGTTCTATCTCGTCGCCGTATTGTTCATCCTGTTCGACATCGAAGCGGTGTTTCTGTTTCCGTATGCGGTCAACCTGATCGGATTTAAGAACGCGGGAATCGGACTTTTTCTCGTGATAGAAATGTTTGTGTTTGTCCTCACGTTGGTCGTAGGTTTATACTATATCTGGAAGAAAGGAGCCTTGGAATGGGATTGAGTGACTTAAGTAAAGCCCCGGGCCAAGCCCTGGGAGATATGGTTCAACTCGGTAGCATCGAGTCCGTGATCCAATGGGGAAGAAGTTATTCGCTTTGGCCGTATCCGTTCGCGACTGCGTGCTGCGGAATCGAATATATGAGCACCGCTTGTTCCGATTACGATATCGCCCGTTTCGGAGCGGAACGTCCTTCGTTTTCTCCGCGTCAGGCGGATATGATTTTGGTTCTCGGTACGATCACTTACAAGATGGCTCCCGTTCTTCGTCAGATTTACGATCAGATGGCGGAGCCTAAGTTCGTGATCAGCGTCGGGGCCTGCGCTTCTTCCGGAGGAATGTTCAACACCTACGGAGTGCTTCAGGGAGTGGATCGGATTCTTCCCGTGGACGTATATGTTCCGGGCTGTCCTCCTAGACCCGAAGCGATCTTAGACGCTCTCTTGAAATTACAGGCAAAACTGAAAACCCAGGGGCTGGAAGCAAGACGTCAGGAAGTGATGCAGAAAATCCAGGAATTGAACGAAAGAAATAAACCCCTGGTTGTACGATGAAAGAAGAAGTAGAACGTTTCCTCAAAGAAAAATTTTCCCATTTTTTGGATACGCAGGAAGAGGTCGTCTCGAACGTTCCCGTTTTCTTTTTGAAAGCGGAAGGAATCGTTCCGGTTCTCGCCGCGTTGAAAAACGATCCATCACTGAATTATAATTTTCTAAACGACTTAACCGCGATCGATTGGCTCGGAAAAAAAGAACCCCGATTCGAAGTTTGTTATCTTCTCCGTTCGGGAAGTAAGGCTTCGAGCAGGATTCAATTTAAGGTTCGGCTCGAAGACGGAGAATCGCTTCCGAGCATCACTTCCGTGTTCAAAGGCGCGAACTGGCCCGAGCGGGAAGTCTACGATCTTTTCGGAATCTCCTTTATCGGTCATCCGAGTTTGGATCGGATTCTCATGCCGGACAACTTTCAAGGACATCCTTTGCGTAAGGATTTTCCCTTGGAAGGATTCGGACAGGATTATCTCATCGAAGACCTTCTTCATATCCACGTGAACGAAGACATCACAAAGGAAGGAGGAAAGTAGAATGATGTATGAAAAAACGGCCGAACATTTCGGAAAGAAGTTCGCCAATCTTCCCGAAGGACATCTTCTCGTAAACCTCGGACCTTCGCATCCCGCTACGCACGGAATTTTACAGAACGTGATCCAGCTCGACGGAGAAAGGATCGTCGAAGCCGAATCCATCATCGGTTACGTTCACCGCTGTTTCGAAAAATTAGGAGAACGTTATACATACAATCAGTTCCTCGTCTGCACGGACCGGATGAACTACGTTTCCACTCCGCTCAACAACATCGGATGGATTCTCGCCGTGGAAAAGATGATGCAGGTGGAAGTCCCCGACCGCGTAACGTATGTGAGAATGATCATCTCGGAACTTTCGAGAATCATGGATCATATCATCTGCACGGGAATTTTGGGAGTGGACCTCGGAGCGTTCTCGGGAATGCTGCACCTCTTTCATCACAGAGAGAACATCTATCAAGTCATCGAAAAACTCACCGGCGCGAGATTGACAACGACGTTCTGCAGAATCGGCGGACTCGAAAAGGATATTTATCCCGAGTTCGAAAAGGAAGTAAAGCTGATCTGCAAGGGATTAAAACCCGCGATCGAAGAATTCAACAGTCTTCTTCTCAAAAATAAAATCTTTCTCGGGCGCACCGAAGGAATCGGCGGAATCTCCGCGGAAAACGCGATCGCCTACGGATTCAGCGGCCCGAATCTCCGCGCCGCCGGAGTGGATTGGGACGTCCGTAAAGACGAACCGTATATGCTGTATGATAAGGTGGACTTCGACGTTCCGATCGGAGAGGACGGTTCCGTTCTTCACAGAAGTTTGGTGAGAATGGAGGAGATGCGTCAGTCGATCCGGATCATCGAACAGCTCGTGGACGGAATTCCGAGCGGAGCTTGGCACGCGGATCTGCCGCACGCCTATCTTCCCGAAAAGAACAAAGTCTACAACAACATGGAAGAATTGATCTATCACTTCAAGATCATCATGCACGGTGTGAAGGTTCCTCCGGGAGAACACTACATGTCCACCGAAGCGGCCAACGGAGAACTCGGATTTTACATCGTGTCCGAAGGGGAAAAGTCTCCCTGGAGAGTTCACGTTAGACGCCCTTGTTTCTGGTATTATCAATCGTTTGCGGAATTGGTCCGCGGAGGACTTCTCGCGGATTCAGTCGCGACGATGAGTTCTTTGAACGTGATCGCGGGGGAGTTGGACTGCTGATGAGCTATAAGTTCAGTGAAGAATCCGAAAAAAGATTCCGGAAGATGCTGGAAGTATTCCCGGACAAACGTTCCCTGATTCTCCCTTGTTTGTATATTTTACAGAGAGAACACGGTTTTGTGGACCAGGAAGGAATGAATTACATCGCGGAGCGTCTCGGAGATCCGATTTCTCTCGCGCAGGTCTACGGAGTCGCGACGTTTTATACTCTTTACAATAAGAAACCGGTCGGCAAATATCACATCCAAATCTGCGGAACCTCGAGCTGTTATCTGCAAGGGAACGATACGATCGAAAAACATCTCTGCGAGAAACTCGGAATTCATCTCGGACAAACGACTCCCGATAAAAAATTCACTTTGGAAGAAGTGGAATGTCTCGGAGCCTGCGGTTACGCGCCGATGGTCCAGATCAACGACGATTTTTACGAACAGCTGACACCCGAAAAAGTGGATCAGATTCTAAGCGGCCTGAACTGACAAAGGAACTCCTTATGGCAGAAATGAAACTTCTCACGAAATACATCGACAACCCTAAGTCCGCCGAACTCGAGTTCTACGAATCGGTTCACGGATACGACGGCTTGAAAAAAGCCCTTCAGATGAAACCGGACGACATCATCACCGAGGTGAAAAAGTCCGGACTCAGAGGAAGAGGGGGCGCGGGATTTCCGACCGGACTCAAATGGTCCTTCATTCCGAAAGACATTCCGAAGCCGAAATACATCATCTGCAACGCCGACGAAGGCGAACCCGGAACATTCAAAGATCGTAAACTGATCGAGAACCTTCCGCACCAGATCATCGAAGGAATGATCATCGGCGCCAAAGCGATCGGTTCCAACAAGGGATTCTTTTACATCCGCGGAGAATTTCAAAAAGGCGCGAGAACCATGCAGAAGGCGATCGACGAAGCCTATGCGAAAGGGTATCTCGGGCAGAATATTCTCGGAAGCGGATTCGACTTCGATCTGATTTTATACGAAGGCGCGGGCGCTTATATCTGCGGAGAAGAAACCGCACTCATCAATTCTCTCGAAGGCAGGAGAGGTCATCCAAGATTGAAACCTCCTTTCCCCGCGGTGTCGGGACTTTATCGTTCTCCGACCGTGGTGAATAACGTGGAAACGTTTTCGGCGGTTCCTCATATTCTCGACAAGGGAGCGGATTGGTATTCCAAGATCGGAACCGAAAAATCTCCGGGTACGAGACTCTTCAGCGTTTCGGGTCACGTAAAACGTCCCGGCGTTTACGAAATCGAATTAGGAACTCCTTTATTAGAACTTGTGAATGATCTTTGCGGAGGAATCGTAGACGATAAACCTCTCAAGGCGATCATTCCCGGCGGATCGTCCGTTCCGATTCTCACAGCGGAAGAATGTAAAACCGCGAATATGGATTTCGAATCGATGGCGGCCCACAAAACCATGCTCGGTTCGGGTGCGGTGATCGTTCTTGCCGAAGGCACGGACATTGTGGAGACCACATATCGGTTCGCGAGATTCTACGCTCACGAATCCTGCGGTCAATGTACGCCTTGCCGCGAAGGAACTCATTGGGTTCGCGACATTCTTTATAAAATCCGCGAAGGAGAAGGAACGACCCAAGACATCGACTTGATTCTTTCCTTATCCAGAAACATGGAAGGGGGAACTACGATTTGTCCTCTTTCCGACGCGTGTGTGGGAGCGGTTCGTCCCGCTTTGCAGAAGTTTCGCGCGGAGTTCGATGCAAGATTGAAGGAAAAACCGGAACCCGTTCCCGATCATCCGAAAAGAAGAAAAGAAGATAGAATCGGCGAAACCGCGGGGGGACAAAGAACTCCATGAATTGGAATGAAGTTTTATTTTGGCTTTTGAAAAGCGGACTTTTCTTTTTCATTCTCATCACCGCCTGCGCATATTACACGCTCGCGGAAAGAAGAGTGGCCGGTTTTATTCAGGACAGAAAAGGTCCGAACCGTGCGGGGATTTGGGGACTTCTTCAACCTCTCGCCGACGGTATTAAATTCTTAACCAAAGAAGAAGTGTTTCCGATGCAGGTCAATCGCGTGATGTATCTCATCGCGCCTGCGATCTCGATGACTTGCGCGATCATGGCTTGGTCCGTGGTTCCTTTGGGCGGGCAGATTCCTCTTCCTCCTTGGCTTCAGGAAAAAACCGGCCTGACCTTTTTGGATCTGCAGATCGCAAACCCGGATACGGGAATTCTCTTTTTATTCGCGATCTCTTCTCTTGCCGTGTACGGGATCATCATCGCGGGTTGGGCGAGTAATAACAAATATTCGTTGTTAGGCGCGATCCGTTCCACGGCACAGATGATCAGCTACGAACTTCCCTTGGGAATGAGCGTGGTTGCCATCGTGATTCTTACCGGCTCTTTGAAACTTTCCGACATCAGCGCGTCTCAGGCGGGACTCTGGAATATCTTCAAACTTCCGGGGTTCATCGCGTTTTGTCTGTTCGTCGTAGCGATGTTCGCCGAAACCAACCGTCTTCCTTTCGACTTGGCGGAAGCCGAGTCCGAACTCGTTGTCGGGTTTCACACGGAGTACGGAGCGTTTAAGTTCGCATTATTTTTTATCGCGGAATACATGAACATGATCACCATGAGCTGCGTGGTGACTCTTCTGTTTTTCGGGGGGTATCAGGTGCCTTTCGGATTGCTGGAAGGAAACGTTCTTCAGCCCGCGCTCGGACTGGTTTTGTTTTTGGGTAAGGTTCTCTTTTTCGCATTCTTGTTTATGTGGGTGAGATGGACCCTTCCGCGTTTTCGATACGATCAACTCATGAGCCTGGGATGGAAAAAACTCATTCCTTGGGCGATTTTGAACATCGTCATCGCAAGCATCTATATACAATTTTAAAAAACTAAGAATATGCCATACACGGATCAACCTCAACTGCTTCTATTCTTTCTGTTTTCGGCGGTGATGATACTCAGCTCTTTGGGGGTGATCTTTCATCCGAACGCGATCACCGCCGCGGTTCTGCTCGTATTGAGTTTTTTCTCGCTCGCCGCGATCTATGCGGTGATGAACGCGATTTTCATCGCGACGATGCAGCTTCTCGTATACGCGGGGGCGATCATGGTGCTGGTCGTGTTCGTGTTGATGCTTTTGTCGCTGCGCGAAGACGATACGAAACTCTTCATCTTCGAAAAACCCATTAAGAAATTGTTATATTTGGGATTGGTACTGTTCTTGGGCGTTTTGCTCGTCACTGCGGTTCAGGACGGAATTCCTTCCGAAACTTCGCAAAGAATCGGTTACGGGGCGAACACCAACCAACAATACAGTTATCCGATCCCGCAAGGCGGAAACACCGCCAACCCGATCGCGATTACGACTTCGGGAAACACCGCCGTCGTGGGAAGCGCCATGTTTTTACGATACCTTCTTCCGTTTGAACTGATTTCCTTGTTATTGCTCGCGGCTGTGCTTGGCGCGGTCGTACTCGGAAAAAAGAATTTAGGGAAGAACGCGGAAGGAGGAAACCTATGAGTCTTTGGATTTCCGGAATTCCGATGCACTACTTTCTGATTCTTGCGATGATCATCTTTACGATCGGTGTCGCGGGAGTGATGGTAAGAAGAAGCGCGGTTTTGATCTTTATGTCGGTGGAGTTGATCTTGAACTCGGTGAACCTCGTGTTCGTGACTTTCTCGAAGGCGCTTCATCAGGTCGACGGAGAAGTGGTCGTCTTTTTCGTAATGGCGATCGCGGCCGCGGAAGCGGCGATCGGACTTGCGATCGTGATCGCGATTCATAGGCTCAAAAAGACGAGCTACGTAGACGAAATGAATCTGATGAAATGGTAGGAATAGGAAGAATGGAAATTGCAAATCTTATCCCTGCGTTAGTCGCTCTTCCGTTGATCGGATTTTTGATCTCCGGTCTTTTCGGCAAATGGCTGAAAGGATTCACGGGGATCATTTCGACCGGCGTCGTCTTTTTATCCTTCGCGCTGGCTTTGTTGTCTTTTGTTCTGTTTCATCCGATGGAACGCACGATTCCCGAAATCGTAACCGTAATGCCTTGGATCGAAACGGGCGAACTGAACGTATCTCTCGCGTATCAAGTCGATCAGCTCTCGCTTTATATGATTTTGATCATCACCGGAATCGGGGCGCTCATCCATCTTTACAGCATCGGATATATGAAGGACGATCCCGGTTTTGCGCGTTACTTCGCTTATTTGAATTTGTTTATCTTCGCGATGTTGAATCTGGTACTTGCAGAAAACTTAATTCTTCTCTTTCTCGGATGGGAAGGAGTGGGGCTTTGTTCGTATCTCTTGATCGGATTCGACTATCACAAAGAGTCCGCTGCCAACGCGGGCATGAAGGCGTTTATCACGAATCGAATCGGCGACTTGGGAATGCTTCTCGGAATCGCGCTCGTGTTTTGGTATACGGGTAGCGTTTCCTTTACGCAAATCGCGGAATCGATTCCGGAAATCCCTTCCTTTCGATACGTGATTCCATTGGCGGCGATCTGCTTTTTTATCGGAGCGATCGGAAAATCGGCGCAGCTTCCCTTGCACGTGTGGCTTCCCGATGCGATGGCGGGACCGACTCCCGTTTCCGCTTTGATTCACGCGGCGACGATGGTGACTGCGGGAATCTTTTTGATCGCAAGACTCAATCCTATCTTTTTATCCGCGCCGCAAGTAGGACATTGGATCGTAATCATCGGATCGATCACCGCTTTTTTTGCCGCGACGATCGGACTCTTTCAAAACGACATCAAGAAGGTATTGGCGTATTCCACCGTATCGCAGCTCGGATATATGTTCGTCGCGATGGGAGCGGGCGCTTACGTCGCAGGGCTCTTTCACTTGATGACGCACGCGTTCTTTAAGGCGCTTCTCTTTTTGGGATCGGGTTCCGTGATCCACGCGCTTCATCACGAACAGGATCTGCGAAACATGGGCGGACTCAAAAATCAGATGAAGATCACTTGGTTGACCTTTTTGATCGGATCGCTCGCGATATCGGGAATTCCTCCGTTCAGCGGATTCTTTTCCAAAGATCTAATATTAGAAAAAAGTTATGCGTATGGAACTCTCTTTTACGGACTCGGAATTGTTACCGCGCTTTTAACCGCGTTTTACATGTTCCGCATGACATACCTCGCGTTTTACGGAGAATCTAGAGTGTCTTCCCACAAGGCGGACCACTTGCACGAGTCTCCGCTCGTAATGACGATTCCTCTGATGATTCTTTCGATCGGCGCGGTCGTTGCGGGATTTTTGGAAGTGCCTCACTTTTTGTTCGGAGGAGTGGACGCTCTTACACGTTACTTCGCTCCCGTCTTTGTCCGCGGAACCGAAATTTCCGAGATGATCGTCAAACATTCCGTAGACGGTCACGAAACCGGAGCCGCGATCGAGTTGATCTTGGTGGCCGTATCGGTAGCCGTTGCGATCTCCGGAATCTTTATCGCAAGAACGATCTTCTTAACGGGAAAAAACGTACCCGAAGCGGAAGAATCGCATACGGGCGTGAAACGGATTCTTTCTCAGAGATACTACGTCGACGAGTTTTATAAGAACTTCATCGTGGAACCGATTCTCCTGCTCGGAAAGTTTTTCGCGGGATACGTGGAAAGAAATTTCTTGGATCTGATGCTGCGCGGTACGGGAAGAATCGCGGTCGCGATCTCTCTTGTGTTGCGAAGGGTTCAGACCGGAATCATCGTGGACTACGCGATCCTGATCGTATTCGGAACCGTGGTCATTCTTTCCTTTTTTCTATTGAGGGGGCTGTAACTTGGATTTCCCGCCGTATATATTGAGTATTTTTTTATTTCTTCCGTTGATCGGAGTGCCGTTCTTATTTTTTTCCAATAGCGTCTATTGGCTGAGGCTCGTCGCCGGATCGTTTACGCTCGTTCCGTTTTTGATCATCGTAGGCTTGTATTTCCAATACGATCCTTCGAATTCCGCTCTTCAATTCGTGGATCGCATCTGGGGAATCGTAGTTTCCGGAAATCTCAGGGTCGATTATCATATCGGACTCGACGGATTCAGTCTTCTACTCTGCGGAATGTCCTCCTTGCTTTTCTTTCTTTCCACGCTCGCCACTTGGTCGAGCATCACGAATCGTATTCGCGAATTTTATGTTTATCTAATGATCGTGGAGATGAGCGTTCACGGAGTGTTCTTGTCCGGGAACCTCGTTTTGTTTTATATCTTCTGGGAAGCGATGGTATCTCCGATGGTTCTGATGGTCGGAATCTGGGGAGAGGATCAGCGCGTAAAGGCCGCGATCAAATATCTGATCTTCTCGTTCACCGGATCGGTTTTGATGCTTGCAGGAATTCTAATCTTGTATTTCAAAACCGGAACGATCGTGATCGAAGAATTGTCCACGGGACTTCTTCCCGAAATTCCGAAGAATATCCGTTTGTTTATGTTTTTCGCGTTCGTCCTTGCGTTCGCGATCAAAGTGCCTTTGTTTCCGCTTCATACTTGGATGCCGGACGTTCACTCGCAGGCGCCTACGGTCGGTTCGGTGGATCTTTCCGGAATCTTATTGAAGATCGGATTATACGGATTCGTTCGGCTTGCGATTCCGTTGTTCCCCGAAGAAATGTTGGAATACAGAGAACTTCTCGGAGGACTTTGTATCGCGGGAATCATCTACGGCGCCGTGATCGCAATGGCCCAGGAAAATTCCAAACGAGTCGTCGCGTTCTCTTCCCTATCTCACATGAGTTTTTGTATGCTCGGGATTTTGAGTTTTACGGAAGAAGGGATGGCCGGTGGAATGTTGCAGATGCTAAACCACGGATTCACCGCGGGGATGCTATTCTTCATGTTGGGAATGCTGCATGAAAGAATCGGCAATAACGATATAGCGAAGGCCGGCGGTTTATCCAAACTCCTTCCCGTCTTTTCGGTCTTTTTTGCGATCGCGATATTTTCGTCCTTGGGAGTTCCCGGGACGAACAGCTTTATCGGAGAATTTTTAATCATACTCGGAAGCATCAAAGCGAACGTCGTATACGGCGCGTTAGCCGCCACCGGAGTCGTGTTCGCCGCCGGTTATCTTTTGTTGTTCGCAAAAAGAATGATCTTCGGGGAACCGACCAAAAATCTGATCGAACATCACGACCTCAGTCTGAAAGAATGGATCATTCTGATTCCTACGGTCGTCATGATCTTTTGGATCGGAATCTATCCGAAACCGTTTTTAAAAGTATTGGAACCATCGGTTAAAGTCGCGTTAAATTCTGCGTCCGCAAAAGCGATTCGGGATCGTACGGCGAGTTCGTTTAAAGAAACGGATTTGAACGGAAGGACGGTGGATAACGCAAGAAAATACGTTTCCTACCGTTCTCTCGGCGAAGAACCGGGCGATTACGAGGAACGTCTGAACGGTTTTCAAAGTAAATACTCGCTGCCGAAATCGATCCGCAAGGGAAAGGAAACTTCTCCGACAGGGGACGAGGAGGCTCAAAAATGAATCTAATCCCGAACGTCCTCGATCTATTTTCCATTCTTCCCGCGTTGATTCTCGCTGCGGGCGGAGTCTTTCTCATCTGTCTTTCAGTGATTTTTAAAACGAAAGAATTCCTCATCGTGCGATACGTGTCCGGTTTGATTCTTCTTATAGCGTTAGGGAGCGTCTTTTATACCGCGTTTCGTTTTCCGGGTAACGGAGTTTATTTCGGCGGTCAGATCGAAAATTCGGTGTTGTCCTTTTGGCTGAATCTGATCTACATCTCGATGGCGATCGGAACGGCGGCGGTCGTACCGAGAATATTAAAGAATCATAAAATAGAATTTCCCGAGTTTTATCCGCTCTTACTGTTCGCAACCTGCGGGATGATGCTGATGACGAGCGGACAGGACTTTATTCTCGTCTTTGTCGCGCTCGAACTCATGAGCATTTGCTTATATATTCTGATCGGAATGGCGAGAAGCGATCTGTTTTCTTTGGAAGCTACGTTGAAATACTTTCTGCTCGGAAGCTTTTCTTCCGGGTTTATGTTAATGGGAATCGCGTTTCTTTTCGGAGGAAGCGGTTCTACGAATATCACGGCGGCGTTAAAACCGCTGCTGATCGCGGGCTATCAAGGAAACTTCGCAAAAATCGGACTCGTTTTGTTCATTACGGGAGTCGCGTTTAAGATCGCGCTATTTCCATATCATGCGTGGACCCCGGACGCATACGAAGGAGCGTTGACTCCGGTAACGGGTTATATGTCCACCGCCGCAAAGGCAGCGTCGATCGGACTTCTTCTCGTGCTTTATACGAAACTTCCTTTGCCTTTGGAAGACAGCACCTGGGCTTGGCTGCCGGGAATTCTTGCGTTGTTGTCGATGGTCTACGGAAACCTGCTCGCATTAAAACAGGAAAATTTAAAGCGAATGCTCGCGTATTCTTCGATCGCACACGCGGGTTACGTCGTGGCGGGAATTTCAGCGGGAATCAAGGAAGAAGTTCTCTTTTATCTCATCGTGTATTCGTTTATGAGTTTGGGAGCGTTCGCAATTCTCGCGTATTTGGAAGAAGGAACCAGACAAGTAACCTTCTTTTCCGTTCAATCCTTATCGGGAGTGAAACCTTTCACAGCGATCGCAATCAACATCTTCTTTATGTCCTTGGCGGGAGTTCCCCCGTTCGGAGGATTTTGGGCGAAGCTGTTTCTCTTTCAAAAGCTCGCGGAGTCGGATCATCTGATGAACCGCATTCTTTTGATCGGGGGAGTGACCAACTCCGCGCTCGCGCTCTATTACTATCTACGGATCGGAATCGCGACCTTTATGAGCAGCGACGAAGGGGAAATTTCCCGCAATCACGCCGCACCGTATAGCTTAGGAGTAACCGTCGTCGTTGTGGTTTGTTTCTTTATGGTCGCTCTCGGTTGGTTTTTGCTCGTTCCGGGCAATCTTCTCGCGATCGGCGCTTTGCAATATCTGAGCTATTGATTCTTTTTCAAAAACGGGGCGCCTCCTTTTCATCTCCGATGAAAAGGACCGCGCTCTTCCGCGACTCCGCATTCGCTTCGGCCGCAAGGCGGCTGCTTCGCATCGCTCCGATCGCTGGCGCGGGGTTTTGTCGTAGTTCCGACGAACTTTCCGTAATACAAGAAAGCCCCCGCCCGAGTTCGGGAGGTGGAGGCGGGCTCGTGGGCACCATCGCCGAACTTTCCATTAACAGAAAATTCAACTTTTGTAAACTAAAATCCCGAGTGCGATATCCGTCGTACCTCCGACAAATCTCTAAAGACAAACGAAAGTTCTTGAAGAGTTCTTCCTTTGCGATAAGCTCAAAGATCCATGAACCGACTCGCGCTCATCCTGATTCTTTTCGGATTCTTACCCTATTGTAAAGAATCCGTTCCACCGTCTGCAATCGCTACTACTGGCGATGCGCGGGAGCGCTTCCGCTCGTATTGGGAATCCGGAACCGCGGAAATCTCCTCTTACAATTTGAGCCAGGTTCGTTACGGGGAAAATCATACGGGTAAGGCGATTCTCGTATTCGTCACGGAAGACTTCTCCAGAACGAAACAAGTCAAACTCGATCAACCCGAACTTGCCGAAAACGATCGCGCTAAAGTGTTAAAGCTCAACTTTGTAAAGAATTTCGTGACGGGAATCTACGCGTATTCGATGACTCTTTCCGTCTTTACGCCGTTGGAAGCCGAAAAATATCCGCATTCGTTGAAAGAGTCCATGTCTTCTCAGGAATGGTGCGGAAACGTATTCACACAATTGAATCTAGATAAGGATCAATTCAGAATCGAATCGTATTCTTATTTCGAAACGGAAGGAGATACGAAGTTCTTTTTAAAAACCGAAATTCTCGAAGACGAACTCTGGAACCGAATCCGTTTGGACCCGGAGTCCGTGCCTACCGGAGAAGTCGCATTGATACCGGGATTCTTTCACGTACGACTCAATCATAAGGAATTAAAACCTCTCAAAGCGGTCGTTACGAAGCAGAAACTGGAAAACGATTTTATCTATACGATCTGGTATCCGGAAGAGGAAAGAACTCTGAAGATCAGAACGGATTCTTCATTTCCGTTTAAAATTCTCGCATGGGAGGAAACCTTTTTGGACTTCAACGGACATCTGATGACCACCTATGCGGTGTTGGACGCGAGCATCCAGAGCGATTACTGGAATCGAAACAAGAATGAATTCCGGGATTTGAGGAAAAAACTCAAACTTACCGAAGACTCTTTGTTTTAAGAGGTTGTCAGCCTTCTGCCTCTCAAAGAGCCTGTGTTTTTAATCGTATATTCGAAAATTCGAAAAGAGTATTAAACTCGCGGGAGGAATCGTGAACATCGAAATCGGCAAAGGATTAAACGGTCTTTATTTTGGAATGTCCAAGGAAGACGTAACGTCGAAGTTGGGAGAACCCGACGAAATCTACGACTATGATTACGAAGGTTCTCTCTCGACCGGATTCGAATATTTTTCTCAGGAATCGGAATACGAGTTCGATAAGGACGAAGGCGATCGTTTGTATTCGATCACGATTTCCAATCCTTCCATCCGCTTATTCGGAAAACCGATCATCGGAGAATCGATCGAAACCATTCGCGAACTCCTGAGCAAAAACGGGATCGACGATTTCGAAGAGGACGACGAGGAACACGATCACGAAGGTCACGATCATGACCACGACGACGAGGATCATGTTCACGGAGTGACCGCGTTCTCCGATAAACTCAACGCGATTTTTCAGTTCGAAGAAAACGAACTGATCTTTTTCGGGTTCAGTCCGCTCTTCAAAGACGACGCGATCGACTGGCCGAAATACTAATCCGAGTTCGACGAATCGGCCGATCCGAAAATCGTTTGACTTTGCCTTTTTAGGAAAGAAACTAAAAGAGCGGATATCGATTTTATCCGCGGGGCTGCGGTTATGATGGTTCGTATTCGGATCGATCGGCTTTTATGGTTCGTTTTGTTTCTAACGTTCAACTGCGCCTATTTGAACGTGAATCCGAGTCTTGTCACCGGAGCGGAGGCGAAAGAAATCATCAATGATCGACTTCTCTTAAGTCGAATCGTTTATCTTATGGCTTTGACCGAACCGGAACCGATGCGTTCGAACGCTGCAGCCGGATTGACGCTCACCGTCTTGATTCCGGACGGTATCGGGATCGATGAAAAGAAAATGTATCAGAAGGACGCGGTGGACGAATGCGCGGATCAGATCTTCTTCGTATCCTTGATCTCCACGGGACTTTCCACCTTTGTATGCAAGGCGACCAATCCTCCGATCAGTATTCCGATCATCAGTAGAAAATTATAATATTTTAAAGTTTTGCCGCGGTAAACGTTTCACTCAGCTCCACTGGAGAGTTTCCGCCGAAGCGACGTAGATCGCCTTAAAAACTTCTTCCCAACTGTCTTCTACCTCGTGCGTATACCAAGGCCCGAGCCATTCCTCGAGCGCAAAGATCCAGGCTTTTTCCAAAAGAGGAAGTTCTTCCGCTCGGTTGCAGATTTTTAGACATTCCATTCCGAAAGAATGAATCGCCTTTTCGAATTGTATCTGCTGGGAACTGGAAAGAATGATATTTCTCGCAGAGTTCATAAAGGATCGAACCTCTTCGATTTGAAGTCTGTTGAAGATATCCTCGTATTTCGGACTGTTCTCTTTGAGATACAGGAAAAACAATTCAGCGAATTTAATTCGATCCAAGTTGATGATGTCGAACGAAGCGCTTAAACTCTTGAGTTGATTTTCCGTAATATTCATACCCGATCTCCGTAAACGATCCCGTTAAAAGATGCGAATAGAATAATCGATGTTAAAATTAAAAGCTTCTTACTTTATAAGCCAGTGAAGATCAGAATATAATATGGCACCACAGGACGCCTCATTCATGAAACAGTTCCAACTCCAAAACCTCGGTTTTGTCGATTCTCTTTACGTTTCCTTTCGAGTCGGTAAGAACATAAGTTTTTTCCCGTTCTTCCAAAGTGCCTAAATACGTCTTTTTGTCCTTCAAGGTGATTTTATATACGGGTTCGGACGACGGATTTTCAACGGAGAATTCTTTCTGAATCAAATCCATCGTTTCGCGGCTATGATTCGTCTCCGCTCCGTTCACCGTTTTCCGGGAATCTTCCGAAAGTTTTCTGTATTGATCGAGTTCGATCGAATGAATTTTTTCGACTTGGATTCGGGGCTCTGGAGAAGATCCGGTTTTTTCTTTTTCAAAGGCTGAATATTCGGCGTAGATATCCGCGGTGATTTTGAGTTCCTTCTCGATTCCGCGAACTCGAACCGCGCCTTCCAGAACGAGAATTCTGTCCTTTTCCTGCTTGCGTTTTGCGGTCAATACGAGCGTCGTTCCCAACAATTCGGAATACAAGGAATGAACCCGAGCCGTCACTTTTAAGGAAGGATTTTTCTTATAGGTCGTAAATATTACGATTCCTGAATTTAATTCCAGATTGATTCCCGGTTCTTCCGAGAAAATTTCGAATTCCGAATCGGGAAGGAGACGGACGACCAAACCCAATTCTCCCTCGATCTTGTAGTCGCATAAGGATTCTTTTCCGGATTTGATAAGAAGGGAACGTTTTTCGTTTTTCAACTCGCAGGAGCCGCTTGTTACGGATTTTACTGTTTCAAAGCGGGTTTCTCCCCGGAAGAAAAAGAGAAAGTAGAACCCGAGAATTCCGAGCAGAAACAAACACGCTGCGGATAACATTCCATTTTTAGAATATATGGAAAATCGAGAAGGCCCGATAACGGAAACGTTCTCCTCTTTTTTAAGGCTCGGTTCGAGCGATCCGATTTTGTTTTTTAATTTCATCAGCTCGAAGAATTCTTTTTTGGATCGGGGATCATTTAAAAATTCCAAGAGCTCCGTTCTTGTCATTTCGTTCGCCAACGCGCGCTGCATTTGGGTTCTTCGGCTTTGATTTTGATTCGTTGACATTCTGCTTCTCCTAATCACCTTCAAAAGCGAAATCTGCGCGTTGCAGTTTCATTCTTAATACTTGTAACGATGCGTACGTCTTGCGATTTACCGTACGCACCGAAATTCCCAATGAGTTTGCCGTTTCCTGGATCGTGCATTTCTGCATAAACCGGAATCGAATGATTTTCCTTTCCAATTCCGGCAATTGTTCGACCTCTTTTCGAAGAAGATCCAATTGTTCGTCTTCTTCTTCCGATTTTTTTTTCGCCGTTGCGACCGCTTCCAGATACGACTGCGAGTTATCGATTTCCTTATTTTGAACCGTATTCTTCTTTTTAACCAAGTCCAAGAACTGATTCTTCGCGATCGTTATGATCCAAGAAGTTTCATTCCCTTTTTCGGGATCGTAATTCCCCCAATGACGCAGTACCTTGATAAACGTTTCCTGGCAAACTTCTTCGGCCTCTTCAACGGATGCTCCTTTGCTTAAAAGGAATCGATAAATTTTTTCGTAATTTCTCGAATACAATCCGTCGAAATCAAAAGTTTGCTCTTCGAAACTTCGGCTCATCTATTTTTATTAACGAGTTGACCTTTTGAAAAGTGCCAACGAAATCGGAAAAAAATAAAATGTTGAATCGATTCCTGATTTTTTTTCTGATCTTAATCCCGTTTTTGGTTCCTATTTTTACGTTGAGCGCGAAGTCCATTTTGCTTAAAAACGGCAGAAAGATCGAGAATGTGAACGTAAAGATTATCTCTTCGGGATTTGAAGTTCGTTATAAGAACGGGAAGATCGAACGATTCTCCCTGCAAGAAGTGCAGAAGGTCCATTTTTCGGATTCGATTCCGGAGAAGAGCTCGTCCGTCGTTTCGAATCAAGACAAGTCAAAAAATTCTTTCCAAAAAACGGAAAACAAAAATCCGAAAGAAAAAGACGAACTTGTAAAACCGCTTTTACCGAATCCAAACGAAGAATCGGTACGTTCGTCCGGACCCAAACAAAAATCGAAGGTTGCCGTCGTTGCGGAAGGTTTGATTCCCGGTTGGTCTCGTTTGGTTCGTTCCGATTCGTATTCTTGGAAAGGGGTCGGTTTCTTTTTTATGGCGGCGGAACTCTTTCTCGCTTATAAAAGTTACGTATATCTAAAAGCGCCGACTCCCGGTTCGGAGGCGGATCTTCCTCCTTCTCCTCAGATGCTACTTGCCTTTCTGCTGAGGGATAGTAATCTAACCAGCGTAGCCTTTTTGAATTCTACGTATTCTAATTCTCAGAAAGTCGTCGTTTCGGATGGAACGATGATGGAGCGGGACCGTTATTTTCAAGAAAGACAAATGTATGTTTCAGCGTTCGTTTTCGTTTTAATTCTCGATGCGTTCTTAGGATACCGTCACGAATTCGGGAACGTTATTCCTTCCTTCAACGTTTCCTTCCAACATAAGGAAGTATCGGGAGGAATCACGATTCGTTTTTAAATACGGCGTGGCACAATTTTTTTTTTGAATCGTTGGCTTGATTAGAATCCATCAGGAGGACTCAAACCAATGTTTCAAAAAATATTCTTTACGCTGACCACCGTCTTGCTCGTGATCCAATGCGGAGGCAAAGGAGGAGACGATTCGAATGAGCAAGCCGCTCTTCTTTTGGCGTTGATGCCTAAGGATCAGGGAATTTCCGGTGTGTATGCGATCTTAGCCAAACAAAACGGCGGAGGAGGCGGTGGTCCGGGAGCGTATTCCAAAGGAAACGTTTCCCCCTTTCAAGCGTACAGTGGTACGTATCCTTGTCCTAGAGGAGGAAGCGATACGGCTAACGGAGATATAACTATGGGTATGGCGGGAGGCGTCTTTACCGCTACTCTGACCGCAATCAAACATACCTATGCGGCCTGTTCTTTTCTTGCTCCTCGTATCGACGGGTCCAGTCAAGATTCTTCGTTGCTTGTTCTGAACGGAGAAGTTGTACAGTCGGGAACAATCTCTCAGACCATGGATCCCGCAAATACGGCGACTTTGGTGAAAGTTACGCAGAGCGGAAGTTATAATCTTTCTTCCAGTAATTATACTGTGAACGGTTATCTTTATCCTAAGTTCGATCTTACGTTTTCTTCGAACAATTCCAAACTTACGATCGAGAACGCGAACGATTTGGATAAAGCGACCGTGACCGTAGACGAAACGACTCGCGTTACGGGTACGATCGGTGATAAGACGATCGATACCACTTATACCTATAAAACTACGTTTAAGATGAAGTAATTCGAACTTCGACCCGTCGACCGATTCTTTTTACGAGAACCGGATCGGCGGGTTTGAACTTCTTCTTCTTTGAAACAGTGTTCCGCTCGATTTCGCTTAATAGTTTCTCCCATTCTTTCGCTTCGAAAAATTTTATTTCCAAATTAAGAAGGAATATTCCCTCATTTTTTTTCGGATTTCTGTCTCAGAATCTTGCTGAGACTTCCATATTTAGATCGTTCCTTAGGAGGATCCAAGTATGAAACTAACGAAACTGATTCTATCGCTTACTCTTTTGTTGTTTATTTCCAATTGCGGAGAGAAGAAGAAAGACGATTCGCAGAATAACGCGATTCTGCTGTTGGCTTTACAAAACCAAAACCCCGGTATTTCCGGTTTGTATGCTTCGTTGATGGCGCGCAGCAATAACGGAGGAGGAGGCGGAAATTATTCGAACGGAAGCGTTTCTCCCTTCGCCTTGATCAGTCAGTCGCAAAACTGTCCAAGAGGCGGAAACATGACCCTCGCCGGAGATCTTACGCAGGCAATGAACGGCGCTTCTATCAACGCTCAATTCACCGGTGTCAAAATCACCTATACCGCTTGTTCTTTGATGGCGCCGAACGTGGAGTCCGCCGGTAATTCTTCGCAGATGCTTTTAGAAGGAGAACTTGAACAAAACGGAACGATGACCGTTACCGTTGATCCTGCTTCGACTCAAAGCTTGCTCAAAACGACCGGGAACAGCTCGATGACGATCAGTTCCAGTTCTTATAAAGTGAACGGTTATCTGTATCCTAAGTTTGAAGTCACGTTTACGACTACCGGCTCGAAAACCACAATCGAAAACGCGGACGATATGGATAAGGCGATTATGACGATCGAAGAAACCGTGGAGATTTCCGGATACGTAGGAAACGAAAAAGTATCCGATTCTCATAGTTACAAAACTCAACTTAAATTAAAATGAGTCCGGTTTCGTCGAGGGAGTAAAATCCCTCGGCATCCCTTGCCTTAGAATTTGATTCCCTTCGCATTTCGAATCCATTTCCGATCGAATTGAAAGTTCCCGTAAAATTTAATAATTTTGAATATTTATAAATTAGAATGTATTTAGAATAGATGACCAATTTTATCCTTCCTTTTCCCGTAAAATAGAGTTGAGAGAAATCGAGACCGATGACAGAAAAGTCTCCGGTGAATCCTATGAAAAAATACGCTCTTATTTTTGCCGCAATCGTTTCTATAGTGTGCGGCCATTTCGTTTGGTCGTTTACGGGCCGTTCCCATTCGATGAGAAAACCCGATCTTCGTTTAGAACGGGTCGAAAGCTTCGGCAAGGATACGAACAAAGGAAATCTTTTGGGCGTTCAACCCTGGATGACTCCGATCGATTATTCCGAAGAGGAAAATTTCCGAAACAAAATCGAATCCTATATCGAAACAGCGCAGAAAAGAGGTTTTATAAATTCCAAAACGATCGTCGTTTTTCCGGAATATTTGGGAACTTGGTTAGTGGTTACGGAGGAAAAAGAATCCGTGATCTCCGCTACGAAAATCGAAGAGGCGATGCAGACTCTTGTTCTGAGCAACGTATATTCGTTCGTTTGGAACTTGCTCAAGGCAAAAGGAAAGGACTCCGTACGGGACGCTTTGTTTCGGATGAAGTCGGAGAAGATGGCTTCGATTTATACGCGCACGTTTTCCGAATTGGCACGCAAATATAAGATCACAATCGTGGCCGGATCGATCCTTCTTCCCGAACCTTCGGTCGTAGACGGAGTCTTGCAAATCGGAAACGGGGCTTTAAAAAACGGGTCATTCGTATTTGCGAGTGACGGTAAAGTTGCGGAGAATTCTCCCTTGAAGATTTATCCGATCGAGGACGAAAAAACCTTCGTGGAAGCGACGTCGATTGACGAACTCAAGGTTCTGTCCGTTCCGGCGGGAAAAATCGGAGTACTGGTCTGTGCGGATTCCTGGTTTCCGGAAGTATATGATACATTCAAAAAACAGAATGTAGATTTCGTATTGGTTCCTTCGTATGTCGCTCCGGATAACGCTATGACCGCGGTTTGGAAGGGTTATAACGGAGCTTCCAATCCTAAGGACGTTTTGACTCGGGACGTCGATCGGATCACGGAAGGGGAGGCCTGGTTGAAATACGCGCTTGGAGGAAGAATGTCGAAGTCGGGCGCGACTCACGGGATCAATGTGTTCCTCAGAGGTTCTCTTTGGGACTTAGGTTCGGACGGAGAGACCATTTGGGTGAAACGATCGACCGCTAAGACCTTTCCCCGGATTCACGGAGCAAGCATCGTCAACCTTTGGATCGATTGAGGAAAAGATTTATTTCTTGAAAACTCTTTGAAAAGGGATCTCCTTGGCGCATGTCACTATTTCTTTTTGAAACCTTTGCAGATAATTTTCAAACCAAGCACAAAGACGTAACCTCCGGAAAATGGTTCGGATTAAATTCTTTGAATCTAGATGGAAAACCCTTTGTTACCTTTTTTCAAGGCGAACTCGTTTTGAAACTCGGAGCGGAAAAAATCGCCGAGATTATTTCCCGTTATCCGGGCGCAAAACTTTTCGATCCGTCCGGAAACGACCGAGCGATGAAGGATTGGCTTCAGGTTCCCGTGGAATTCCAGGAAGACTGGCCTTCTTTAGGCGAAAGCGCTTACGATCTCGCCTTGTTGAATCAGGAAGTTTCTCCCGCTCCGAAAAAAGCGGTTGTAAAAACGGCTAAGAAGAAGGCTCCCGCTAAAAAGAAAAAGGCCGCGCCGAAAAAGAAGGCCAAAGCCAAGGCTAAGAAGGCTTCCGCAAAAAAAGCCAAACCAAAAACAAAGGTGAAGGCTAAGCCGAAAGCTAAGAAGAAGGTCGCGAAGAAAAAGACCGCGGCTAAAAAGAAAAAGAAGAAGTAATCGGTAGGCCGTAAACCTCTTTTTCTGTAAGGAGGTTTACGGATGATTCGGTTCGAAGCTATACGGACCGGATATTCGGGAGAAGATTATTTTTTAGTTTCGAACACCTTTTTCAGGAATTCCTTTTCTTCCTTTAGAATCAGTTCCTTATCGCTTTTCATATACTTGGAAAACAATACGTGATTTCCGAGTTCGATTTTTACCGCCTTATTCAACGGACTCGCCTTTCCGTTCTCATTCACTTTTTTGAATGCGTTTAACATCGATTGAACGGAAGCGGAAGCGTCCTGTTCCTTATCATTCTTATAATAATAAAATAAAAGAACGGGAGAAGAAATCTTGGAGAACGGATCGGTTCCTAAAATGTATTCGCGTAGATCCGAAAGATTTTGAACCGCCGCGAGATATTGATCCCTATACCAGAATGCGCTTGCAGGATCGCGTTTCTGTTCTTCCGTAGATTTGCGTATCTTTCCCATTACGAGATGTGCGAAATCCTTTCCCCAAGAGAATTGATAGATTCCTCCGAGGGCGCTCGTGAAATCGTAAAAGGGAGAGCCTAAGATCAAAGCTTGAACCCGTTCCGGATACTTCGCTGCCAAATAGGTGGAGATCAGACCGCCCATGCTCGTTCCGATTAGAATCGTTTTGTTTCCGAGTTTTTCCGTTTCCAAAAGGGCCGTTTCGGAATCCTGAAGAATCTCTTGAAACGTAGCGTCTCTGTGATCTTCCAAATTGGTTCCGTGTCCCGGGAGACGAACGTAGTAAAGATTCGCTTTTAAATCCTTTGCAAGTTGGTCCGTGACTTCTTCTCCTTCCGCACGGGAAGCTCCGAAGCCGTGTATATAAAGAATGGCGTATTCCGTTTTGCCGGGAGAATAACGAACCAGCTTTTCTTCATTATTCGGTCGCGCTTTTTTCTCCTGACTGATTTTGAGCTTTTCTTTGTAATAAGCGTCGAAGTCGGAATGCAGAGAAGCCGTTTTGTATTCGTATTTCGGCGTTTCCGCGTAAAACGTGACGACTAGAAAAAGGGCGAACGTTCCTAAAATCCCCAGGACCCACTTGAGTATTTTCATCTTTGTATCTTTCCTCACTACTCGAATGGAACAATTCAATCCTTTGGATTCGATCCTGCAAGAAAAATTGTTTGGAAGGATTTGCGGTCTTTGTTACGATGACTTCGTTTTAGGATCGTTCCGCAAAACGCCGGTTGAACGGCTCCGAAGGGAAGAATTTCCCCGGATTCCATACAGAAGCGGGACGTCCGGTGTTTCGGATTCGGATTTTCATTTTAAAAGAAATTCTTTTTTAAGGAGAATCGTATGAATCCAGTTTTCTCTTCGGTTCGGGAGAATCCCAAAAAACTAATCGCGTTAGTTTTCTTAGGCGGGATCGGTCTCGCTCTTTGCGACCAAATCCATGTGCAATTCGACGTGTTGAGATACTTCCATTTCGGAGTGTTCGGTCAGGCTTGGTGGGTGGCTCCTCAATTCGTACTTGCAACTTTATTAATGTATCTCGGAGCTTCCTTTTTTAGGAAAGAAGCGGAAGCCTTCGATGTCCGTGATTTCGTCTTAAGTCTTATCTGGTTTGTCGCGGCGTATCTTGCCAGCGGAATCTTTGCGGGAAGTCCGTTTACGCTCGCGGCGATCTACGTCGGCGCCTGGCTCTTTCGAATGATCTTTTCGATGGAAGCAAAGTCTTTGACGTTCTTTTCGATTCTTCTTGCGATCGGAGGAACGAGCGCCGAAGCGATCATTTCCAACGCGGGACTGTTCGTCTATAACCGGCCGGATTTTTTATTCGTTCCGATCTGGCTTCCCGGTTTGTATCTGCACGGAGCGCCTTTGATCTGGAATCTGATTTCCTGGGTCCAACAGGAAAACCGTTCCTAAGTTCTTGCGGAAACGGCGCGGCCGGAACGGCAAATAACGTGACTCTTCTCGGGTTGGATGATGGAACGGGAGATCCCTGCGGAAACCCGAATCGGTTGCGCCGCGTAGAGCAGGGAGCAACAAGATATATCCCGTTGATCGCCAAACACGGTCATTGCGGAAGAAGAAGTTCGCGGTTTTTTAGAATATTGCAGTTTCTTTTTTTACTGAATTATAAATTGAAACTTCGATAATCGTTGAAACGAATATATTGTTTTTCTAATGTATTCCAAAAATACAAAGTAGGAAAACATGAAACAAATCAGAATCGTTTTTTGTTTAACGATGGTTCTTGTCGGAATGGAGATCTTCGCGACCGAGAATCAGCCAAATGGCGCAAACGACAGAGTAAGCGGAAACTACGAAAACAGCAATTGGTCTATTCAATACGGATTCGGAGCGGGGAAGGCGACGTATTCGATGCCTTCGGAAGGAAATTCCATGGCCCTGCTGCCGTATTTGATAACGAGCCCTTCGACGACTTCTTCCGGCACTTCCAATCTATTGTTGCCCGCGTTGCTCTCGTCGAGCACTTCCAAGGAATCGTATTCCGGGCCGACTTATCACGGGAGATTTTACGCCGAATATCTGCCGAACTATTTCGGTCTGCATTTCGGTATGTCCAATTCCGTCTTTGATTTGAAAGCGAAGGTGGACCCGATCGAGCAGCTTTTACCGCTTCTGCTGCTTCAGAGCGCGGCGACTTCCTCGTCGAGTTCATCGATGTCGACCGCTTATCTCTTATATACGATCGCATCTCCGGCGACTTCTTCCGCTAAAATTCAAGACAGCATAACCTACTTCGATATAGGCCCGACGTTTCATGCAAGACCGCGTAAGACGTTCGATCCGTATCTTGCCTTAGGAGTCGGAGCCGGAAGCTGCGCGGGGCGATGCTATTCGTATCGAGGATATGCGAAACTCGGGTTTCGGATTAATTTCGGCGGAGGATATATCTTTTTAGAGGGAGAATATTCGCACGCAAATATACGAATCGGAAAGGACGACGCGGCGGAGCCGCTGAAGAATCAAATCGGAATTTTCGGATTCGGATTGTATCTCTAATTCTTCAAAAATGTTCGAAACCGGGATACTCGAACGTGCGCTCGGTTTCGTTCTGAAAGTATTTCACGCCTTTCCATTCTCCCGTCGCTCTTCCGATTTGCGTAAGAGCGATTCCGCCTAACGTAGAAGGAAGTTTCTGCGGACTCAAAAATAAAAGTTCCAATTCTTCCCCGGAGCCGAGCGATTCGTTCAAACTTAAAAATGCGTTTGCGTTTGTGGGAATAGGAACCGAATCCAGATCGATTTTCAGACCGAGTTCCGACGACGAAGCGAGTTTCGGGAGATCCTGTAGAAGACCGTCGGTCAAATCCATACAACAGGAAACGGTGAATTGTCGGGAAAGTTCGCGAGCCGCGTTCAAACGAGCTTTCGGAGTCAAATGTCTTTCTAAGGCGAGAGTGCGAAGAGGTTCCGGCACATCCAAACGTTCATTGAGAATCTTATATCCCAATTGAGAAAGTCCGACCGAACCGGTGAGATACAAAAAGTCTTCCTTCTTACCGCCCGAACGTTTCCAAGGAGTGGTCGTAACTCCGATCAAAGTCAAAGTCAGATTCAAAGAAGAAGAACGATACGTATCTCCTCCGCACAACTCGATTCCGTAAGAGGAAAGTGTTTCCTGCAAGGCCGATGAAAACGGAAGAATCCATTCTTCTTTGGAGGCCTTTGCGCTGAGCCCTAAATTCAAAAATGCTTTTGTAGGAACTCCACCACCTGCGGCGATATCGGAGACGTTCACTTCCACGAGTTTTCGGGCGATTTCTTTCGGACCGCTCCATTCGGTTCTAAAATGAGTTCCTTCGCAGATCGTATCTGTTGTGAAGATCCGACCTTCGTCGTCCAGATAACAGTCGTCAGTCTGAACGCTGCCGGGCGGATAAAGAACGCGGATGATTTCAGATTCTTTCAAAATGGAAATTTCCTTCAAAAACCTTGACTTTATTCGATTTCAGGTCAGTCTGAAAGACTATGAAACGAATCATTCTATTCTATTGTTTGATCCTACTCCCATTTGTCGCCGGATTTTCCGAAGCTCCGACCAAAAACCAAAGTTGCAATTATTCGTATGATCACGCGAGTACGAAGTTCGGCTGGAAGGCGTTTAAGTATACGGAGAAGACGGGCGTCGGCGGTTCCTTCGACAAGATCGAAGTGGCCGGAACTCCGTCCGGAACTTCCGTCGATAAAGTCTTGAAAGGAATCAAGTTCATCATCGATCCGAACACGATCAACTCGGGGAACAACGACCGTGACGCGAAGATCAAATCCGCATTCTTCTATCCGCTGAAACAAAACGGGAAAATCGAAGGAAAGGTCGTAGCCGTAGAATTGAATTCCGACAAAACATCGGGGAAGGGCGCGATCGAACTCAAATTCAACGGGGTTTCCAAAAAGTTGGATGTAACATTCAGCCTACACGGAGGGGCACATCTCAGTGCGAACGCGAAGTTGGATCTTGCAACTTGGAAAGCCCTCGGCGCGGTCGAGGCACTCAACAAAGTTTGCCTGGATCTGCACAAGGGAAAGGACGGAGTTTCCAAACTTTGGCCGGAAGTGGAACTTACGATTTCGACGATGCTGAAGGCCGATTGTAAGTAATCGATTGGGTTGTAGGAACTCATACGGCGCCTCCATCCGATTTGCAATCGGATGGACCGAGCTCTTCCGCAACTCGCTGCCGCTCGGCTCCCGCTCAGGCGGGGAGCCGCTTCGCGTTGCTTCGATCTCTGGCGCGGAGATTCTTTTCAGAGTCGGAATTCGGTCGTGTTCGTTTTTAAAATCGTTTGAGTTCCTACATTTTCGAAATGAAAACGAAAGAGTTCCCGCGTTCCTAAAAGTTGCATCGTCTTCGAAGGAGTTCCCACATTTCGTGAATCCGGGCCTGAATGAAATTTTGCGGAGAAAACAGGGCGCCCTGTTCGGATGGGGTTCCGTCCACTTCCTTCTTTGTAGCTCCGACTTCGATTCACAAAATTCCCTGCGATAGCGATTGCAGCGGAAATCCCCGAACCGAAAAACGAAAATTTGATTCGCATTTTTTACGATGGATCGGTTCGGTGAGGGATTGGAGCGAAAAGCGCGTTCGCTCGCCTCGAAAACGGAGAGAATTTGCGAGCGAATCGCCCAAACCGTGTACTTCGGCTCTTTTTTCTTGACTTTGGGGGTCAAAGCGAAACTCTGGCACCTACAGGACGATTTTTCATGTCAGTACTATCAAAAGCGCATAAAACTCCTTCTCTTACGAAAGAAAATGCCGTTAAAGGCTGGTTCGTAGTAGACGCGGAAGGAAAAACCCTGGGAAGACTCGCTTCCGGGATCGCCGCAAGACTTCGCGGAAAACACAAAGCAACTTTTACTCCGAACCAAGATTGCGGAGACAATATCATCGTTATCAACGCTTCCAAAGTGAAAGTGACCGGTAACAAAGAAACACAGAAAATGTATTATCATCACTCTCGTTATCCGGGTGGGATGACTGAAACCGTTTTCAAAGACTTAATCGCAAAACAACCTGAAAAGGTGATCTACGAGGCCGTGAAAGGAATGCTTCCAAAGAGCAAACTCGGAGATAAGATGCTCACCCATTGCAAAATTTTCTCGGGTGCTGAACACAACCTCCAGGCACAAAAGCCTGTGAAACTGGAAATCTAAGGAGACCTGAATGGCACCCGCTAAAGAAATCTGGGCTGTAGGAAGAAGAAAAACCTCCGTTGCCCGCGCAAAAATCAAAGAAGGTTCCGGTAAAATCACCGTAAACCACAAAGATATCAAAGATTATCTTCAAAACCGCAAAGCAATCATCGAAGAGGCGGTTCGTCCTCTTTCTCTCCTGAACGTTCAAGACAAGTATGATCTGAATCTGAACGTGACCGGAGGGGGAATCACCGGACAAGTCGGAGCAATCCGTCACGCAGTTGCAAGAGCGATCTGCAGAATCAAACCGGAGTTCCGTCCAGCCGTGAAAAAAGAAGGATTCTTAACCAGAGATCCAAGAATGGTGGAAAGAAAGAAATACGGTCTACACAAAGCGAGAAGAGGAACTCAGTTCTCCAAACGTTAAGTTTCTTTTTCATTTCATTTCGTTTTTTGGAATGCCTGAATCTCTTTCGTCCGAGAGCTTCAGGCATTTTTTGATTTTAGAGGTATCATGAAACGCCAATCCGTAGCGGAAATCCGCGAAATCTTTTTAAACTACTTCAAGGACAAGGCTCACAGCGTAGTTCCGTCTTCTTCCCTTTTACCTGCGGGAGATCCCACACTTCTTTTTACGACAGCCGGAATGGTTCAATTCAAACCGCTTTTTACCGGCGCGGTGGAACTCCCTTATACGAGAGCGACTTCCTGTCAAAAATGTCTGCGGACCACCGACCTCGAAGTTGTCGGAAGAACGGAACGCCATTGCACATTCTTCGAAATGCTCGGAAACTTCAGCTTCGGGGATTATTTCAAGGAAGAAGCGATTGAGTATGCGCTCGATTGTTCCGTCAATCACCTGGGCTTCGACAAGGATAAAATCTGGGTCACGGTTTACACCGATGACGACGAAGCCGAAAAAATCTGGCTCGAAAAAGGAATCCCCAAAGAGCGCATAACGCGTCTCGGCAAAAAGGACAACTTCTGGGGACCGGCCGGGGACAGCGGGGCTTGCGGGCCTTGTTCGGAACTCTATCTGGACCGCGGAGTGGAAAAAGGCGGACCGAATTGTGCGACGAGCGGAACCTGCAGACCGGGTTGCGACTGCGATCGTTTTTTAGAATTTTGGAATATAGTTTTCAATCAGTTCAATCAAGATACGGAAGGAAATCTGCATCCTCTCAAACAAACGGGGATCGATACCGGTTCCGGATTGGAACGAGTCGCCTTATTGCTGCAAGGCGTCGACTCGGTTTACGATACGGATGAACTCCGCAAGATCATTTCCTTTTACGAAGAATTATCCGGAATCAAATACACGAACGAAAACAAAACACCGTTTCGAGTCGTAACCGATCATATCCGCTCCGTTCTTTTTTCGATCGGAGACGGGATTTATCCGGACAGAACGGGAAGAGGTTACGTGATCCGCCGTTTGATCCGTCGCGCGACCCTTTTCGGAAGAAAGTTAAACTTTAGAGAACCGTTCCTATACAAGCTCGTCGATAAAGTCGTAGCAATCTACGAGGCCCGTTATCCCGAACTCGGAAAAAATGCCGCGGCTATTACAAAAACCATTCTTGCCGAAGAGGAACTCTTCTTAAAGACCCTCGAACTCGGACTCGAAAAGATCGAAACCCTCGTCGCAAAAACGAAAGCGAACGGAAAGACGATCTTTTCCGGAGCGGACGCATTCTTGCTTTACGGAACGTACGGTTTTCCGGCTGAGATGACCGAGGAAATCGTCGCCGAACAAGGACTCGATTTCGACAAACAAGGATTTCAAGAAGAACTCGAAAAAGACAGACAAGTTTCCAGAGAATCTTGGAAGGCCAACAAGGTTTCCTTGATGACCGGACAATCCGTCGAAAAAACGGAATTTCTCGGTTATTCTTCTCTATCAGGAAAAGGGAATATTACACATTTATTCTATAGCGCTCCTAAAAGCTCGGGTTCTTACGATAATAAACCCGCGAACGTTCTGAAAGAAGGACAAGCGGGTGTGATCGTATTAAACCGAACTCCTTTTTATCCCGAAGGAGGAGGTCAGGTCGGCGACACGGGTTTCCTGCGTCAGGGCAAAAGCGTGTTCAAGGTTTCGGACACACAAAAGGAAAACGACGTCATTCTTCATTTTGGAGAAGTTTTGAGCGGCGAATTCTCCATCGCACAAGAACTTGAAGCCGAAGTGGAAGCGGTTCGCAGAGAACGTTTGCGCTTTCATCACTCGGGAACACACCTTTTGAACGGGGCGCTCCGCAATTTGCTCGGGGATCACGTCATGCAAAAAGGTTCGATCGTTTCTCCCGAATATCTTCGTTTCGATTTTTCTCATCCTTCCGCGTTGACCGGAGAAGAAATCCGCAAGATCGAATCCTGGGTCAACGAATCGATCCGTAAGGATTTCCAAGTGGAAACCAAAGAACTCGGAATCGACGACGCGAAAAAGACCGGAGCCGTTGCGACCTTCGGAGAAAAATACGGAGATCGGGTTCGAGTCGTTCAGATGGGAGACGCATCCGTCGAATTCTGCGGAGGAACACACGTAAGTCATACGGGCGAGATCGGTTACTTCTTTATCAAAAAAGAATCTTCACCCGGCGCGGGAAACCGTCGTATCGAAGGAGTTTGCGGACCTGCGGTGATCGAAACCTTTCAAAACCGTTTCGCTGAACTCACCGAATCCGTGCAGAACTTAAACTTAAAAATCAAATCGGAGTTAGCAAACGAAGGATCAAAACTTCTCATCACTTCTCCCGTGCCCGGGCCGGATGAGATTCGGGAAAAACTCGAGAAGGAAGGAGCAACCGCGGTAACATTCTTCCGTGATCTTTCCGAAAGCATCGCCGCAAAGATCGAAGAAAGCACTTCTTCCTTTTTGAAAATGAAGAAGAGTTTGGAATCCCGCGACTTCGAGAACAACGCTTCGGTGATCGAGAAAGTGCTCGCTTCTTCCGTTGAGACCGGAGTCGGTAAAATCGTTTCCGCGATTTTCGAAGATAAGGATCCGAATTCCCTCAAAGGTCTTTCCGATAATCTCAAAGTGCGTGAAAAGAATCTTCTCGTAATTCTCGGCAGCAAAAACGCGGAGAACGCGAGCGTAGTGATCACTTGTTCTCCCGAACTCGTTTCCAAAGGAATTCACTGCGGAAATCTCGTCAAGGTCGCCTGTGAAGCGTTAGGCGGAAAGGGCGGCGGGAAACCCGATATGGCGCAGGGCGGCGGCAAGGAAAAACAAAATCTCGAGTCCGCGATCGCGGGTGCAGTGAACGAAGCAAAACAAATCTTAACCGGAGAAAGAGTATGAGCGATCCTTCCTTTGACGTGGTTTCCGAAATCAGCAGACCCGAGTTGACGAACGCGGTCACTCAGGCTCTCGGTGAAATTAAGAATCGTTTCGACTTCAAGGGTTCCAAATCCGACATCCAACTCGAAGACGAACAGCTCGTTTTGACTTCGGACAACGAAGCGAAGTTGGAAAGTGTGATCGACGTTCTCGTTTCTAAAATGGCGAAACGCGGGATCGGCTTAAAGAATTTCGACTTCAAATCCAAGATCGAACCCGCGACCGGCGGCACCGTTCGGATGAAAGTGAAAATCCGCAAGGGGATGGAAAAGGAACAAACCAAGGAAGTGACGAAACTCATCAAGGATTCCAAGCTGAAAGTCAACGTCACGATCATGGGAGAATCCGTCCGCGTTACCGGTAAGAAAAAGGACGATCTTCAGGAAGTGATCCATCTTCTGAAAACTTCCGATCTTCCCTTTGACGTTCAATTTACGAACTATAAATAATCCCGCTAAAACGCCGGTTGTCTCATCGAGCCGGTTTCACTCTTTCTTTGAGAACAAGTTTCTTGACAGGGTTTCTTTCCTCCGTCAAAATCTGCAACTACACAGAAACCTAAATTCTTGGATTTGAAAACGAATCCAAGACCTGAGTTCCCACTATGCCTATGACCGATTTAAAAACGGATAAGGACTTCGCCGAACTTCCGGAAGGAACCTTGGCGGAGCTTTTGGATGGTGAGATAATTATGGTTCCTGCTCCGATCCCGGAACACCAAAGAGTGTCCGGTAAGTTATATACTTACCTTTTGAAATACGTAGAACGCAACCAACTTGGAGAAATCTTCTTTTCCCCGATCGACGTGTTTCTCGACGAACACAACGTAGTTCAACCCGATCTCATCTTCATTTCAAAAGCGCGTAATACGATCATCCGGGAAAAACGAATCGAAGGTGCGCCCGATTGGGTCGCCGAAATTCTTTCGGAAGGAAACGCCTACCACGACTTAAAGACTAAAAAGAAACTCTACGAAAAACACGGGGTTCGCGAATACTGGATCGTCGATCCGATGGAACGTTCGGTGGAGATTTATCAAAACGGAACCGCTGGTTTTACGCTTTTTGCCTCTTCGGATTCCGGTAAAATCGAGTCGAAACTCTTGGAAGGATTTTCGGTCGAGATCCAATCGCTTTTTACAAAGCCCGAATAGCCTACGGAAGAATTCTTTTCTTAAACAAATCGGAACGTAACCTGGTCAAACTAGTATGAAAAAGAAGTTACTCATCGGTGTTTTAGTATGTTTTGTTACCTTCGGAATTTCAGCCGAAGACGAAAGTCCCGTAAAATTCAAATTGGAAAAAAGTTTCGGAAATTCGTATCTCTTAAAAATCGTTCATCCCGCCAATTACGGAATTCAAAAGGACGCACCTCATAAGATTCTCTTGAATGCGGGTCAAGGCTTGAAGGTGGAAAAAGCGGATCTGAAAGTGAAAGGGAAAACTTCCGAAAAGAAAAAGGAATATCTGGCTTCCGTCGATCCGATTCAATTAACCGTTACCGGCAAGGGTTCCTTGGAAATTCACGGTAAGATTTATTACTGCAACTACGACAAGAATATCTGCATTCCCGGCAAAATCCAACAAATAGAAACGATTCAGTAAACGAGTTCGCGCTTCCGAAGAAGAATCAGATGGTTCGCAGATGATCCTTCCCTTCGGACTGGGAATCGTATTTTGAATCCAAAGGCTGCAGGATTTTCGATCGTTGTTTCGGAAGTCGATTCTATTTCGTCTAACGTTTGAGCGAAGATTTCAATCCGGGAGAACTGACTTGAAACAAAAAGTAGGTTTTCCCTTGGATGGAAGCGGAATGTTTTACGATCTTTCCTTTTGATTCCACGAGTTCTTTCAAAATCGTTTTGTCGGCGGGACGGAAGGATTCTCCCTTTTCCGCGATCAACAGATTGAGGGCGCGTTTGCGCGCTAAGTCTTGTGCGCCGTCCGCGTTGCCTTCCAAAGAAGAAATCACGACTTGAAACGTATCCGAATTCAAAAATCCTTCGGGAGCTTTGATGAATTCGTCCGCGGAATTATCGTTCGATTCTTCCCGAACGGTCGTGGTTTCCTGGTGACCCGGAGGAACTTCGGTTCTCTTTCCGGAAGAAGTGCATTGGCTCAAGAACAATAAGGACAAGGTAAATAAGAAAAGTAGAATCGACTTCATGGATCCTCCCGAGTTTCTTCTTTGGAGATGGGTTGAATGCCCTTTCGTATAACGTTCGCATACAAATCTTTCTGAATATTTCTGTAAATGAAAGTACAATTCGCCGAGTCCGTATAATCTTCGCGAAAAAGAAACATCGAATTTAAGAACCAAGCAAAAGCCCCGCGATAGGCAAGCACGTCCTGTGCGAGCTGCTTTGCTTTCTCCTTATCTTTTTCCGCCGCTCGGGGATCGGGAATCAACGAAGTCGATTGCGTTTGGGAAGAATTCGGATTGTTCGTAGTAGACTGATTGGAACCGGCCGTGCTGGAAGAACTTCCTGAAACCGCGATTCCTCCCGGAGTCGTGGAAGCGGCGGCGGTCGTGCTGGAAATCTGACCAGGAAGCGCCGGTGCGGAACTGTTCGAAAAATCGGCGGGAATCGGGCCTCTGTAAATTCGATCGTTCTCCCGAATCTCTCTGATCAAAATGGAAACAGCGATCTCGTCCCGTTTCGTTTCCGCGATCTTTCTGCACTGAGTTCGCAATTCCTTGATTCCTGCGTCCTTTACGGGAAGGGGAACCTTGACTAAGATCTGAAAGAATTCTCTGGAAATAAAACCTGTGTCTCGCACGTTCTCCAAAACTTTTTGTCTGTATTCCGGATCGGCGGGTACACAAGAGAAAAGGAAGAATAAAATCGAAATTTCTAAAAATACGAAACGCAACCGCCGCATGGGACAAGCATTTCCGAAACCTCGCCGAAAAGGAAGCAGGATTTTTCCGGGAACTTTCTGGACACCAGGTTCCGAACGGGAAAGACTGTAAGCTATGCGTTTCACGAAACCGATTCTTAAACCCCTTGTGATTTTCGGAATCTACGTCTTTCTTTCGAGTCCGTCTTTGTTTGCGGACGCTTCGATTTTCTCCGGACTCAAGAAGTCTTTGGAAGAAAAGACAAGAACCTTTCAAATGGAAAACGGACTGAGGGTCCTTATGATGAAGCGGGAGGATTCTCCTACCATCGCGGTTTATACGAAATTCTTAGTAGGCTCCGCGGACGAAACTCCGGAGATCGCGGGAACCGCCCATCTCTTGGAACATATGTTGTTCAAAGGAACCAAGAACATCGGAACCACGAACTACGAAAAAGAAAAACCGTATCTGGAACAGATCGCCGTTTGGGGAAAGAGATTGGATTCTCTTCGCATTCAAGAATTGGAATTAAAGTCCAGAGGCGAAGAACCTTCGGCGGAATTTAAGAATCAAATCGAAACGTTGAAAAAAAGATTCACCGCTCTGCTGGAACTGCATCGCAAATTCGTAATCTCTAATGAAGACAATTATATCTATTCGAGAAACGGAGGAGTCGGTTTTAACGCATACACTTCGAACGACGTTACGAACTATCAGATTCTTCTTCCCGCGAACCGGTTGGAAATCTGGGCCAAACTCGAATCCGATCGTTTGAAAAATCCTATATTACGAGAATATTATACGGAACGGGAAGTCGTTCTCGAAGAAAGAAGAATGCGCGTCGAAAACAGAGGCCTCGGAATTCTCCGCGAGAATTATATGGACGCGGCGTTTCCGGTCGGTCATCCGTATCGAATGCCCGTGATCGGCTATGAAAAAAATCTCGGTTTTCTCGATCTCGAAAAGACGACAACGTTTTTTAAAAATTATTACGATCCGCAAAGAATGGTGATCGCCGTTGTAGGCTCCTTGGATTTCGAAAAGACCGAAACGATTCTCCGCAACTATTTCGGCGATTTGAAAAAAGGAAAGCCGCAGGCTTTGAAAAAAGTCGCGGACGCGGGCTTTAACGGACCGAAATTCGTTTCCGTGGTTCATCCGAGCACGCCTTCCAAAATCATCGGATTTAACAAACCCGCGTTTCCTCATCCGGACGACGCGGTGTTCAGCATCATCGATACGCTTCTCGCGGAAGGGGAATCGGGACGGTTGTTTAAAAAACTCGTTCTCGAAGAACAAATCGCGCAGGGAGTATATTGTTGGAACGGAGATCCGGGCGATCGACTTTCCAATCTGTTTTCGATCTACATCACGAACAATCAAAACGCGGATCAAAAGAAGGTGGAGAATCTCGTTCAAGAGGAATTGGATCGTTTAAAAACCGAACCGGTAACTGCGGAAGAACTCTTTAAAATTAAAAATCAAATCCTAGGCGGTTATCTCCGAGCCTTGGATGACAACGGAAAACTCGCAGACGTTCTTTCCCTCTATCAACTTTTATACGGAGATTGGAAGGAACTTCTCAAAGGATACGAAGAATTGGATACGGTGACGCCGGAAGACATTCAGCGCGTCGCCAAAAAATACTTCGTAGCCGAAAACAGAACGATCGCGGAATTGAATCCGCCCGTAAAGGAAACCAAATTATCCGGGAACCGATGATGCCGAACTTAGAACAGAACATGATACTGAACAAGAAAACTTCAAAAGAACGTTTCGCTTTCGGCCTTTCATCCGAATCCGAGGCGAAAAAAAGAGCCGGGTCGAGCGAACAAGACCGCCTAGTTTCAAAAAAGAATTCGTATATAAGAATATTCTGTTATTCTTTTGTATTGCTCCTCGCGGCGGTTTTGCCCGTGTCTTCGGCTCCGGGAGATTTCGTCAAAAACGTAAAGGTTCCGCCTCTCAGTTTCGAGTTTCCCGAAGTGCAGACCTTTTCTTCCGGAAAAGGAACCGAAGTGTATTTTTTACCGGGGGAAGAATTCCCTCTGAGAAACATAGAGATTCATATCTACGCGGGCGTTTTGTACAACCCGAATCTTCCGCCCGAAGTTCCCGAGTTGTTCGTACAGGCTTGGAAACACGGAGGAATTCCTTCCGCTCCGGGAAGCGCGTTTCTCGAAACACTGGAAGGTTACGGAGCCAAGATCGATACGGACGCGAACTCGGAAAAAATCGTATTCACGATTTCTTATCTTTCTCGGTTCGAAAAGGAGATTCTTCCTTTCGTGAAGGAATTTCTTTCCAATCCTTTGTTAAGCGAAGAAGGTTTCGGAGTCGCCAAACTCAATCTGGAAGAGGCGATCAAACGGAGAAACGATAAGATCCCAGACATCGCTTACCGTAAAACCGCGGAACTCGTTTATAAAGGAACCGTTCTCGGAAAAAGCGCGCAACTCGATTCCCTTTCCAAAATTCAATCCAAGGATTTGCGCGACTACTTCGAACAGATTTTTTCCAAGTCAAGAAGGGTGGTCTTATTCACCGGGGACCTTCAGAAAAAGGAAGCGGAACCGTTGGTCGGTTCGTTGCTGCCTCCGAGAGAAACCGTACTTGCGGAAAAGCCGGTCGTGTTGAACACGCAATCCCTCAAAAAGAATCTGGATTCTCTTTCGTTTCAGATTTTAGGAGTGGATAAGGAAGCGACGCAGAGCATCGTGATGATGACGGGGATTCTTCCCGCGCACAAGGACCCGGACTTTTACGCGATCCAACTCGCGAACTACATCATCGGAGGGGGCGGTTTTAGTTCGTATTTTATGCAGAAGATCCGTTCGGACCGGGGGCTTGCGTATTCCTCCAATAGTTCCACCTATTTCGAAAAAGACTACGGGGTTGTTTACTTTACCACACAGACCAAAACCTCCACGACCAAGGAAGTCTACGATCTGATGCGCGAAATATTAAGCGAAGAGACGATCGATAAGATCACCGGAGACGAACTTGAATCCGCCAAACAATCCATCGTGAACCGGTTCATCTTCCAGTTCGCGGATAAGATGGGAATTCTTCATAACTTTCTTCGGTTTAAAGAACACGATATGCCGAACGATTATCTGAAAACCTACCGCGACAAGATCCAAGCCGTAAGTTTGAACGATCTAAAGAGAGTAGGGAAAAAATATTTCGTACATTCTTCCGTGAAAACGGTTCTTACAGGACCGAAGGATATTACGAAAGGATTGAATGAAACCGTTAAACACATCGCGCCGGAAGAAAGGATTCCTTAGTGTATTGTAAGTTTCATCATAAACAGTATCAGTTCGAGGGAATTTCCGAAGGAGGAATCCGAACTTCTTTGTATCTTCCTTCCCTGAGTCTGATGTTCGATATAGGAGCGCAGAATCCGAATCGAATCCATCTCGATACGCTTCTTCTTACGCATTCTCATCTGGACCATTCCGCCGGTTTGCCGTATTATATTTCGCAGCGATCGTTGAAGAAGTTAAAACCTCCTAAGATTTTCGTTCCGGTTCCGCTCGAACAACCGATGCGTAAGATTCTCGATCTTTATTCTCAGATCGAAGATTTTCCGTATTCGTACGAGATGAAAGGCGTGAGCGACGGGGAAAAGATCGACCTCGATCCGCATCATTTCTTTTCTCCGCATAAAACGTTCCATCGAGTTCCTTCGCAAGGTTATACGATTTATCAAAGAAGAAAGAAGCTCAAAAAAGAATTTCAATCCGTCTCCAAGGAAGAATTGAACCGGGTCTTGAAGGAAAAAACGGAAGTTTCCGAACTAAGCGAAGCTCCCGTCATCAGTTTTTCCGGCGATACGAAGATCGAATTCGTTCTCGAACACGAAGACGTAGCCAATTCGAGTATTCTATTTATTGAATGTACTTATATAGACAAGGAACGAAACACGGCGCAGGCGAGGGAATGGGGTCATATTCATCTCGACGAAATTATCGGTAACCTTTCCTCGTTCAAAAACGAAAAGATCGTCTTGATACATTTTTCGAAACGTTATACGGTTCCTTATATCCGCGAAGTTTTGGACAAACGAATTCCGAAAGAGGAAAGACACCGCTTCCACGCGTTTCTGCCATGAGCAAGGGAAGTCCTCCGGGAAAATACGGAACCTCCGTTTTTTTAAACGGACTTGAGGAACGGATCGATTCCGAACTGGTTCCTCGTCCCGTCGACATTCTCTTTCAAATGGAAGAAGACGCGGCCGCGCTCGGCGTTCCGGTTTTAACTCCCGCGTCCGGAGCGGTGTTGCGTTTTCTCGTGGAGACGGCTCAGCCCGAAGAAATTCTCGAGCTCGGAACCGGTTACGGCATTTCCCTTTTTTGGATGGCTTCGGGTTTGAAACGGATCGCGAAAATTGTTTCCTTGGAACGGGAGATCGATTATATCGCAAGGGTTCGATCGTATCTCGAAAAACATCCCTTCGGTGATCTCGACATTCATCTTTTGAAAACGCATTGTTTGCAATACATGAAGGATGCACTCGATGTTCCGAACGCGGACTGGTTCGGTAAGTTCGTATTTATAGATTGTGATAAGGTTTTATATCCGGAGATCTTTCGGATTCTTTCCCGATTGAAACCGACAACGGCTGTGTTCGATAACGTTCTCTGGCACGGGAGAATCTTCGACTCAGAAAGACAGGCTCCTTCGGACAAGGCCGTCCGTGAGTTTTGGGACGAAGTGAGAAATTCCGATTTCGCTTATACTCTATTCCCGGTAGGCGACGGTCTGCTTCAGATTCGTTTTCGAGAAACCCGATAATTCGCCCCGCAAAGCAAGCTCCAAAAATAGGAGTTGCGTTTTAAAACCCTGTGCTATACTTCCGCGTAGGAGATTCGCATGTCATTAAAAAGTTTCCGAATTTCGATCGTGATTTTATTCTTAACCGCCGCTTCCGTTTCGGCTCAATCCGGAGCGACCAAAGACGAAGGCAAGGGAAGCGAACTTGCAAACGCGGCTAACGATCCCAAATATCAAGGCGATTATCTGGAAGAATTCCATTATGCGAGAACCTTGGATTCTCTTAAAGAAAAAGTAAAAAACGACATCTACGCACTCGCGACCGTTACGAAAAATTTCGGTTCCAGCGTTCAGGGTTCCAACGAGGATTTGAATTCGATCTGGAAACAATACAACGACGCTCTGCATTATTATTACAGAAGGCAATACGTCGTGGCCGGAAGAAAAATGCGCGAGACTTCCGAGAGCATGGACAAACTCTTCAACAAGTTCTCCGATCAATACAACAAAAGAACGGATCAGCTTTTGGGAGAATGCGCGGATACGATCGTAAGCGTCGAACAGACTCAAAACGGACCGGCACAATCCGTCACGGCGCGCAGCCGCGAAATCTCCGCGAATCACCACAAACTTCAGATCGCATATTACCAGATGATTCAAGCGGATCGTATGAGAAGGGATTCGAGATATAAGGATTCTCTCATACACTTTCGACTCGCAAAAGAATACGGGATTTCCATTTTGAGCAAACTCAAACCGGAAGAAGAAAGCAAAAACGTCCGCGAAAAATATAAGATAGACCTGAGCGACAATCGGAATATGGTGTACTCCGAAAGCTCGGATAAGGAATCGCAGAAAAAATAGTGAGGCATTTTCAAAACTTCTCTTCGTTTAACAATTTTCTTCTTTTTTACCTTTTGTTTTCGGGGGCGGTCCTTCTGGCCGGTCCCGAAAAGGAAGCGCCTGAAACCGCTTCTTCACCGCCGACTCCCGCTCAAACCTTCAAAGTGGTGATCGATCCCGGACACGGAGGAGTCGATCTCAAACCCAAAGAGGATCACGGCGATAAATACGATCCGATCACGGATAAATATCTGGAACTCTATAAAGCCGGAGCTTCTTCCAAAGGAAGAAAGGAACGCGCGGTCGTATTAGAACTTGCTAAAGAACTCAAGGAGATTCTCGACTTAACGAAAACTCCGGAAGGATTCGAGACGTTCAAGTCGTATATGAAGTCGTTTACGAACGACGATCTTCCCTGGATCAAAATCGATTCCGTGATGACACGGACGGGAAACGCGGAGGAACGCGAATATTCCGCCAACGAAGATCCGAACGCTCCGTATCGTCTTTTCGATTATCCCGATAAAAAAACGAAAAAGATGAAACAAGGGAGAATTTCGTTTATCAATCAGGAAAAACCGAACCTTGTCGTGTCGCTTCATCTCAATCCGAGTTACAAGGAACATCCCGGCGGAATGGCCGCGGTGCTTTCTCCTTCGTACAGAACCTTCTACGTTTTGAAAGGAATCTCCGAAGGAAGATATTCCGAGGATAAGTTCAACGATTCTCCTTGGGCGGAGTGGATGGTCTTTAAAGAAGGCTGGTCCAAACTCGAAAACGCCGTCGCCGACGCGTGGATTTACTTTCACGGTTATTGGCCGAACAAGTCCGGTAAAAAAACGGATCTTTCCGCGTTCGAAGGGTATCGCCAAAACATGATTAGTTGGAAATACAAGGACATTCCCGGTTGGGAAGAATTGGCGAAGGCCGGCGGTAAAGGGCGATACTCGAAAACTCATAAAAGCTTTGTCGCGGAAGGAAAATTCTGGGAACGAGAAAAGGCCGAGCCCGAACTCTGGAGAAGAGAGGACGGAAGAGAAGGCTTCGGAGGCGACAACCATTACGCTTCCGCGGAACTGATGCGTTTCGTTCAATACGGTTTGCGAAAAAGAAAAACGGACGAAGACTTTCCCGAACCCGGACCGATCAATAAACCTTACTTGTCCACATACGCGCTTCCTACGTTTATCAACGCGATTTCGGCTTATTTAGAAATCGGTTATATAGACAAGGAAAAGGATATGACTCTGATGACTAAACGGAAGAAGGACGTCGCGATTTCGCTTGCGGCGGGAATTTATTCTTTGGTTCACGGTGTCAAAATCAAACAACAGGATTATCCTTACGTTCCGGTCGGCAAGAAGATCCATTGGAAGCGTTACGAAAATTATAAAAATGGAAACTACTTTCAGATCGTGAGCGACTGAAGATTCCTTTCTTACATTTTTAGGATCGGATAGTCCTTTTCTAAAACCGCCTTGTCTACGTTCTAATTGATAAGTAGGCGCTGTCTATTGTTGAAATGTGCGAAAATTGAGGAGGTTTATACTCCTCTTTAAAAGTAGAAATATTCAAATTAGCTTGATTGTACCGTACTGAATGTTGTAAAATCTTACGGATAAGGATTTCAGTATGGAACATAAACACATGCATCATCATTCTGTAAAGTCGGTTGAAAATTTACCACCCGAATCCTCGAACATAAATTCGAAAATATACACTTGCAGTATGCACCCGGAAATCCGAAGAAACGAGCCGGGCGATTGCCCTATTTGTGGAATGAGGCTCGTATTACAAAAAGGGAATTCCAAAGAAGAGGATGAAGCCGAAGTGCGCTCATTAGGACGCAAACTTTATTCTTCAATACTTCTAACGATACCCGTGTTCTTTTTGGCTATGGGGGAAATGTATTTTACATCTGCGAACTTTACGAGTCTCAACGGTTGGATTCAATTAATTTTAGGAACAAGCGTCTTATTGGGACCAGGTTTTTTCCTAATCAAGAAGGGTTTTTTATCTTTTAGAACTTTAAACCTAAATATGTACACTTTGATCACCATAGGTGTCGGATCTGCTTACGGCTATTCATTGTTTGCAATCTTATTTCCGGATCTCTTTCCGGAGACGGCGAAAATGCACGGAAAGATCGGGTTATATTTCGAAGCCGCTTCAGTGATCCTTACTTTGGTCATATTGGGCGAGTATTTACAAGCACGGGCACAACGTAGAACGGGAGATGCTATTCAGGCTTTGTTAAGTTTGGCCCCGAAGAGTGCACATCGAATAGAAGCCGGTAAAGAAATTGAGATTGCGGTTGATGAGATTAAAATTGGAGACCATCTGAGAATCAAGCCGGGTGAAAAGATTCCGATTGACGGTGTCGTAATAGAGGGCTTTAGTTTTGTCGATGAGTCTATGCTGACCGGCGAACCTATACCGGTTGAAAAAAGAGTTCGCGATAAAGTATTCGGAGCGAGCACAAATCAAACCGGTAGTTTTATTATTCAGGCGGAGCGCGTTGGCGCGGAGACAATCCTTTCACAGATCATTCATATGGTGGAGGAAGCACAGCGGTCGAAGGCTCCGATTCAGGCCCTTGCGGATAAGGTCGCCGGTTTCTTCGTTCCGATCGTGATCCTAATTTCCGTTATCACATTTTGCGTTTGGTATTTTTTCGGACCGGAGCCGGTCATTGCGAACGGAATCTTAAATTCTCTTTCGGTATTAATTATTGCGTGTCCATGTGCGTTGGGTCTTGCGACACCGATTTCCATCATGGTCGGGGTCGGAATTGGTGCACGAAATGGAATTCTAATCAGAAATGCGGAAGCATTAGAAAAAACGGGAAAAGCAACCATACTCTTTACGGATAAAACAGGAACACTTACGGAGGGTAGACCCAGAGTTACCGATGTAATCCCTGTTATGGGAGTAAAGGAGGAATATCTACTGCAATTGGCGAGCTCTTTGGAGCAAAAGAGTGAGCATCCGATTGCAAGGGCCATTGTTCGTAGAGCGGAAGAATCGAATTTAAAATTTCTCCCGAGTCAAAATTTCTCTTCTTTAACCGGAAGAGGAGTCAGCGCAAAAATAGAAGACCTTACGGTCTTTGTAGGTAAGAAAACCGGATGGGAAATAAACACTGAACCAATTGCCAAAGAATTACAATCCAAAGAAGAAGAGTTCCTTTTGAATGGGAAGACAGTCATTTGGGTTGCTGATGAAAAACGATGGTTAGGAATCATCGCAGTCACCGATCCAATTAAATCCACAACCAAGGATGCCGTCTCCAGATTGAAAACGTACGGGATTCGAATTTTAATGTTGACGGGGGATTCGATTTCTACTGGAAAAAAAGTTGGGGATCAGGTCGGGATTTCGGAAATATATGCGGGTCTTAGCCCGCAAGACAAAAGGGACATCGTTAAAAAATTTAGATCTAAAAATGAAGTTCTCCTTGTTGCCGGAGATGGGATTAACGATGCTCCGGCTCTCACAGAAGCGGATGTTGGGATTGCAATGGGTTCCGGTACCGATATCGCGATTCAGAGCGCAGGAGTTACTTTAGTGAAAGGGGATTTATTAGGAATATCGAAAGTGATTTCGTTAAGCCATGCGACTATGCGGAACATTAAACAAAACCTTTTCTTCGCGTTCATCTATAATTTCTTAGGCGTTCCCATTGCGGCAGGTGTTTTGTATCCATTCTTTCATATTTTATTGTCTCCGCTGATTGCCGGTGCCGCAATGAGTTTAAGTTCTGTTTCCGTAATAGCGAACGCATTGAGACTTTATAAAGAGAAAATATAAAAATAGAAGGTCGGCGCCCGGTATTCGGTAATCAGAGGTATTTATGCCCATACCAACTTCTATTCGATATAGTTTTTGCCCTTTCATTACTGTGAAAACCGACTGAAATAGGAAAACCGGCTCCGCTACTTAAAAAGAAAATTCAATATTAGAAGATTCTTTCCTGGAATTTGAAGTTACATCGTAAGTTCAGAAATAGCACGATGTTCGCATTCTCTTAAGTATTGCTCTTCGAATTGGCGAATTTCAAATGCGATGGGTTGGAATAGCGGACTGAATTCTATTTTCTCTCCATTTACAACGGCTTCACGATACCTGCTCGGTGAGGTATTTGTCGCATAGAGAAAAAATCTTTGGAAAGTGGACATTCCATTGAATCCGACGGCCATGCAAATGGACAAAATCGATCTTGAGGGTTCGTCAATCAACATAGACATCGCTTCCTTTAGGCGGAAGTAATTCACGAAGGTATTGAAATTAGTTCGAAGATGACGATTTATGAATGCTGATAGTTGATGCACACTCAAGCCCATTTCTTCCGACAAAGTTGGAAGTCTCAAATCTTCGTCCAAGAAAATTCGCTCATGGACGAATAGATCATACAGTTTAAACATGATTTTTTCATTGTCTAAGTTGACAAGGAGATCGATACCGGTCGCTTTTTTGAACTCGAAAGATTTCGGTAATGACTCGAATTCCTTTTTTGGAGGAGTAATTATAAGTAAGTTGCTGAAAAGAAAAATAGGGAGGACAATGTAGATAATTCCTCCGACAAGAGTAATCGTGTAAGAATACGGATTCGGAATCATCAGTTTGAGTTTTTCGACAGCTATTAAAGCGATCAGAAAATACATCAAATTTAAAGCTTTTCGAGCGTAATGATTTTTTAAATAAACTTGAATGTACAAGCAGTATAGGATTAGAAAGGTAATCGAAAAACCGTTTAAAGTCGAAAAAAGGTTCGGGAGAATTTTGGGTTCGGTATTATACCATAAATATACCAAAGCCACACTTAATGCCAAAGAAATACAGCCGATTAAAGCAAGTTCCTGATTGAAATCCGATTGAGTGTTTTTTCTTTTTTTTGATTCGGAGTATTCGAACGATTCTTTGCAAACAGTGTAAATCAAAATCGTTCCGGAAACCGTAGAAAAGGAATAAAGAAAGTTTAATATATAGGATAACATCTGGTTGGAAAAAATAGACTGACTCGAAAAAATTATCAGGTTTAATCCGATGAATATTACTATCAAAGCTTGTTTCTTTTGGAACGGCCTTTGTTTTTTAAAATAATAAATGGAACCTAATGTAATATATTGAATCGCACTTGCATAATAAATATCGCAGGGCATGGAAACCTCTCAAACAAAAAAAGTAAATATAGATTCTTTTGAATCCTGTTTTGAATTATTTCGAGTAAATCGAAAATACGGATCGTAAAACTCTACTTGGTTCCGATTTTCGGATTGGATCTATAGATAAATCTTTCCGAATTTATCGAGCATCTCGTTGCAAGTCGATCCTCTTCGATCGAATCGAAGTAGAGTTTTTTAGTTTATAACAATTTCTTAGACAACTAACATACTTTTCCCTCTTTCAAAATCCTGATTCATCATTTTAACGCGTAAACACATAGGTGGCGCCGCTTCCGCCGGCTCCCTCGTTATCCGTTGCGCCCGTTGGTATATTGGTTGCACCGTTGCAAATAATCGCATTGGCTGAATCCTCTCCCATTGCTCCAACGGCGATAAGCTCACCTGAAATGCTGATTGATTCCCCGAAACGGTCGCTTGCTTCCGTGTTCTTTCCTTTTATGTAGGACTGCCAGACCCAAACATTCGAATCCCTACGAAAAACATAAACTGCGCCCGCGCTGAATGCCGAATCGTTGTCGTTTGCTGGACCAAAAGAGGGTTGCGGATTGTGAAGGCTGATTCCTCCTCCACCTCGTTCGAATGGGGCAGAGATCGCGATAAAGCCGTTATCGATTGCAACTTTGTATCCGAATTGGTCGCCGCTTTCTGCATTGGGAGCCTTCAAATACGCTTCGAAAGCCCAAGTGCTCCCTGTGCGGCGAAAAACGTAGGCTGCTCCTGAATTGTTGGCTGAGTCGTTGTCTCCCGCCGGGGTTAAATTTGGTCCCAGAGAATTTGAAATTGTAGTCTGATTACTATCTTCGATAGGAGCTCCTACAACAAGAGTGTCTCCGTCGATTGCGATCGATTTTCCGAATTGATCAAAAACTTCTGCATTCGGGGCTTTGATATAAGATTCAATTTCGGCATTCAATGCATCGGCCGAAAGATTTAACGAAACCGTAAACGATTTGGATGAATTCGATGCGGTTACTTGATACGTTGTTACCGGCAATGCGGAGGCTGGGCTCCCGGTAATCGTACCGGTCGTCGGATTCATAACTAATCCTGCCGGTAAGGGCGGGGTTATCGAAAAATTCGACAAATCGCCTTGGATATCGGGACTAATCGGAACGACCGGAACATTTTTTACAAGTCGATACGACGAAGTCGGATAGTTAAACGAAAGTTGCGGAGATCCGTCGTTGTTTGGCGACTCTTCGGAAGTCTGCGGAACTCCCAAAAGCATTAACGCGGGATCGTTATCTTTTTCATTCGGAAGACATTCGCAAAAAGCGATCCCGAATAATAAAAGATGTATAAGAAATAAAAACTCGGCGAGCGAACTAAAGCGCAAAAGGAAATATTTCGAATACTTCCGCGATATCGTTTTAACTTCCTCGGGTTCAAGACACGAACGATTTGCCATCCTAAACTTTGAATTTGTTTCTTTTAATAGATCCTTCATGCAACACCCTTCTTTCTATTTAATATACGATTTATATTGCTTAAAATATTATTGCTTGGGCAATAAAAATTAGAATTCAATCCTTTTTCCTAAATCGAAATGTGTTCCTGTTAAGGCACGCATGTGCCATCGTATTCGTAAGCTCCAATGGAATAACCGAAGGATCCGGATGGAACCGGAGTAGGCGGTATATTTGTTGATCTAGTTAACACTCGAATGTCGCGTAAGTAGGCTTGGGAAAGCGGAAGCGGATAACCTGGATCGACTCCGCCGTAAACCGAACCGCATCTTGAATTTGAATTCAATAACATGACGTCCAGATTGCCTGTCGGAGTCGCGAAAAGGGGATCATGATTAAAATTCAAAGCGGTTAAATTAGTTATCGGTGTCATACAAAAGATCGAATCTCTTAAACTTGATGGCTCCGGACCGCAAAAGCGGAAGTTGCCGGCGGAGGTCGTAACGGGTATATTGCATCCGAAAAGGTTATTCCCGCGGACGTTAGATAGTGTGTTTACACTATTTGTGCCATAATTTAGGCAAATCTGATTGCTCGCCGCCGAATTCGCAATGACCTGATTGTTAACGACATTTACATTCAGAAATCCGGTGGATTGCTGTTGAATGCCGTAAGAACGAGTAGCTCCGTTTCCTCCATAGATGGTGTTGTGTAAAACGTAAAAATTAGGCGAGTTGATAGACAACGCTTGGATTCCAAAAGAAGTTGTAGTGGAAACGGCCGGTGTTCCGTTCAAATGAAATGCGTTGATGATATTATTCGCAATTACCAAAGACTGAGTCGTATTGTTCACTGTATTGTTAATCAGAATTCCTATGGAAGAATCTAAGCCGTCGTTGATGTTTACATGCGAACCGCCGCTGATCCGGTTATTTTGTATGAGCCCTTGCGTTCCGTTTAATATTCGCATGCCGACTGACATAGAATTGCCGCTACCACCCAAAACGTAATTTCCGGTAGCGCGAAAAGATGGAGATACGTTTGATGCGTAGATACCCGACCTTACGATCATGAGTGCATAGGGGGCCGCTGAATTCGTACCTAAAATGATATTATTGTCGATCGTGATTGAATTCGGTCCTGTAGCTACGTTGTTCAGATGGATTCCGGTTGAAACTCTGTTATTCGAATTGGTGATGATCGTAAATCCTTGTACAAGCACGTCGGAATTCAGAGTCATGGCGCTACCTGAAATCGGAGTGCAAGATGTCGCATCATTAGAGCCGCACCCGCCAACTCCTATATCGTCCCGTATTATCGTCTGAAACGTTGTGGTATTTCGAGATTGAAAATCGGTACTAAATCCACCTAAAAGTTGTAATCTATCGATCAAAAGAATCCTATCGGGAATTGTTGCTATCGAATAAGTTCCCTGAGAAACCAAGACAAAACAAGAAGATAAAACGTTACACTGTGAAACGGCGTATTGTATATTAGCACAAGCAGTTGCAACGGAATTACAAGCGCCCGCGACAGCGCCTCCCGCACTTACGTATTTTATCTGATTCGTAACTGCGTAGCTATTCGGTCGCGAAGGATTAAAAACGCGGTTTGTTCCGGCTTCCGTACAACCAGCAAGCTGTATGCACTGTCTAAGACCTGCATTCCAGTTCACATTGGGTCGAACGGTAAGCCTATTACCGCTATAGTCTGCTGGGACCAAAGGTAGGGCGGAAGCGCTTAAATCCGCCGAACAAGTTCCGGGTGGGGCTACGAAAGAACAACTCATGGGTGTAAGCGGTTTCGAAAAAGTGATAATCAAGTTATCGTTCGGTCCTATTGCAGTTTGGTCGATAGGGAAAGTATGGATTTGACTTAAGCAGTTTACATTTAACGTAACTGGTGCCCCGTTGATTGTTCCGATGGAAGCGGGAAGCGGTTCTAGGATACAATCATGCATATTTGGTCTTGTTAAGATTGTTGCTGAATACGAGCCCAAATCCGGAACTTGCGCCGAAAATTCATAGGTCCCATCGGAGGAAATATTTAGTGTATCGACTGACCCATTTCGAACCGAAAGAATTCCTGTCGCTCCTGTAGAAATTCCAAATACGTTAAGATTTAAGGGAAAAAATTTCGTTCCACAATTGATCTCGACGGTATTGTGATTGGGACTAAGAATTCCCGCAGGATTGGTAATCACGCAAGTTTGGCTCGGCGTAGTAACGGGTTGGGAAAAAATCGAAATTGAAAATTCGGAATATTTCGTTTTCATTTTTGGGAATTCGAAGTCCCCGTTTTTACTAATGGTTAAGCTTTCTGAATCTTGATTTGAGATCGTAAAATTCGCACCGCTCGCAAGACCTTTTACTTGAACTCTAAGCTTCATTGGAGTTAAAGCATTTGTCAGAAAGTTAGAGAAAATCATGGTATCTATAAAAAGATTTCCGTCGGGTTTTCGGATGCAATTGGAAACTAGAAATAAACTTAGAGTTAAAAGCAAAAGGATGCAACATTTATGCTTATTAGACTTATGCATAGTTTTTATGTTCAGTTATCTTTGGAATAGAAACTTGATGACTTTAGCTTAGTTTAATTTTAAGAACTTGGATTCACTCTTTATAGATTAGGATGCCTTGAATTATCGAGAAAAGGGGAAATTGGCTTCCTAAGAATAAGGCATGGCCGAACAATCCTTCGAAATCGTCTAACCCAAAAAGTGCATACTAAATCCTTCGGTTTGATGCGAATCTATTGTTTTACTTGTGCTATCGCAAGAGGACAAAATTTCGAATCAATCCTTGAAATCGAAATCGATACGCAAATGGCTGAAAAATTAAAAACAAAACAATTTTCTCGGAATCGAATAGCCGAACGAAGGGAAGAATCTAAAGGTAGCTTTTAAAATTCGTTTTGTTTTTTAAAAACAAAAGAGTTTAATAATTATAAAGAGAACTCAATTTTCTAATCTATTGGAATGCATAAGTACGAAATATATGTTAGTGAGTGATACTTAATAGTAGGATAATAAATTCCTGAAAATTCCAAGGCGTGTTGTCCTAGGAGTTCCCACAAAGTTCCTATAGTTTCTCTGAATTAAAATCAATTCGATCCAATTCTAAGTAATAAATGAATGCGAGCCGTAATCGATATTCCGAATCTATAAATTAACAGAATCGAAACGATTCAATAATCATTAAAATATTTTTCGATTCACTTAGGGTCTTATATTTGTTCGTCTGATTTTCTCTTTTGGAATCCTGAAGGATAGCTCTGAAGGAACTCGTCAGCTGCATAAGACGATGTCAAAAAGAAACTATGTTGCATGGAAATTGAGTCCACATCAACTGGAAAACCGAGTCCAGTCGATGTAGTCGATCTAAGAGACTGTTTATTCCGGGATTGACGTACACTTATTTTTTTACTAAAGGTAAGTCGTAAACCGCGTCAATACCTTCCATCTTCTCTCGTGTCGCTTTCAAAATGATCTTACCGGAACTAGGAACGTTGGAAGCCGGACAGAAAAAATGATCGGAACGGGTTTGGCATTCCAACTTTTGTTCTGATTTTCCTTGAATAATTTTTGCCTGAAGCTTGCCGTTTTTTGTTGAAGGGTTTTTAAATTCGATATCTAAAAGATACACCTTCAAACCCTCCTTTAATAGAACTAGCTCGGTATGAAAGCCGCCCGGCATCCGAATCGTTCCTCCATTTGGACCCGCTTCGTGTTCTCCGTGCGCAAATAGGCTATAGCTTGCGAAAATAAGAGTAATCGATAACGCTAACTTTGCAATTTCGACTCTTGGAAAAGCTACCTTAGTAAAGGTAGCTTTGATCTTGCAGCTTGGATTTACTTGATTCATTGATTTGTTTCTCCTGTTATCGTTCGACTACCGTGCTTGTAGAAACTGGATATCCGCATTCTTCGATTAGACTCGCGAGTTTATTCTCAGGAAGGATACTGTCAACTCGGACTGTCTGACTTACTACATCCACGCTAACTTGAACATTTGGGTCAATTGTTTTGATCGATTTGCTGATCACATTTGCGCAACTTCCGCACGTCATATTCTCTACTTGAAATTCTACCATAAGATTCTCCTTGTGCGACTTTTGAAGCCGATCTTGTAATCCAGCTTAAACCTTCCCACGAGGGTAAGGTCAATAGCCGATAAAGATTTTTTTTCTTTTTTTTTACTGGATTCCGCGATCCTATCTCTGGACATCCTGCCGGTCGTAGGTTTCAGAAAAGAGACTGCAGCACAGGATCTGTTTTCAAGTTAGAAAGGAACGAAGAGATTTAAAAGAGAAAGGTATTAAATTGTTACCGGTGTATTTACCGTTCCATGACAGTAATCGTTTGGAGGAACTGAATTAATTTCTTTAGCTGATTTTCCAAATGCATTGAAAGCAGTTACAATGATCTTATAAGGCTGAAAAGTTTCCGGAGAATAGAAGATAAACCGATCCGGAAAGAGCGGATTAGGCGTTGATTCTTGCAAAATAAAATTATCCACAGTCAACCCATCTGTACTGAGGGTCATGATACCGGGTCTTCCGAGATATCCTTTTACGGAAGTTGGCGCGGGAGGTGTGTTTCGAAAAGAAAAATAGACTTCGATTTTTTGGGTGCCTTGTGTACACGACCAATCAGTGGTCTGCACGGTTAAATCGTTTAGGATCAAAGGACTTGCGGCTTTTGATTCCGGTTGAGAAATGGGGTTTCCACCTATTAGATCGAATAGGTCGGTGAAGGAATCGGTTTTTACCGCTTCTTCTGCGCAAAATAACCCGAAACTCATTGATAAGAGAATTACCAGCATATTCAGAAAAACTGGAGCTGTTTTTTTTCCGGTGAGTCCGAAAAAAATTATTCTTTTGGTATCTTTTGATCTCATATTACGAGCAGTTCATAGTAAATTTTTAGAACGGTTCTAAGAAATCGAGACAGGCTATCGGGGCCGATTGTATCCTCGGTTTGTCTGATTCTAAATAATTTAAAATATTATTAAGTACTAACATATCATTCATATTTTGAATAATTTTTAGTTCGATCCGATCTTAACATTGATCTTAAACCTTCCCACAGGGGTAAGGTCAATAGCTGGTTTTAATTTTTTTTATTTTTCAGATTTTTTTTGCTCCCGGTTCATTAACCTTCCCATAGGGGAAAGCTTTAAAATCCGGAATGAAATATAAAATTTATTTTCCGAGATAGAATGAGAGGGCCGAAACTTTGGAAAAAAGAAGGTTTTAGATTCTTCATTTAACGGGAGACGGGAGCTTTATCTCACGATTCCTTGGCTCTTCGGAAGGGGAAAAGGAAAAATCATTTTAACGAACAGGGGCCATAGTGCGATCCGATCTTTTCTTACGTAAAATCGATACACAGACTAACGAAACGAGAAGATGGTGAACGATGCGAATCTCGGAAACCTTTCAGAAGAATCGGGAATCGGCGTGAAGCAATTTCGTCATCACGAATCGATCGGTTTGATTCTCGAGGAAAGATAAATGGATTCAGGTTATGGGATGTATTCATCCGATGGCTTATGTATTCTAAGATTCGTAGAGCGTTCGACGTATGAGTTTCGGTCTTTTCGAAATTCAAAACCCGGTGATTCTTTGGAAATACGAAAGTCGCGCAAGCTCGGATGTTGAAAAGCTTGCGCTCACACAGTTGAAACCGTAGAAACCAAAATCGTTGAGTTGCAGAAAATGGTAGCGATGCCGAACATCTCACCCCCAATTGCCAAGGCGATCATCGACCGAGCTACCGATTCTAAAAACACTTTCCAACGAGATTCGTTTAGAATTACAATTTGCACTTCTGATTCGTTCGGATTTTGGGAACCCTCAGCTTCAAATTTCCTAACAGTTATCGGGTAGACGCTGATTTCTAAATTAAAGAAGTCAGCGTCTAAATTAAGGAACTATAATCTTTTGCGTTTTGAAACTATCAAAAAAACCGCCGGTGGTACTATCGAGTATTCGATAAGAGTTTATGTTGATACAAGCATCAGTGTATGTTAACGTATTCAAAGTTTGCTTTGCAATAGAATAACTTCCGATCGGAACTGGGTTACCATCAAGACCGTGCTCAATGAAAGTAAAAGGAATCGGGGTATTTCCGCCAGAAGGTGTGGAAGTAGTTAAATCCAGATAGAAATAGTCTTGAATTGATGTAGTCGTATCTTTTGCAATAAATTCTAACAGATTTCCATTCAGAGTAACTTGAATACAATGACCCGTACAGTTTCCGATCGTAACCGGAGCAGCTACCGCTCCAAAACAAGGGCCATTTGGAGGATTCGGGGGAACTGAATTAATTTCTTTAGCTGATTTTCCAAATGTATTCGAAGCAATTACAATGATCTTATAAGACTGAGCGGTTTCCGGAGAATAGAAGATAAACCGATCCGGAAAGAGCGGGTTAGGCGATGATTCTTCCGAAATAAAATTACTTACAGTCAGTCCATCAGAACCAAGAGTCATGATGCTGGGTCTTCCTATATATGCCCTTACGGAAATCGGAGAAGGAGGCGCGTTTTGAAAGGAAAAACGTACATCTATTTTTTGATCGTCTGGGGTACCGGTTCTATATGTCGTTTGGACACTTAGATCGTTTAGGATTGGACGATTCGGATCAGGATTTGGATTCGGATCGGGATTTGGATTCGGATCGGGATTTGGATTCGGATCGGGATTTGGATTCGGATCGGGATTTGAAAGTTTCCCTAAAAGATTTATTAGATATCCGAATGAATCACTACTATTGGTTTTCTCTCCGCAGAACGTTCCAAAGCTTACGAAGATCAGAATTATTAATATCTGTATAAAGTTAGTGCGCATGATTTTATTATTCTCCTTTTTGATTTTTCAATATATTGAAAAATACTAATATAAAGATTGTCAGATGGAAATCTGAAAGTTGATTCCGAAGATCTGCGATAAACCTTCTATGTTTAGAGGTGCATAGTAATGATAACCTTGAAGAAAGTCTGCTCCTGCTTCGGAGGCTATTTTTTCGCACTCTTCGTTTTCGACGCCTTCTATAACGACTCTCTTATGCATGGTGTGCATGATTTCGACGACGGAACCGAGCAGTTTTCTTTTGGAGGGACATCGTAAGGCTCCGCTCAAAAGATTCTTATCGATTTTGACGATATCGGATTGAATTTGATCCAATCTCGAAAAATTTGAATGTCCTTTCCCAAAATCATCGATTGCAATCTGAAACCCTTGAAAATGAAGAGTTTCGGCTTGTTCGCAAAATCTGCGAAATTCCCCGCTGTTCATGTTTACTGAAGTTTCCGTAATCTCGATTAAGATCTGGTCCGATTTAATCCTGTATTGGTTAACGGTTTCCAGTAAGACTTCGCTGATGTCTTTGTGAATCAATTGAATTGGAGAAAGATTGACCGTAAGTTTACAATCTTCTTGAATGACTGCAAACTTTAGGAGATTCGAAAATTCTCTGACTGCGTTTCTGATTACCCATTCGCCTAATTTTAGAATTAGGAGAGATTTCTCGGCCAATGGAACAAATAATTCCGGACTAATATTTCCTTTGATCGGATGATTCCATCGTGTTAGCGTTTCCAAATATTCGATTTTTTTGGTTCTTGCATCCAATATAGGTTGGTAATTTAAGGAAAATTCTTTCTTGAAATTTGCGATTTTCAAAGCGAAAATCACCTGAATTTCTTTTTCGAGTCCATTCACAATATAGTGACTGTGCGGGTATTTGCTGGCTTTGATTAGAGAATCCGTTAGCTTATTTCGGATTTCGATAAAGGGTTCGTTTTTTTCCCTTACCAAATATGATCCAATCGAAATTTTAAAGAAAAAGTCGTTTTCCTTATAACGAATTGGATGGTTCATCATGGAAAGTAACTGAGAAGGTAGAAGGCTTAAATCGGGTTTCTCAACATTCATAGGTAAAAGGATTAGAATTCTACTTTCGTAGAATTGAAACATTTGCATTTCCGTCTTAGTTAGAAAATGTATCGATTCTAAAATAAATCTGAGTGCCTCGCCATAGAGTTCCTTCTCTTGCTCGGGGAATTGATGATGACTGAATTGAACTTCGATCAAATAAGCAGCGATAAGCGGGTCTTCCAAATCGTTCTGCAATTCTTTTATGCAATCTTCTATTTCTTTATTTGATAAAGCGTCATGACTTGGATCCGTTAGTGAATGATTGATTATGCGAGGGCAATTGCATTGAATTCCCTGATTAAAGGATATTTTGTTCATGTCTAGTAATACTGTTTGTTGTTCCATGCTTTCTATAGCTTCCTATTTAAACTTTTGTAATTCTGATTGTTTCGAAAACACATCCGTTCAAGAAATCTTTTGTTGAGATTTATGATACAGTAAGTATTCTTATAAATGGCTGAATTTTATAATTTAAGGCCAACAATATTATTATGAAAGCTTCCTTTTACAATACGGTATGACGTACGCTTTCTATTTGATAGCCGTGCTACTTTGTAGCGATTTGAATTTTGAATCACTCTATCTATGATATTTAGATAAGCTAAATTTATTATCAGAGTCGATTTGTATCGTTTCCAATAACGAACGTTATAATGCGGAAAAGAATCTTTCGATTTTGGATGATATGGTGTTAGAAGAGGAGTCAAAAAAACGAGTATGTGGCGTCTGGAAGGAAGTGGAGAAGAGAATAGGAGTTTGCCACATACTCAAAGTTGGGATTTGTTTGAATCTAATTTTAGGGTCCGCTTACACAGCGAACGTATACTTTTGTGTTATTCGCTTTCGGAAATTCGATGACACCGCCCATTCGAAAATCCACGATGTATGCCATAGTTCGATACGGTGTGCTGATTGGAATTCGATACGCGGTTTTGTTCGTAGCAGTTTCAATGTTCGTTTTAGGATCAGATCCGCCGGTTGCGGTTGCCGGACTGGTTCCATTGGACAACGCGTTTGTGGATGTCCAGTAATATCCTCCTACCGTATCCGGAAAAGTCGTAACGCTGATAATCGGAAAGGCGGTCCTACCGAAATCTACAAGACTTTGTAGTTCTTTAACAGTGGGGAGACGCCATGCGCGGCCTGCCAATCCCAATGTATTGCAATAGCCTAGAGCGGAAGTCCAATCCGTTGTGGTTGCAACCGGTGCGTTACAAATGGTGCTTCCTTGTCCCATCGAACATTTTTGCCAGAAACGTCCGCTCCCCGCTCTGATGGTTCCATCCAGATTATCCGTAAAAGGGCCGTCCAACGGATAGATTGGATATACGAAAAAGGTGATAAATACTATCAAAGTGAAAAGATAGGTAAACATTTTTCTGAAAAGTGATTTCATGTAAACTCCTTGATTAATCCGAAATACACAGTGTGGTATTGTAATAAGCTCCGTCCCATGAGTCGTTTTTCTGCTTATTGTACGGAACCGCTACTCCTCCAAATATAGAAACGGACCATGCTGCCCATGTTTGCAAAGAGGAGATCGCGGCGTAATTGATGGGGCCGTTCGACAACGGATCAATTACAGGTGTCAGGGTATACACGTTGGTCGAATTGATCGTAATCGCATTGGAACTGGTCCAATATCTTTGATATCCTCCACGCGCTATTCCGGGGAAAAAACGATCCGGAATAGTGTCGTTTGCATCTCCTGTTGTCGAATTAAACTCAAGAATAGTATAATATTCTGATAGAGTAGGAACTCTCCAGCCTTTTCGACCCGCATAACCCGAACCGGAATTTTTACCATTCAACTCGGAACAGCTTTCCACTGACTGTTCGAAAGATTTCCACGGATTTTCAAAATCAGGCACACAAGAAGTACCGTTCCATTTATTTGCACCGGGGCAGATTTTCACACAGGCTCCCGCTCCGGGTATAAATTCGTAATCCGGCTCGCAGGTCTTCCAAACTCGATTGTTTTTGGTATCCATTGTGACAAAATCGTTCGTATATCCGTTGATATTCGTCGGTAACGTGAAAAAACTATTCGGACTTAGCACCGGGATTACTCCGCCGACCTCGCCATCCTGACCGGTGCCTAGGCAAGGTATGGTGTTTCCATTCTGGTCCGCACAGAAGCTTTGTTCCGTATCAAGCGGGAAAAAATAGGCAGTATCCTGAATGGTTCCATAGTTTAAGTTTATATTCCCTGCTGAGACGGAAACGGTAGGACTGGAAACGACGATATTGCCTGCGATATCTTTAAAGGAAGTATCCGGATATCTCCAAAAGAATTTGTGCCATTCCGGAAGATTACTTTGCGTATTGAGCGTATACGTTCTTTTATCAGCGCTCCAGGAGCCGATTGCGCCAGGCCACTTGATTTCTCTATTACCTTGGGTTTGATCCCAATGAGTTGGAAGCGGAGAAATCGATGTGTCCATATCTTCGTCAAACGTTAGGCTAAACGTTTTCTGATTCACGCTCAATGCAAAAGCGGTCGTATTCGGTGTAATCGCAGGCGAAACCGTAATAATTTTCGGAGCTATATCATCTCTTGCGATGGAGGTTGATATTGTTCCTTGATTCGTACCTGCGGTCGTTAAACAAATTCGAATTGTGTTTGATCCTGCATTGAGAGTAGAGCCGGAGATTGCGCTACTCACATTCGTGTTTGCGCTTGCCGCTCCACTCAGCAGAACGGTTCCATCGCTACAATTGGTACCGTTACTACGAATCGAATAATTTCCCGCGATGTCAGAGTTCCAAGTAAGAGTGGAATTATCCACGCCTCTAATAATCGACTTACTAAGTGAAACAATCGTGATCGTGGGATTTCCGAATGCGACCACGTAGGAGGCGGCATTTGTGGTTCCGATGTTTCCGGCTTGATCCACTGCGATCGCGCTAAAATTCGTTGTCGTGTTATTGGGTAAAGTAATTCCCGAGGAATATTGCAGGTTTCCGCTTGGCACACTTCCGTCATTCGCGATTGAAGCCGCCGTTCCGTCTGTACGATAGGTAATTCGATTGCAACCGGAGTTTCCCGTATCCGCACAGGTAATCGAAACGGTAGGTGCGGAAGAGCCGAAAACTCCTCCAGCAGGGGAAAAACTCACTGTTGGAGCTGTATCGTCTCGTAAAACCGTAATGGCATACGAATCCCAACGTGTGGTCTTTCCGATATCGTAAAGGCAGATTCGAACCGTATTACTTCCAACACTCAAAGGAACGGTTCCCGCCGTCGCATGAATTCTGGAAGTGGTGGAAGTTCCGGCGGTGACCGTACCCTGGCTATCAAGGGTTCCATCGGTGCAATTGGTAGAGGCGTATCTAATTTCATAGTCCGCCGCAAGCGAACTACTCCACTGAACGTCCGCGTATTCAAATACGCCCGGCTGCCCGCTACCGCTCACATAAACCGTGTTTGGTGAAGTGTACGTTAGTGTTCCCGTTGCTGCGACGTTAGTTTCCGTTGGAGCAGTTTCACTTGTGGGGGGAAGTCCGATGTTGAGCGGAAAAATTGTGAATCCTTTGTTCCCCTTACCAGCCGGCAAACAATTGAATATAAGGAGTTGCAGCAAAAGGATAATCATACACTTCTTAAAAAGAAGACCTTGAATATCCAGCAACACTCGATTTTTAATACTCATAACCTTGACCATATTTATTTAGGATGAATTAAGAGTAGCAACAATGCTTCAAAAGGGCAGCCGGATCTATAAGGTGCATCGATTCATATTATTTTGAATTCTCAGCATTAGGCGGAAAGTCGTATTAAAGAATTATAACAGAGAAAGAGAAACTACATTCTAATGATTTTGGATTAGATTGATCGAGAATGTAGACTTAAAGATTTTTCTTTCTAAATTGCGAAGGAGGTATTCCGACTTCCTTTTTGAAAGTCGCATTAAATACGGACAATGAACTGAATCCGCAGGTAAAGGCAATCTTGATTATTGCCATATCCTTCTCCGATAATAAAAGTCTTTTTGATTCGTTGATTCTAAAATGATTCACATATGCAAAGAAACTTTTATTTAGGTTATTATTTAAGAGTTCGGAAAGTTGGTGCGATTTGATATTCAGTTTCATTGCTAATTTTTGAAGAGTTAAATCGCTTTCAAGGTAGATTTTTTCATCATTCATTAGTTTGCTCAAACGATCGGAAACCTGTTCCGAGTCGATGTTCTGAAGCGTGCTCCTTTGATAGCTCATCTTTTGAAACGTTTCAGACACGATGTTGAACGTGATGGGATAAATCTGACTAATGATAAAAGCGTAAAGAACGACCATCGTAAGAACGGATAAACTCAAGATGTATAATTCGATGAAATAATCGTAGAGTGAGAATAGGAATCTAAAATCGATTGTTAAATTAATCAATATTCCCGATAAACCTATGCAAAGGATTGCGATCATATGTTTTGGCCAAGCCGATTCGATGACGTTACCTTTGAATAATTTCAATATTCTGATCAGAATTATAACAAGATAAATGAATGCGATCATGGTCGATATGCCATAAAAAATGTCATATCGGCCTTGATATTTATCGTTTAAATCCGGTAAATCGGAACCTCGTAAAATAAGTAAAAACGTATCGATCAGGAAGCCAATGAAAAATAGAAATGCCGGAAAATAATGAAAAAGAAGTTCTCTTTTCTTTATTTGTTCCTTTAAGAGTAATAAATTAAAATAGATATAAAGAGAAGGACCGATCAAAAAGATGAAAAATATTTCGATAGAAAAAAAATGAAAATATTGTATTCCAAAACCAATTAAAAGACTTAAGCCTTTCATTAGAAAAAAACCCATGGAAATAAAAATCGTGAATAGAATAATATTTTTAAGATTTTTTCCTTTAGAAACATGAATAAAGGCGAATATGATCGATAGAACTCCTCCAAATCCGACCAAATGATGGAAGATAAAAAACAAAATCTCTTTCATCTATGATTCCTAAAACATTGCTTCCTATGAATTCAATAAGCGAGCGAACCCGCGTTTAATTGGTATATACTTGTAAACACGAATCAAGCCCCTAGTCTTTAGTTAGACGAGGAGCTATTCTGATTCGTTTGAAATTGTTGAATCGAAATAAAGGATTTAAGTCAATTTGAGGTCTGCTTCCGGAAATTCATGAGTAACGACGGATATTTGCAACGAGGAATCGAATTCTATTTTTCGCCCATTCCTGATTTGTTCCCTAAATTTGCTCGGAGACAATTTCGTAAACTGGATAAAGGACCTTTGAAAAGTTGAATTCGAATTAAATCCAACCGCCATGCCGACGGACATTGTTGTGCGTCTAGGTTCTTCTTTGAAAAGGGAAATAGCTTCTTTAATTCTATAGTAATTAATTAGCGTGTTGAAGTTCGTTCGGAGATGATGATTGATAAAGGCAGAAAGAACATGCGTCGAGATTTCCATTTCCTCGGCAACGCTAGGTAGTCTAATATCTTCATCAAAAAATATTTTTTCTTTTTCGAGAAGATTGTATAACTTATATTTAATCGCTTCAATATCGATTCCTTTTAATACCGTGTTGGTGACGTAAAGATTTGCGTTCATTTGATTTTCGTGATCGGGGTTAGTAATAGCTTCGCTTACTTTTTCGTATCCTTCGTTTGCGAAATAGATCAGGTTGGTAAATAGAAATATGGGTGAAAGAATATAAAAAATACCGCTCAACATTCCGAAGAATTCTTTTTGCTCCGGTTGCGCAAGTAGATTGATTTTCTCCACGATCATGAGAATAACTAAGAAATAAATTAACCTCATCTCCCTTTTTAAATACTTCATTTTTACGGCGTATCTGTAGAGAATACAGTAAATTATCAGGATAAAGATCGATGTTTCGCTTACTAAAGAGAATAAATTAGGAGCGAATATTTCTTCCGGTCTATTCCAGAAGGCAACGATTACCAAGCTCGCAAACAAAGCAAGTGTTGAAAAAAAGAAGAACTCCTTTCCGAAAGTGGTTAGGTGCTTACTGCTGGTCTTTCTTGAAAAGCGAATGGAGATCGTGTAAATCATTATTGTTCCGGAAATGATAAAGAACAAATGGAAGAAATCGTTGATAATGCGTGTGATTCCCTGATCAAAATAATTTTGAATAGAGGATAAAAACAAGCTGCAACCAATAAAAATCAACACCGTTGCTTGCCTTTTGTGAAAGATGCTTTTTCTTTTTAAGAAATAAATTGAACCTAAAGCAAGATACTCCACAGAACTTGCTAAATAAAAATCAAGAGACATTTGCAAAACTGATTAACTCCTTTTGTATTTATTTTAATGAAACTTAGTTCTTGGAGCTACTGAGTTTATAAAGTCAGAAGTATTTTTTTCGTCAATTCATGAAAAAAATGAAGTCGCATTAAATAATTTGCCGCTGATGTCTATATATTGAATATTATAAAAGAATAATCCTATTTATTGTCCGTAATCGCCGCACGGCAATATGAGGATGGTTTATTTTGAAATTTAAGAACTTTAGCGAAAAGATTTGATTCGATATGAGGCGTTAAGATGATAGATAAAATTGAAAATAAAATGAGCGGCGTTGGGGGGATTAGATCGATGGACCGAAATAGAAAGCGGTTAGCATTTATATTTGTGGGTGTGCTGATGTTGGCAACACTCGCGTATGAAATTCATCGAACACTTTTTAATACGCAACAAGTTATCGCTTTGCGTACTTACCTTTTACATGATTATTTCGCAAGATTGGATATTCAGCTTCAAACGCTTGAAATGACGGTTACCGATTATCTGAATAAAAATTCGCAGGAGACTATACGTGCGCCGCTGAATTTCAGGATCGTAAAAAAATTAGAAGGAGGCGCGGTATTAATCAGTGAATCATCTTTTGCAAGTAAAAGAATGCGCTTTGTAGGAGGATTGACCGCAGATAAACCGTTCGCTTTATCTAATTCTTTGCAAAGCAGAGAATTGATAGGAGCGTTTGCTTTAGACGGCCAAATGCAAATATTAACGGCCGAGAATAGTGAGATCGTGAGATCCTATTACACTTCGCGACAGGGTTTTTTATACATTGTTCCTAAAAAAGACGTTAAAGAAGTCTATTTTAGAAAGGATATGTATAATGAATCATTTTGGGAAAAAATCGCAATTAATTCTAAGAATCGAAGCTCGCCGATCATTTTTCAATTTTATCAAGATCCATTTGATAAAGTAAGTATGCTCCGTCTCTCGAAACCGGTTTTGCGCAACGGAAAGGTCATAGGAGCGATCACTATCGATCTGAGCCTGGAAAAGATACGCAAGATCTTGAATGCCGGCATTAGTAAAGGAGATAGTTATCTGATGGGCGAGGGTGAGCAAAGTATTTCCAAAGAACTATCGTTGGATGTGCAAGACTTAACGTTGAAAATAGCTACTGATTCTTTTCAAAGACTGAATTTTACCGGGAAATACCTGTGGACGGCATATGAAGTAATTGAAGGTAGAATGGCGCTTGTCCATAGGATATCTATTTTTAGTTTTGTTTATTTGTCTTTTAAGAATCTTCTTCCTTACTGGGCCCTCATTGTTGCGCTATTCATTCTTATGATTTTATATTCTAAATTGGGAGAATCGCTTAAAATCGTTTCTCATATTTCGAATTCCGATTATTTGACTGGAATATCTAATAGAAGACATTTTTTATCATCTGTTCAAAGTTATCTTGCCATGAATCGTAAAAGGGAACCGTGGGCATTCGTTATGGCTGATATCGACTATTTTAAAAGCATCAATGATCGTTTCGGTCATGAAGCTGGAGATATTGTCTTGGTGCAAATAGCAAAATTAATGGATTCGGTTATATTAAAACCTAATTTCGTTTCTCGATGGGGAGGGGAAGAGTTCGCGATTTTTTTATGCAATGTCGATCCGGAAACCGCAATTCAACTAGCCGAATTTCTATGCAAAGAAGTAGAAAAAAATATCCGATTGAAGGACGGGTCACCGGTAACATTGAGTATTGGAGTTGCGAACGGAAAAATCGGCGAGAGTTTCGAGGAAGCATGTAGAAGAGCTGATGCGGCTCTTTATTGCGCGAAAGCGAATGGCAGAAATTGTGTCTTTTCGTGATTGTATCGGGGAACTATAGCTCGATAATCCGCATAAATGCGGTTTTCTCTGTGTGAGAAACGAACGTCGGTGCGGAGACTTTTTGAAACTAGTTGAATACTGTTACTGTACAAATAAAAAAATAGCTGACCCGCTTTCAATTAGATTGCGCGGGTCCGGATCAACCTATTTTTCAATATAGCTGACCTTTGGTATTGAGCATGCTTGTACAAGCTTGATAACCTATGCTTAACGCAATGTTTATATCCGAAGTGGTTTCACATGGACTTAATATTATTTCGCTAATACATGATTCAAGATTATCTTTAGAAACATAACTATATTCGTTTTTACAACTTCTTAGGTTTTTACTGTTGTCTGTATCAAATGGAGGTTTGTATCCATAGCAGATATTATCGCTGACCGTCATGAAGACTCGCGCTAATATTCCTTTTTGGCTCACTTCCCCACATATTGCTGCTTTGAGAGCCGCAGTTGCGAATATTTTTTCTTCGGCTTCCTGTCGTGATACTTTAGAAGGGTCGTTTCGATCTTTCGCCGAGTAAAAAGGATCTAAGATGCAATTCGAATAAAACAAAACCGACAAGATCAAAGGCAAAGTAATTTTCATTGGATCCTCCCTTAGAAGACACTCGTAATTTTAAACGTTTGCGATTCTAATTCGGTTTTCATCTTGTGTCCAGCGTATTTCACTTCGGATAATGCGTGTTCCGCCTCTTGGTTGGTACTGTTTTGAATTCGAAAAACTATACTAAACAATTTTTCCGTAAGAGCCGTAACTTAACGCTAAATATTCAACTATCCGTCAAGTTAGAGAATGAGGAGGGCCTTAATGATACGTTGAATCTTCAAAAAGGATTATAGAATCTTTATTAGTAAGCTTTCGGAAATTTTATAGGAGCATTTCTGAAAGTCCAACACGATCGCGATGCTATTTTTTTTTAGATCGATTCCGGTTAAAAAAGATAAGTATACAATTCTTTTTTCCTCTCGTATATACTAATTGTATCCCCTGAGTAAGGTCATTTCGTTTTCAACCATTCCTCACCCTGCAAATGCGGAACCCAACTTGTTCCATCGAAATTTCCCCGTTCCAAAGAAAGGATTTTCGATGGAACGGAACTCGACGTTCAATCTAAGAACATTTGCAGATGGGAAACAGGATTTGTTTTAGGATCGATTTTGCCGGAAATTTATCCGGTTCGAACAGCCCGACTAAATTCGAGTCCATTTCTTTTCGAGGAAGATAATACGAACCGAAGAGAATATCCCAAAAGACGAACGCACCCGAACTGTAGTTGTTGTTTCCTTCCGCAGGAACTTTAGAATGGTGCCATCTATGCAACTCATTCATGTTGAAGATTCGATTCAAGATACCCAAACGAAAGTCTATGTTCATGTGGTTATAGATCGACACGAAATTATTCAGCATTCCCACGATCAAAAGCGCGTCGGGATGTAATCCCAATAGCAGCGCCGGAAGCAAAGCCCCTCCCGTAGTTAAGATCGTATTGATGGGATGTGATCGAAACGCATTCATCCAATACAACCTTTTCGGAGAATGATGGATCGAATGAACTCTCCAGAGAAAGCCGTCCTTTGCATGAGAGAATCGATGAATCCAGTAGGGAATTAGACCGGAAAAAAACATTCCAATCAAAATTTGAAACCATAGGGACGAGCCGCCTAAGTGTGTCGGCGATCCGCCGAATGCGGATAGAGATAGGTGAACGATTCCCGCAACGGCGGTACCCGCAAAGGGCGCAACGATCGGTTGGATCACGAAGAAGAATAAATCGGATTTCGAATCGGCATCCGATTCGTTCCATGTCTTTTCAAAAGGGATGATTCTTTCGAGGATCATTCCCATCAAAACCGAAAGCGAAAGCGTTGTGTAAGCGATCCATAGATTTCCCGAATTTAGAATGAGAATCGCCGAAAACGAAAGAAAAAGGATCGGGAATCCGACGTATCGAATTCCTTGTTTAAAAATCTTCATATTTGTATACTCCTAAATATCTAGATTTAACGATATATTAAACAGAAAAAAAAATCAGCAACAACCTCGAAGATAGGAAGTTAATTTGGAAATATGTTCCAAGATCCGTTCGCGGTCCGGTTTATAATAGACTTCTTTCCCGGATTTTCTGCGAATTAAGATCCCGCCCTTTTTTAACTGATTTAAATGAGTAGAAATCGTGGATTGTCCCAATCCAGAAAGTTCGACCAATTCTCCGACTGTCTTTTCTTTGCCATCCGCAAAAGAAAGAAGAAGATTCAAGCGCGTCTCGCTCGCTAAAGCGGAGAGAAATTCCTGAATTCGGGGGTCTATTCCCGGATGCTTCTTCATATTTATATATCTGAAATTAACGATATGTTTCTGTCAAGGGATAAATAGAAGATTTTACGCTTCGATCGGCTTATTTCGGGAAATCATTTTCTTAAACTCCCATACGAAACTTGCCGCTAAACCTACCCCAATCGCACCAAGCGCTTCGCTGAACGGAATCACTTCGAAACCGAAAAGTTTTCTAAGAGATTCGAACTGAAAGATGATCGCAAATAGGAGAATCGTGAGCGATATGATCCAATAGGCGACGGAATTGTTCCGAAACGGAATTTTATAAAAAGGGATTTCTTCCGAAAGATGGATCAGAATCATTCCCAGATTCGAGGAGACTAAACCGATAAAACCAAGCGCACGGATTTTTTCGTAAGTCCAGTGTTCGTGTTTTCCCCAAAAAGTAAACAGAACGAGTACGGCAAGAATCAACCCTCCTCGGAATAAGCTAAGAGATACGCCTCGAAAACTGATCAGATTTTCCTTTCTCTTTCGAGGAGGCGAATCCAGAATACGTCTGTCGGCTTCCACGCCTTCGAACACGAGAGTACATGCAGGATCTATAATTAATTCCAATAATAAGACATGAGCGGGAAAAAAATAAATCGGATCTCCCGTAAACACGGGAAGAATCGACATTCCGATAATCGGGATATGAACGGAAAAAATGTAGGAGACGCTCTTTCGAATATTCTCGTAAATTCTTCTTCCCAAGAGGATCGCTTTTACGATCGATGAAAAATTATCATCCAAGAGGACAAGATCCGAAGCTTCTCGGGCTACGTCCGTCCCTCTTTTTCCCATGGAGATTCCGATATGCGCGGCTTGTAACGCGAGTGTGTCATTCACGCCGTCTCCCGTCATCGCAACGATCTCTCCTTTGTTTTGAAAACAACGAACGAGTCTTAACTTCTGATGCGGAAGAATTCTACAAAAGATACGAACGTCGCCTAAACGCGACGCCAACTCGGAGTCGTTTAACGATTCCAACTCGTCTCCGCTGAGCACTCCATCGGAACGATCAAAGCCGATTTGGTTCGCGATGGACTTGGCGGTTCCCGCGTGATCTCCCGTAATCATAACGATCTTAATCCCTGCGCGTTTACATTCGGAAACCGAATTAGGAACGGATTCTCGAATGGGGTCTTCCAAAAGTACAAAACCTAAAAACTCGAAATTCAGATCGTGTTGATCTTCGGGAAGTTTTTGTTTCGATACGCTCGATTTCGCAACTCCCAAGATTCTAAATCCTTTCGAAGAATATTTTTCGACAACGTCCCCCAACTCGCGGCTTCGTTCTTGGGACAAATGACAAAGATCGAAAATCGCCTCTGGCGCTCCCTTCGCTCCTACGGAAAGAGTTTCGACGCTTTCATCGGATAGCCAAGCGTAACTCAGGGCCATCAGTTTCGACGATAACGGATATTCCTTTTTGAGTTCCCAGTCGAAATGAATGTGTTCCGTACCCGAAAGAAACTCGATTCCCAATTCTTGAATCGCCTTCTCCATAGGATCGTAAGGATCCTTTTTAGAAGCAAGCAGCGCGAATTCCAAAAGGCGATGAAACGATTCCGGAATTTCAGTAAGTTTAGAATCGCATTCTAAATATTCCCCGTCGCAGTATAATCCCCGCACTTTCATTTTGTTTTCGGTAAGGGTTCCGGTTTTATCGACGCATAACACGGTCGCTGCGCCTAACGTCTCGATCGCGCTCAATTCTTTCGTCAATACTCCGATTTTCGAAATTCTCCAAGCGCCTAAGGAAAAGAAGACACTCAATACGACTGGAATTTCCTCCGGTAGAACAGCCATGGAAAAAGTTAATCCCGCAAGAACCGCTTCGAGCCAGCGCCCCGTTCTATAACCGAATCCTAATATTAGAAAAATACATAATATTCCGGCGAATAAGGAGAATACGATCGTAAATCGTTTCGTTTCCGCTTGAAGCGGACTTTCCGATTGGGCGATTTGACGAAATTCCGTTCCGATCTTTCCGATTTCCGTGCGATCACCCGTTGCGGTTACCTGGACGACGCCTTCTCCCGAAAGAACCGTGCTTCCCGCAAATACTTTGTTCTTTCGATTCTTTGAAGAACTTGGAACGTTCTCGTCGGCTTCTTTCGGAATCCCGTCCGATTCTCCGGTGAGAAGGGATTCGTCTACGTTTAGATTTAAGGAGAATAGCAGAGATCCATCCGCCGGGATTCGATCCCCCTCTTGAAGGATGATGATATCTTCGGGGACGACTTCTCGCGATGGTATGACGTCGATTTTCCCGTCTCGAATCACCCTTGCGCGCAGAGGCGAAAGCTCCTTTAGGGACGCTAACGCTTTTTCGGATTTGTTCTTTTGATAGATGGTAATCGAAATTACGGCGATTACGGCGACGGATAACATGGCCGTTTCGTCCAAGTTGCCAAGTAGTCCGTATACGCTTCCGCATAAGATCAGTAAAATCAGCATCGGTTCCGAAATCACCGAAAGAATGTCCTTCAAAAAGGAACGCTTATGCGTACTCAGTTCGTTCGGACCGAATCGTTTCAGCTTTTGTTCGGCTTCTTCGGAGGTTTGACCTTTGGATATATATTCTTTATCGGATTTTATGATCGTCAAGAATCACTTCCTTCAAATCGAAATCGTAAAGTGCATTATGGGTATATAATATACTTTTGTTCGAATTCGATTCCCCTTTCCTTTATGAATTCGTTTTCTATCGAGGTCAACCTGTAAAGTTAAAAAGACCGAATAGAAGGTCGGCAAGAAACGTCGGTTTCGAAAAGAGTTTTGAGTGCGATTCGAGCGAGAACGATTTTTATCAATGAAAAAAGATTCGATTTCGACTCGACAACGCGGATATAGTAATTGCCGGAACGCTGGAAATACCGAAAAATGAACGACTAACTAGAATATGAATCATCAGGATTCCAATCGAAAACTTCTCAAACAACTGCGTACGTTCCGCTCCAAAACATCTTCCGCGTTTCCTGGATGGAACGGCGCCGCCGAAGAGGAGTTTGTCGCTAACCGACTCAAGTTCGCGGAATGGAATCCGAATTCCTCCGTTCAAAAAACGGAACCAGGTTCGCTTTGTCTGGTTCTTTCGGGAAAACTCGAAGAAACGCTTTTGAACGGGGAAGAAAAGGATCTGATTCTCCGCGAATTGTTTCCGGGAGATTATTTCCTGTATCAACCGGATAAAATTCGTCATTCCGGAATATCAGAAATTCTTTATATATCGCTCCGTGATCTAACCAAGATTATCTCCAAAATTCATTCTTGGAAAAAATGGATCGCCGATCTGAATCGAGAGAATCATCTCTTTCACGTTTCCAAACTCAGACCATCCAAAAAGGAGCTGTTGTCTTTCCTGTCTTCGGTCGAACTTTTGTTTCATCTCGATAAGGCCACTCTTTCCAAACTCGAATCGAGAATGGAATGGCTCGTTATTCCGGGCGGGGAAATTCTCCTCAAACAAGGGGACGTCGGCGACTCGATGTACATTCTCGTTTCCGGCCGATTGTCTTGGACTGTCCGTTCCAAGAGCAAAGAAATTCTCGCGGAAGGCGAATTAGGAAAAGGTGATATTATCGGAGAGATGTCGCTCTTAAGCGGGGATAAACGTTCCGCGACCGTCGTCGCTCTTCGAACGAGTCAAGTCGTTCGGATTTCGAGAGAAGATTTTCGAAAGAGCTTCGCTCATTCTCCCGAAGCTCTTTTTCAAATCACCGGAACGATCGCGCATCGACTCGGCACCGAAAGAAACCAAGGTTATCGCCGTGCGAATTCCGTTCGGACCGTTTCCATTTTTCCTCTGAACGCGTCGGCGATTCCCGAACGCTTTTATGCGTCCCTTCAGAACGGCCTGAAGACGTTCGGGAAAACGATATTAGTGGATTCGAATGCGTTTCGAAAGGAATTCCGAAGCAAAGTTCCCGCCCGAGGCCGCAACGGATCGAAAACCTATCGTATCGGCGACTTGGTGGATTGGTTTTATCGTCTGGAAAAATATTATGATAAACTTATATTCAAAACGGACGCGTACAATCCGGGCTGGAGAGAGACATGTTTTCGTCAGTCGGATCGTATCTTAATTCTGATCGATCCGAACTCTCCTCTTGAATTGGAATGCGAAACGGCGAACTCCATGTTGCCCGGAGAAATTCAAAAGGAACTCGTTTTTTTGATCGATTCGGGTTTTACGAACTGGAAAAAGATCGAAGCGATCCTAAGGGATTTTCCTTCGATCTCGCATTCGATCATTCGAAGGGACGTGGACGCGGACTTCGGAAGGCTTTCCCGCAGATTGACCGGTAAAAGCATCGGTGTCGCATTATCGGGAGGAGGCGCCAAAGGTTTCGCACATCTGGGTTTGCTGAAGTGTTTTGAAGAGAACGATATTCCGGTCGATATGATTTCCGGAACAAGCGCGGGCGCGATCATGGGAGGTTTGTTCGCGATGGGACTCAGTTCCTCCGATATTCTTCCTTTAATCCGAAACTTTTGGTTGAATCGAAACATACTCGGAGACTTTACGTTTCCGTTCGTTTCGCTCGTGCGGGGAAAAAGATATTCGAACGCGATTCACGAATTCTTTAAGGATAGAAACATCGAAACGCTTCCGATTCCTTTTTATGCGGTCGCTTGCAATCTTACGAAAGCGGAACGAAAGGTTTTCGACAGAGGTTTGTTGTGGAAGGCGGTTCGATCCAGCACGTCGATTCCCGGAATCTTTCCTCCGTTTTCGGAAAGCGGAGAATTGTATGTGGACGGAGGTTTGCTTGATAATCTTCCCGGTTCGATCTTAAAAGAAAGAGGGGCGGGAATTTTGATCTCCGTGGATTTGGGAAGAGGGGGACAAGCGGATAAGGATTTAATGTATCATAACTTGCTCAGCCCGCAGTATTTGGGAGAGGCTCCTTCTTTTTTGAATTTATTGTTTCATCATTTAAAAAGACAAAGTTTAAAAACGAAGTATACGGGTTTTGCGGAAATCATGATGCGTTCGTTGATGCTTTCGAGTAAGAATACGCTGAATAGAACCCGTGACAACTCGGACTTATACATAGAACTTCCAGTGGGCGGTTATTCGACGTTCGACTGGGATCAGTTTCAAAAGCTGTACGAAATCGGATACGAGGCGGGAAGAAAAAAAGTTCACGTTTGGAAAAACGAAATTAAGAAAAAACTAAATTCGTAAATTCTCATTTTTTAATTGAAATCCTTTTCGCGTTGAAGTTAGAATTGTCCTTCTTCGGCGACCACAATGCAACCTTCCAAAATTCAATCCTTGGAGGAATTCGCTTTAGAAATTCCTTCCTTTCAAGACAAGATCTCCCTCTTGGAGGAGCGTCCTTCGGGAAAAATCCTTTTTTCCGAAGAATGTAAGCGTTTTTGGGGATTCCGCGGTTTTGCACGCGAGCCGGATTCGTTTTCGTCTTTTTTGCTCCATCTTCACGGTAAGATTCGAAACTACGCCGATTTCACCGAAAAAATTCTGCTGAGACATATTCAAGATTATGAATATTTTGATACTCTTTTTGCGGAGAATCGGATTCTCCGTTTCGATTGGAAGGATCTGCTCCGCGAAGACGGACTAACGTATCGTCTTTACACGTTTGAAATTCTTTCGGAAGAAGGGGATTTCGATTTTGTTCCGGGAAAATCGCTGAACGATTCCATCTTTTACCAATTGCCCGAACCTGCGTTTCTCTTCGATCCGTCCACGCTTCGATTTCTCGCGGTAAACGACGCGGCGATTCATCTGTACGGATTTTCCAGAAAGGAATTTTCTTCGATGAATCTTCTGGAAATACGTCCGCCCGAAGATCGGGTCGATATGGAAACGGTGATTAAAAATTTCGCGAAGGAAGCCGGAATTCAATCCAGAGGTATTTGGAGACATTGGAGAAAGGATAAAAAGATCCTATACATGAAGATCAATGCGAATCGGGTTCCGTTCGGCGATTCGGTTGCGGTTCTTGCCACTTTGACGAACGTTTCCGAAACGATCGAAACGTCGAACGCGCTTAAGCAGAATCGTTCCGAAAAGGAATCGATCATCGAAAGTATGTCCGATCGTTACTTCGCGCTTTCAAAGGACTGGAAATTCATCAGCGTAAACAAACAAGCCATTAGTACATTAGGAAAATCGAAAGAAGAATTGATCGGCAGAAACATTTGGGATATATATTTCCAGCCTTCCGCGCAGTTTTTCCGGGACAAATACGAGCTGGCGGTACAGACGCGAAAACCGCTTACGTTCGAATACAAGGTGGAAGAAAGCGGAAACGTGGTCGAGTTTCGCGTGTTTCCGTTCGAGGAAGGAGTTTCCGTTTTCTTTCAGGACATCACGGAAAAAAGAAGAAGAGATTCCGAACAGGAAATCTTGAAGGCGATTTCTTTAAGAATTCCCAAAGCTTCCGGCGTAAAGGAATCGCTCGAAATTCTTTTCGAGGAAATCTGCAAGGCGACCCCTTGGGATTTTGCGCAGGCTTGGAGATACAACAACGACGAGATTCTATTGGAGGAGAATTCCGCCTGGTATTCCTCCGAAGCGATTTATCTGCGTTATAGAATGTCTTCGTTTGAAACGCGCTTCTCCTCCGGGGAAGGAATGATCGGAAAGGTTTTTTCGACGGGAAAAATCCGTTTTATCAAAGATATTCAAAAGGAAAAGGATTTCAAAAGGACGAGACAGGCGATTCAATCGGGCATCCGATCCTGGATCGCCATTCCTCTCCGGACGGGACACGAGAGTTATGTCCTGGAATTCTGCACTTCGATGGAACTCAATTTAGAAAGTTCTTATATACAAATGTTTGAATTCGTTTCGGATCAGATCGAGGTTCTTTTCGGGAACAAGGAAGCGGAAGAGGAGAAGGATCAATTCTTTAAACTATCGGGGGATATGTTTCAGATCACGAGATTGGACGGGAAAGTCATCGAGCGAAATTCCGCTTGGGAAGAAGTGTTGGGCTACACTCAAAAGGAATTGGAAACGATCGATCTACTGGATCTCGCAGTCGCGGAAGATCGGGAACGTATGAAAAAACTGCGCGAAAGTTTTCGCGCGAACCAACAGAACGTTACGGAAACTTTCAAATACGTCTCTAAAAGCGGGGCGATTAAAAGCATCATCTGGAAAACCACCTTTTCCGCCGAAAACGGATTGATATACACGACCGGAAAAGACATCACCGAAATGCAAAAGGCTCAGGTAAAACTCGAGAATCTGACCAAGGAACTCCAGCGTTCCAATGCGGATCTGGAAGACTTCGCCTTTATCGCCTCTCACGATCTTCAAGAACCGCTGCGAAAGATTATGGCGTTCGGGGATCGGCTTCTTCGTAAGGTTTCCAATCTCGATTCGGAATCCGTGGATTACATTCAAAGAATGTCGTCTTCCGCACATCGTTTGTCGAACTTGATCGAAGGTCTTTTATCGTATTCCCGCATCAAGAGCCGGGCTAAGCCGTTTCAGTTCGCGGATCTTACGAAGATTCTCAAGGATGCGATCGGCGATTTGGAAATTTATAGTAAGGAAAGAAACGCGAAGGTCGTGGATTCCAAACTCGGTTTTACTTGGTGCGATCCTTCTCAGATCGGAATGGTGTTTCAGAATCTGATCAAGAACGGTCTGAAGTTCAACAAAAGCGAAACGCCGGAAGTCATCATCCAGTGCATTCCCCATCCGACCGAACCGGATTGGATTCAAATTACGTTTTTCGACAACGGAATCGGCTTTGACAAAAAGCACGGTGATAAGATATTTACGCTCTTTCAAAGACTGCATAGCCGAGAAGACTTTGAAGGAAACGGAATCGGTCTTGCGGTTTGCAAGAAGATCGTGGAACTTCACGGGGGAAGAATCTATGCGGAAAGCACCTTGGGCAAAGGCTCCACGTTCTATGTGGATCTGCCGGGAACGCTCTCCGGCATTTAAAAACGATGAAGCCGGAAATTAAAAATCAAAATTCCATTCATATACTCGTGGCGGAGGACGATCCGGACGATCGTCTTTTGATGCGCGACGGATTTCGGGAGAATAACCTCATCAATCCGCTTCACTTCGTAAAGGACGGAGAGGAGCTGTTCGAATTTCTTCAAAACAAAGGAGAATATTCGGATATTCTAAAATACCCCCGTCCCGGAATCATTCTTCTGGATTTGAATATGCCCAAGATGGACGGAAGAGAGGTTTTGAAAACGATCAAGACCATTCCCGAATTCAAAAAAATTCCGGTCATCGTTTTGACTACTTCCCGGGAAGAGGAAGATATGCTGCAGACTTACGATCTCGGCGCGAATTCCTTTATCCGTAAACCGGTCGAGTTCGGAGCTTTTATGGAAACGATTCGAACACTCGGACAATACTGGCTCGAAATCGTGGAGCTTCCCATTGTTTCCTGACGATTCGTTCGATGTCGTCAAAGTATTGTTAGTCGAAGACGACGAGGAGGATTTTATTCTTTTTAAGGAATATCTCGGCGATATTTCGTATCCAAAATACAAAGTGACTCGATTTCAGAATGCGGACGCGGCGCTTGCGGAGATCCGATCGAATTCCGATGCTTACAAAATCTATGTGATCGATCATTTTTTAGGACCGAAGACCGGTCCTGAATTATTAAAAGAAATTCGTTCTGCGTCCGGATTGGCACCCGCCGTTTTGATTTCGGGTTTGCCGGAATCGGAAATCGCATCCTTAGCGGAAGAAGCGGGATTTCAAGGATATCTGGACAAAAAGACTCTTTCGACGTTTGTCCTTGCCAAAGTCTTCTTTTTGCTTTTGCAAAATAGAAACGAAGAAACATTCAAAAAAGAGAATGCACTTGCGGACCCGCTTCTCATGAGAATGGAAACGATCGCGCAATTTGCCGGCGGGATCGCACACGATTTTAATAATATTCTAAACATCATCATCGCGAATTTGGACCTTTTGGAAATGCAATGCAAGGAGCAGCCGAACGTTCTCAGTCGAGTCAATTCCGCACAAGGAGCGGTGATGCGAGGCGCGGAAGTAAATAAGAAACTTCTAAACTTCTCCCGAAAACAATCCCTCAATCCCGAATCCGTAGAACCGGATCGATGGATCGGAGAATATTTGGAAAAACCGGTCGAACCGTTTCCGGAAAACGTTCGGGTTGTTTTCGAACCGGGAGGCCGGGGCGCCAAGTGTAGAATCGATCGAAGCGAATTTGCAAATTGTCTCATGCATTTGCTGCAAAACGCAAAGGAAGCCGTGGAAGAATCGGGAGGGACCGTTCTGATCGAAACGGATACGATCGCCGTGACCTCTTCCAAAGAATCGAAGGAATTCGGTTTAGAAATCGGAAATTATTTTTTGCTCAGGATCGCGGACAACGGGCGGGGAGTGGATGCAAACATCGCGGATAAAATTTTCGAACCGTTTATCACCACGAAACCGAAAGGGAAAAGTTCCGGGCTCGGGCTTTCGATGGTTTTCGGATTTGTGAAACGAAGCGGCGGTAAAGTCGCCTTCGAATCGCACCCCGGTTGGTGTTCCGACTTTTACGCCTACTTTCCCTTGGAAGAACGGCAACCGAACTTGCATCCCTCAGGGAATGCGATCTCCGGTGATGGATCTGAAATCTTTTATTTTACGGGGGAGGGAGAAACATCGAAGAGAACCTCTTATGTCTTTCGGACTTTAGGATTTCAGGTTCGTCGATTTCAAGAATTAACCTCCTTTCAATCCGAACTTTCAAAAGTGAAAGGGAAAGCCGTTTTATTCTCGGAATGTTGGGGAGAATCCTTCCCTCAATGGAAGGAGATTTGCAGAAATGCGGAGAAGTCGAATTCTATGCTGAAAACATTTTACGTTTCCGCATCCGTTTCGGAAAACGGATCGGAAAATTCTTCGGAAATCCCTTGGCCGATTTCTCGAAAATCTCTTGTGAATCATTTCGGTCGATTATAAATTAGCCATTCATGAATCAGCACCCTCTACCTAATTTACTGATTCTAGATGACGAGGAAGAGATCGCCGGGATCCTCGGAGATCTAGCCAAACAATGCGGCTTTGAAGTTACGATCACGCACGAAGCCGGGGTTTTCTTTGAAAAGCTTGGCGATCATACGCAATATATCATTTTAGATCTGATGATTCCCGGCGTGGACGGGGTGGACGTTTTACGGATGTTATCCGGGAAAAAATTATCCGTTTCCGTGATTCTCATCAGCGGCGCGGATCGACGCGTGTTACAAAGCGCGGAATCCCTTGCGATTCAATACGGATTAAAAATTTCAGGCGTTCTGGAAAAACCCATTCGAATTCAAGAATATCAAAGAGTTCTAACGGGATTGATTTCCGATAACAAGAGCGATTCTGTCAATTCTTCGACAGTCGGCAAGCGACCCGTTGCTGAACCCGCTTCGGCGATCACTGCGGAAGAGATCGAACAAGGAATTCGAGAGGATCAGTTTCGTCTTTTTTATCAGCCTAAGATCAATTTTAAAACGGGAACTGTCTCCGGTTTTGAATCCTTGGTGCGTTGGGCTCATCCGGTGCGAGGTTTGGTTTTTCCCGATTCATTCATCCCCACTTTGGAATCGTATCCCAGTTTGATGGACGCGATGACGGAGAAGTTGATTTTACAAGCGCTCGGTCAGTGTTCGATTTGGAACAAACAATTTCCGGGTATCGCGGTTGCGGTGAACGTTTCTCCGGTAAGTTTGAACAAACTCATTCTTCCCGAAACGATTTCCAAGATGATCGAGGGGTTCGGTTTAAAAAACAATCAGCTTATCGTGGAAGTGACGGAAACTCAGTTATTGGAAAACATCACGTCGACTCTCGACATTCTGACTCGGATTCGAATCCGCGGGATCGGTCTTTCCGTGGACGACTTCGGAATCGGTTATTCTTCCTTGAAACAGATTCATCGTTATCCGTTTACGGAACTCAAGATCGATCGTTCGTTTGTGAGCGTGGCTCCGTACGATAAGGAAGCGCTTTTTATCTGTCAGGCTGCGATCGATCTCGGTCATAAACTCGGAATGACGGTCGTTGCGGAAGGAATCGAAACCGCGGAAGTCGGCGAGTTGATGAAGAAGGAAGGCTGCGATAAAGGACAAGGTTATTTTTACAGCAAGCCGATGCCCGCCGACGCGGCTCTGCAATACTTAGCGAACTTTAAAGCCTAAACGCGACGATTGCGGTTCGAGATCGTTGTTCTTTTTTTCTGATTTACTCTCCGATGGAGAATTCCATCCTTCCGGAAGAATGAAAAATTTTCTCCAGGACCCGGACTTTCCGATTCTCATCCGCGCGTATCGTTCTTCATTGATCCGGAGATATTCCGCCTCCAACTTGGAACGTTATCCGGAATTGCGCGAAATTCCCCGTTCGGTCGTCGATACTCTTTTGAAATATTTTTTGGAACTCCTTTATCCCGAATACGAAGGCCGCGTTCTTTTGGACGGCGCTTTTGATTCACTTTCGGGTTTCGTTCACAGTCCTTCCAAGGTTTTCGGTTTGATCGGTTCCTTAGGCGCCGCGGCTCTCAGTTTCGGAAGACATATCGGGGCTGCGTTTAAAACCGGATTTGCGGCGCTTCATTCGTATCTTACTGCGAGACATTTCGAAGCCCTTATGTTCGAATTTACAAAGGAAGAATTGAGAGCGGGAAACGATCCGGAGAACGAAATCGTTTTTGAAAGAATCATTTCCCGCGTTCCCAAAAAGGAAGCGGACCAGTTCAGAGATGACGTCGTAAAGCTTTTCGAAACCCTGTCGAACCGCGAACTTCTCGCTAAAATCGTTTCGATGATGAAAGCCATCGTCGCAAAGATGGAAAGCAAGCCGAAGACGTACACTTCCGAAGATGTCTCAGGCATCCGATTGGGTCTTGCCATTCTTCAAAAGGGAGAAGAACTCTTTCAGGGACTTTCCGATTCCGAAATGAAGCTGATCTTAAAAGCGATCGATCAAGTCGAAAGGGATTTTTTCGAAGATGCGTTAAAGCGAAACGGAAGATTCGAATCGGCTTAGACGGATCGATCGACGAATTAGACTTCATTAGAAAAAAATAAATCGGTGCGGATTCCGGTTTTATGATCGGCGCTTTTTTGGAAAAGTCCTTGCGATGACATTCTCCAGTTGTTAGAATATGGACGCTAAAAGTGGAGTAAGGTCTATGAAAAAAATATTAGATTGGACGACAAGGATCATTGCGATTGCGATTTTGACTCCGGCATTTTACTTTAAACTTTCCGGCGCAGAACGTTCCATCGCTACGTTTACCGCATTGGACGCCGAACCTTTTGGGCGTTATGTGGTCGGATTTTTCGAACTTGGAGTCGTTTTGTTATTATTGATTCCACAGACGAGTTGGCTGGGTGCGATGATCGCTACCGTAATCATGATCGGCGCCATCGGTTCCCATATTTCCATGCTCGGTTTTCAGGGAGAAGCGGGAGTTTCGTTTATTCTCGCCTTTGTGGTTTTGAGCTGTTGCATTCTACAGCTTTTTGCGAGCAAGGATCGAAATCCCATCTTTTCCAGAATTCTTACGAACAAAAGCTACTAAAAGCATTCCGCTTTTTGAATGCGATTTAGGAGATTGGCGGAGTTCCAACAAAATCCTCTAAACACGACGCGGCAGAGATCGAAGCGACGCGGGATCGAACGAGCAACTGCGAGTGAGAGAACGCGGTCACGGAGTGACCGAAGCGGAAGCGAAGTCGCGGAAGAGCTCGGTCCTGCCGTATTTAGAAAGGGTTCGCGTTTTTAGAAGAAACTTGCAGGAGCCGCCCGAAACGATGTTCTGCCCGCTTCGAGTCCTGCATTTGTTGTTGGTTTAAAATCTTGGCTGATGGGGTGACTGGAACCGACATTGAGTTGTGTCGGTTGAGTTTTGAATTTCTTTAATCTTGGCTGATGGGGCGACTGGAACCGACATTGAGTTGTGTCGGGTGAGTTTTGAATTTCTTTAATCTTGCCGATGGTCGGACTCGAACCGACACAGAGTTGCCCCCGGTGGATTTTGAATCCACTGCGTCTACCAGTTTCACCACATCGGCGGTTTGATTGCGGAAGAAAGATCAGTCGTCTACTTCGATGTACTTGCCTTTTCCACGAGCTACGATTTTTCCGATCTCGTTTTCGATCTCGGCTCGGTTTTCGATCACTTTCTTGTTCTTCTTCACAAACCATCCGCGCAAATGGAGCGGCTGGTTGACGAAGGCAGGCTGAAGAAAACGAATCGTTAGTTCACCCGTGGTTGTTTTGAAATTCATGGCTTCGTTGATTTTGACCATGATTTCGTCTAAGATCGTAGATATAATCCCTGGATGAATTACGTCTGGCTGACCTTGAAACTTTTCCGGACAAGTGAAGTCACCGTATGCGGATTGTGTATCTTCGTCAAAGGTGATTTTCAATTGAAGTCCGTCCGGATTGTCTGGACTGGATCCAAAACTTAAGTTTGCCCGAACCGAAGCTTTCATAAGTCAGAAATATACTATACATCCATGACGTCAATTACAAAAAGAAGTCCGAATGAGTTCAAGATCGGTATCCGGTTTGGTCGATTTTAAGAACAGTAGCTTCGCCCTATGACAACACTCCTCTTATTCATGTTAGGTCTTTTATCCGCGGGGGCAGGAGCCTACACTCTTTTCAGAGACAAACCTGCCTCGAAAGACGGCGATTCCGGTTCGGGAAAATCCTCGTCCGGCGGGCCAGGCGGTGCGGGACCGGGCGGCGGTGGGACTAACGTTCGCGGGGATCGAGGAAAAGAAATTCCCGTTTCTCAACCGGGCGCTCCAGGAGGAGCCGGGCAACAACCGGGGGCCGGTCTTCCGTCCACAGGTGGTGCGGGCGCGCAGGCTCCATCCGCAGGCGGACCAAGACCCGGAAAGGAAGACGCGCAAAAACACAAAGAAGATTTTCCCGGTCTTCGGAAAAAGCCTAAGTTAGATCTTAAGAACAAAGTCGACGATATCATTCGCAACAATTCCAAATTTGCGAATCATCGTCGTCCTCTCATCAACGCGGAAGCTCTCGTTGATAAGGAAAGCTACAACGGTGCATTAGAAATTTATAAAAGAACCAAGACTCGAGTTCCCGACGAAGAGATTCAAGGGAAGATTCAGGAGAATATCGATCAGATCCAGAATCATCTCGAGAGCGACGAAGAGGAAGTCTATCGTCCGGACGACTACGGCGGCGCTCCGATTCCTTTGGGAGATTTGGTCCGCGCCATCAAGGACATCAGTGAGTCGTTAGGCGATACCATCTCGAAAGGATTTTCCAATCCGATTTCACTTCCGCTTTCTCCTTTGGACCCGGGCGCGTTGCCCGGTCCTCCGACCGTGCCTGGTAGTCTGCCTCCGGGGCCGATTTCCTATCATATTTTCAGTCCCGGTCCGGCCTTACCTCCGGGGAGCATTCCTCCTCCAAGTCCGGAATCCTTAGCGGGTGGTGGGGGTGTATATCCTACTTTCCCTATGGGAGGAGGCGCAGGTGGCGGCGGGGGTGGAGCAGGCTCGGGTGGACCCGGAGCTGGACCAGGCGGATTCGGAGGTGGAGACGGTTCCGGTGTGGGAACTCCTTCGGCTCCTGGCGGTGGAGGTGACGAACGATCCATAGAGAGTGAGTCATTGAGTTCCGGCTCTAAAAGCGGATCTGGGGGTGGTTCTCCCGGCGGAGGTGGTGGTGCAGGCGGCGGGGGCGGAGTTCCGTCCACACCTTCTTCCAGAGAGCATCTGGATCCGAACGCGATGGATCTTCCCGACGACACATTCTTCTCGGAAGAATGGGAGAAGTTCAAAGATCTTCCTTTAGTCGATCGCCGAACCGGAGAAAGCAGACGATCCGGCAGTGACCGTCGCGGTGAAGATCCGACCCGAAAGGATCGAAGACAGGGAGACGACCGCCGACAAGAAGATCTATTCAAACTTCGAGATGACTATCTCAAACAAAAGGAAGAACAGAAAAAGAAAGAACGAGCCGAAGCTCCAACTCCGTCGGAAGAATCGCCTCCCTACGACTGGTCGGAAATGGAAATGCCGCCGATGCGGGACGACCTTCCTCCGTTCTTGGCTCCCGTCGTTCCTAAGATCGAACTCGTACCGATCCGACTTCCCGATCCGCAAGACAAAACCGTTCGTCCTCCGGATGAAGGTCCGCCCCCGGCTCCGAGTCCCGCACCTTCCGGAGAAGTTCGTTTCGAAGCGGCTCCCTCCGAAGCTCCGGAAAAAGAATTTAAACCATTAGAACTTCCTAAAATAGGTCTACCCGATCCGGAATATCAAAAGACTGCCGAAGCGACTCCGGAGATTCCGCATCTTGCGCCTACTCCGACGACTCCCGAAGCGGAAGAAGCTCCCGAGATCGAGGTTCTCGAAGGAGGTTTGCAGCCGTTCGACGAGGAAACGGAGGAAGAAGAAGGAGGCGGAGAAGAATCCGGAGGAGGTTCCAAAGAAGAAGAACCGAGAATGATCCACGGGATTCTGGAGTTAAAACCTCCGGAAGTGGACGACGCCCCGTTCTTGACTCTGACCTACGACTTCGACAAGATTCCGCACGCCTTCAAACTTTCTAAGAATTACAGTATTATGGAATACTCCTATTACAAGTATAAACCGATGCTCGTAAAGGCGCAGGAATTCGCGAGAAGGAAGATGCTCAAGAACGCGCTGAACTACTATCGAGTCATCAAATCGCAGAACATTCCTCCCGAACTCAGAAAGATGATCAATCGAAACATCAAGGACATCACCGAGTTTATGGAAAAATATCTTATGGCCAAAGGCGGCTAACGGCTAATCAGGAAAAATTTCCGATCGGAGAGCGATCATCGATTCTCCCTTGCTTCTGAAAGTAAAACGCAGTCGTAAGCGGCTCTTTCTCCGATTTTCTCGGAACGCGAGCTTCCATTCTTGGTTGAAGCGTTCTTTGTTCGATCGCTAAGACCGTAAGCCAAAGAACGCTAACCGATTTTTAGTTCGTTTTTTGAGCCGCGGCGGTAGAATTCTCCGAACTCTCCAAGGAAAAATAACGATGGATGTTAAAACCCACCGTCCATTCTTTCTTGTTGTAATCGTAATCTGCCCCGCGGAGCAATTGCGTGTGAGCGATGGATCGGCTGTTCGTAACGAACAATTGAAACACGTGGCCTCCGGTTTCAAAGTCCACGCCGAAACTCAAAGGAACGGACATGTATTCCACCGGCTTGGAAAGAAGAATGTTGTTGATGACCGCGTCGATCGTTCTTCCTCTCGCGATGAGATCGTTGATCTCCGAAGCGGAATATTCCACTCCTCCGATTTTCGTTTTGCGGTCTTCGGTAACATACGAGTCTCCGATGTAATCCCGTTTCGGGGTGAGAATCGTTCCGAACGTGAAGTCCAATCGTTTGAAAAGATGAATCCGGAACGAAACGTCCAAACCGGTTCGATCGTTCGAGATATGATCTTTTACGAAATTTCTATGAACGAACATCGGAGAAAGTTGAAGAGAGAACACGTCTCCGAATCGTTTCGAAATCAAGAACGAAGCCAAAGTGCTTTGGCGATCTGTATACGTCAGTTCGTACGTATTCAGCTTTTTATTCGCCTCGGAATCGAAGGTGTTAAGTCCCGTCGAAACCTTGAGATAAGGACCGTAGAATCGTTCCTGCTCCTCCGTTTCCTGACCGAACACTCCGAAAAAACTGACCGTTACCGGAAAGTTCGAATCTTGCGTCAAAAGGCGAACCTTCCCTCTCGCCTCGTACGTTTTTTGAAACGAAGTCCTTGCGACTCCGATCGTGATCCGATCGGTCAATCCGTAGTCGAGGGAAAGCTGCGTGTTGGCTCCGTTGTCCAAACCGATGAAGTCGTACGAAGTGGACTTCGCATTTCCGAAACGGTGATTGATTCGGAAGTCCAATCCGTTTTTGCCCACGTCCTCGGTGCTGGGCATGTGGATCAAACTGCTTCCGAGAAACGCGGATTTTCTTTGTTCCTGCGCGGAAAGTCCGACAGAAATTAGAAACAAAAAAGGAAGAAGGAAAAGTTTTATTCTTTGGTTTGCCATGTTACGGATGTTTCGATTCTTATTTTTTCATTCAGTTTCAAAATTACTAATTTAGGAATTTCGATTTTAAAGTCGGTCAGAAGTAGATCGAAGGTCGCGTTGACCGCAAGTTCTTTTTCTTTTTCCTCGAAGATTCCCTGGACTCGAACGTTCTTCTTGGAGATTCCGTGGATCGAAAATTCTCCTTCCACGAGTACCGTTTTGGAAGCTTTATCCCACTTGACGATGTTTCCGTGAAACGTTGCGAGCGGGAACTTTTCCGTTTCCAGATAATTCTCGTGCATGTGTTTGTTCATCAGTCGATTGGGAACGTTCAAGTCGTTCAGATTCACGCGAAACCAGAACTTCTTCGTATCCAAATTGGCCGTTCCTTCGGCTTTGGAAGCGGTTCCTTGGATCGTTTCCTGAGGAGCTTCGCTCAAAAACCGAATGTTCGCCTCTTTTACGATCCATTCCTTGGGATTCTTATCCGCCGCAAAGGCGGAAAAGCTCCAGAAAATTAGAATAGAATAAAAAGCGAATGTACGATTCGAATGAAGAAGCGCAGAAATCAAGGATTGGCTCCTTTGAGAATCCAGCAGAAGACCGCCTTGTTGATCGAATCGTTGTTGTAAATTCTCATCGTGCCCGAGTTGATTTTTTGAAACAGAAGGCTGTTTCTCGGATCGTTTACGACCACTCGGTTTCGAACCGCGTTGTAAGAAGTGATATCAAAACCGGCGTTTGCGTTGCTCGCATTATGACAAGTGGAACAAGTCGAAGTTCCGGCCGCGTTTAACGTGGAGAATGCGGGAGCGGGATCGGTGCAATCGGAATTGCTCAGTTCTTTGAGAGGAGCGGCCGAACCCAGTAGAAAGGCGAGATTCCTGAGAGAATCCTCCTTATCCGAACTTTTTTCGTTTTGACAGGCGAGTAGAATCGAGGAAAGGCCGAGAGCGAGAATTAAAATTCCGATCGTCCATCGATTGTGTTTTTCTTTCATAACATTCTCCTTTGAAAACGGATTTACAACAGATAGAATACCGTTCGCGATTTCCAATCTTATAACGGATTTTTACAGTAAAAATCAAAATTTATAATTTCGCATTTCCAAGAACATACGCACGATTTTCGGGAAGAAAAATCAAAAATTGACTCTCCGAATTATAGGATCGATTGCAGTGGACGCGAAGGTCCCCGTAAAAAATAGTGTAGTGAAAGCAAATCCGAGTCGGAGTACGAAGATGCAATCCCTGGAATCGACTTTAAAATCCACATACTATCTCGATCACGATTCCGAATCGGTGCGGAAATTTTTGGAACGAGTGACGACCGCCGAAAATTCTCCCTTGGAAAAACTCAAAGAATTTTATTTAGGTGTTCGAGATCAGATTCGATACAATCCGTATCAAGTGAACGATCGGAAAGAATCCTATAAGTCCAGTACGATCGCCGACAGTAAGCAGAACTATTGTATTCCGAAGTCGATTCTTTTTGCGTCCGGCGCAAGGGCTCTCGGGTTCCCTTCCAAGATCGGATTTTCGGATGTGGTCAATCATCTAGCGAGTGAACGATTGATCCGTCATCTTGGGACGACGATTTTCGCATTTCATGGATATGCAGAAATTCTAATAGACGGAGTTTGGGTCAAAGCGACTCCCGTTTTTGACAAGGAACTTTGTATACGATTCGGAGTCGCTCCTCTCGACTTCGACGGAAAAAACGATACGATCTTTCATTCGTTCGACGGAGAAGGGAAGAAGTTCATGGAATACGTAAATCATCGGGGAGTTTTCGAGGACTTTCCGTTCGAATTCGTAATCCAAGGTCTCAAGGACTTCTATCCGAACGTGATGGGTAAGACGTTTCAAGGTGATTTGAGAAACGAAAAGCCTTCGGTTTGACATTCTTGTCGGACACATCCGTTTTCTATGCGATTTGATTACGTCTCTTTTTAGTGCGGATTTAAAATCATTCCAAATCGGAACTTCTTTTTAAACCGAAGAAATAAATTTCCTGCATTCTTCCGTGCTCTGGATTCGTTTTTCTCATCTTATCTTTTACGATGTGTTCATTTAAATAAGTATACGGTCTCTTTTCCTCCAAGAAATAAGTGAACGCTCCTTCTGTTGTTTTTAGAATAACCCTTTGTATGTGTGTGCGCTATTCTTTGCGTTTAGAATTGCTCTAAAACATAAGAGCTTTGACTCACATTATCTCTGCGTCTGATTACTTTATAAACTTATATAAGTAAACACTGCCTCGTTTTTGAAAACACTTGACTACCCATGGGATTAAGGCTATTATTAGCCGCCTTAAAATCTATGAAAAAGATATATATATTCATCCAAAGGTTAGGAATTCGAAAAAAGCTTATGCTTCTATTCGGATCGGTTTTGATACCGATCGCTTTGTTGGTTGGTTTAGCGCTTACCAACACGAAAGATAGAATCGAAGACATTGAAACGATCTACGAAGATCGTGTAATTCCTCTGAAACAATTGAAGAAAATCTCCGATCTCTACGCGATTTTCATCGTGGATTGCGTTCACAAAGTGAGAAGCGGAGCGTTCACCCCCGAAGAAGGCGTTGCCAATCTGGATAAAGCGACTTCCGGAATTCAAAAGGAATGGACCGCTTACAGCTCGACGCATCTCGTAAAGGAAGAGGAAGTGATCATCAAGGAATTAACTCCTTTGTTTGACGCATCCAACGCCGCGGTTGCCGAAGCGAGAGAGCTGATGACAACGAGAAACTTCGAAGAACTCGGGGTTTTTGCGGAAAAACGCCTTTATCCTAGAATCGATCCGGTGACCGAAAAAATCGAAGAGTTGATCCAGGTTCAGTTGAGAATCACGGACTCGATTTACATCAAAGCGGAGAAGGAATTCGCTTTCAGCTGGTTCGTGTTCATTCTTCTTTCGGGAATAACTCTGACATACATTCTTCTGATCGCGGTGATCTACTCGATCCAATTGGTCAAAGGCCTGACCACCATCAGCGGAGCGATCGTAAACGCGGACTTTTCTCACCCGGTCGAGGTGGACGAGGACAAAAAGAAAAAGGACGAACTCTATCTTCTTCTGATTGCCTTCCGTCTTTTTCAGATTAAGGTGAAGGAGATGCTCGATACGATTATGAACTTTTCGGAAAGTATCGTTGCTTCTTCCGAACAGCTTTCCCAATCGGCCGATCACCTTTCCTCCAATGCGCAATCAGAGTCCGCTTCGGTGGAGGAGATTTCCGCATCCGTGGAAGAAATCAGTTCCGGGATGGAATACGTAACGAGGAATGCGGAATCCCAATACGCCTTGATTTCTTCGTTTAACGGCGAAATGCGCGAACTGGAAGGAATGATCTCGAAGGTGGGAGACGCGGTTAAGAATTCTCTGGATAAGATTTCCGAGATGTATCTCAAAACCGATTCCGGTAAGAAGACGATGGGCGATCTTTCCGAAAGTATGGAAAAGATCGAGAACAGTTCCGTGGAAATGCAATCCATCACCGCGATCATCAAGGAGATTTCCGAAAAGGTCAACTTACTCGCGTTAAACGCGGCGATCGAAGCGGCAAGAGCCGGGGAACACGGAAGAGGGTTTGCGGTGGTTGCAAGCGAGATTACGAGACTTGCGGAACAAACCGATTCCAGTGCGATGACGATCGAAGAACTCATCAAAACGAGCAATGCCGAGATTGAAACCGGAAGAAAGATCGTGGAAAATTCCGTTACAGTTTACGCTCAGATCTTGAGCGGTCTCGAACATTTGAAGGAATCTTCCAACCAGATCGTGGCGACTATGGAACTTCAGCAAGAGAAGAAGGAGAAGATACGTTCGGGAGTCGATCAAGTGGACGCGAAGTCAGAAGAAATCCGCAATTCCGTGAAGGAACAAAAGGTGGCGATCGCGGAAACCGCAAACGCGGTTTCGAATATTTCCATTACCGTTCAAAACAGCGCGGCGAATTCGGAACAGATTGCGGGAAGCGCGGTGAGTTTGTTGCAGATCGCGAAAAATCTGCAGGAAACGATGAGCTTTCTCAAGGGATAGAAGTTTTCGGAACGAAAAGTAGATTTAAAATCGCATCTATAGAAAGAAAATATTCCGAAACTGAAAAAAACGATTCGGTCGAATTGTTGAGTTAGAACATGAAGCCTGTTTGGAAAGAAATTGATAAAGAGACTTTCCGAAAAAAAACCAAAGCCGAAAGACTTTTTGTGAGTCTTTTGGCTTTTTCATTTCTGGCGATCGCTTGTCGCCGAGATTCGGATGAAAGTCAAATGCAAGCCTTGCTCCTGCTCGGAGCCTACAATCAAGCGCAGTGTTCTTCCGCCGCCAATGCGACGCGAACGCAAGCGAAGAGAACCTTCTTCACTTCCTTTGAATCCGTTTCCGATTTTTCGAACTTCTATATCGTTCCGCAGAACTATCACAATTCCTGTTCTCACGATCTTTCCGCCGAACAAGTAAAGACCGGAGCAAAGTCGCACAAGGGTTGGGTGTATTCTTCGTATGTTGCGAGCAGTCTTTTCGTGAACAACAATCACCGAGGTTATCCGACGATACAGCTGCATAAGACGAGCGGTGGAAGTTTCGTGACTCCGGTTTTGATCACGATGAACGTTTGGCTGGATATGAATTTGAGGACGATGCAGCCGGAAAACGAGTGGTTCAGCTTTGCGACGATCGCGGATGATTCTTCCGATAATTGGAACAGCCCCGTTCTAGTAAATTTAAACAACGAAGGGTTTGTTCATCTGATGCACGTTCCCTGGATGGGGCAGAAACAAACTTCCTATCAGACAAGTTCGTTGTCGTTTCCGAAGTCTCAATGGGTGGAGCTGAAAGTCTATTTGGACTTTTCCAATCCGGAAGGAAACGTCAAAGTTTGGCAGAACGGAACCCTCGTTTCGGAAGCGAAAGTGTATTGCAGAAAGAATACGATCGCGCAAATGCATTTCGGTTTATACGCGCCGCCCAGCGTTTCGAGCGGAACGGTTTATAACGACGATCTGAAAATCGAAGAAGTGGACGCGAGTCCGTAAGATCGAGAGATCGACGAAAGATTGTAAAAAAGGAATCAGCGACGGAAATCTATTCGAATTTCGCGCAAGCGACGGTTCTTCATAAGTAACGATTTACTTTTTGTTAAGCGACTTCGTATTTTTTATTCCCAGCCGAGTTCTTCGCGGAGATTGTTCATCCTTCTCCGGTTCGCAAGAAAATCGAACAAACCTAGAATGGATTCCGAGCGGATCTGAACGATCTTGTCATTCTCATCAAATAAGAATTCCACCGTGTCCGGAAAATGAAAGACCCTGGTATAAAAGCGGGTTTTAATATAATAACCGTCGACTTCCAAAACGCTTACGCGGTCCGCCTGTTCGAGTTTTTCTTTGAGTTTTTGAAAGGCTTCTTCCTTTTCCTCTTTGTAGCGGAAGGGTTCGATGTGATGGATGAAGTTAAACGAAGAACTTTGACTCGAAACGCAGTTCGGTCTCGGAGAACAATAGTTGAGTTCCTTGTCGTAGACTCCGGTTCTGGGTCCGATCAAGGTCGTGCAGCAAAGAAGAATCAAAAGCGCCGTTTCCATAAAAATTAGACTTTTCTAAAATTCCTTTTCGAGGTTTCTTCCGTATGTCATGATACGATTGGAACCGTTTGAAACCAATGATATTCCTCTGTTGATTTCCTGGGTCGATACTCAAGAGCTGCTGTTGCAATTTTCCGGTCCTGTATTTCGTTTTCCTTTAACCGAAGATCAGCTTCTGGAGAATCTCCGCGCCGTCGATCGCAAGGCATTTCGCATCATTGAAACGAGTTCGAACGAAAGGATCGGCTATTGCGAACTCGCTTCGATCAACATGGAACACGGGTCCGCTCGTCTTTCGCGGCTTTTGATCGGCAAACCCGAGTTTCGCGGAAAAGGGATGGGCCGAGAATTGGTAAAACTTCTTTTGCGGATTTGTTTTGTGGATCTCGGATTACACCGGGTCGCTCTGAACGTGTATGATTTTAACAAAGCCGCGATCGCCTGTTATCAGAATGTCGGATTTCAGATCGAAGGTTTAAACCGGGACACCGTTCGGTTCGGGGACGGATTTTGGTCCGGTTACGAGATGAGTATTCTTCGGCCGGAATGGGAAGCCTTACAGGTTTCCTAAATTTGTGGTAGTTCCCACACTCCGGACGGAACTCCGTATGACTTCGGCCGAACGCTTCTCCGGAACAATTCAAGATATTTCCGCAGGTTGTGGGAACTCATACATTGTAACAGGAGGATCGTCGGATTCTCCTCTGTCGGTCCGGAGTTCCGTCCATTTTTTAGAATTGAAAAAAAATTAGAATCATTCTAAAAAATATTTGCTTCCGGGGGTGGAGGCGATACTATGGAAGGGTCTAAGTTTCAAAATCAAAATTCAAAAGGAGAAACAAAATGCCTCAGGTTACATCCCTCGCGCCGGATTTCAAAGCGGAAGCTGTTCTTGGAAAAGAAATTAAGGAAGTTAAACTTTCCGACTACAAAGGAAAATGGGTGGTTCTATTCTTCTATCCGCTCGACTTCACCTTTGTTTGCCCGACTGAGATCATCGAATACGATAACAAGCTCGCAGAATTCAAAAAACTCGGAGCGGAAGTTCTCGGCGTTTCCGTGGATTCCGCGTTCACTCACTTGGCATGGAAAAATACTCCGAAAAAAGAAGGCGGAATCGGAGACATTAAGTATCCTCTGATCGCGGATCTTACGAAGTCCATCTCCAGAGACTACAACGTTCTTACGGACGGTGGCGTGGCTCTGAGAGGAACGTTCATCATCGATCCGGCGGGAGTGATCCGTCAAGCTACCATCAACGATCTTCCTGTGGGACGTAATATTGACGAAGCGATTCGTCTGATCAAAGCGTTCCAATTCGTGGAAAAACACGGCGAAGTTTGCCCTGCGAACTGGGATGAAGGAAAGAAAACGATGGTTGCGGACCCTCAAAAGTCCAAAGACTATTTCTCCGCTGTGAACTAAGTTCACGGTTTTTTTCTGTCCGCAGGCGCTCGCCTGCGGATTCTGGTTTTCAGAAGCGCTGAATTTCGTAAGATAGTTCTGATATTGTTGTTCTGCTTCCCGATCGCGAAAATGCGATGGATTTGCCTCCAAGGGGTTGCAATTAGGCAGCGGATTGTTCTTATGAGTCGCAATCTCAGTCTAATCTTTTAGAACAGGGCTTTAGGTCGCGATAAACTCAGCAAGTCGCTCCCTATGGGTCGCGATAAACTCAGCAAGTCGCTCCCTATGGGTCGCGATAAACTCAGCAAGTCGCTCCCTATGGGTCGCGACTTAGGAGATGAAAATGGAACAAGTTCTGGAAAAAGAAATTCTTCCCGAAGATCGCTATTATCGTCCGGATAATTTTCCGAAAGGCCTCACACGCAAGGTCGTTGAATCCATTTCTCATATTAAGAACGAGCCCGGCTGGCTCACTGAATTCCGTCTCAAAGCCTTTGAAATCTACGAACAAAAGCCCATGCCGACTTGGGGATTCTTTCCCAACTTCAACGTGGACATCGATTCTTACACGCACTACATCGGCTCCAATCAGCAAAAGAAAAAATCCTGGGACGAGGTCGATCCCGAAGTTTTAAAATCCTTCGAACGACTCGGAATCCCGGAACACGAACGCAAATATCTCGCCGGAATCGAAGCGATGAACGATTCCGAAACCGTTTATGCAAACGTAAAAAAAGAATTAACCGAACTCGGAATTCTTTTCTGCGACATCGACACGGCGATCCGAGAATATCCGGACATCGTACGCAAATATCTCGGCACGGTCGTGAGCGTCGGAGACAACAAATTCTCCGCTTTGAACAGCTGCGTTTTTTCGGGAGGTTCGTTCGCGTTCGTTCCCAAGGGAGTGAAAACTCCGATGCCTCTTCAGGCTTACTTCAAAGTCACCGCCGCTTCGTCCGGTCAGTATGAAAGAACATTATTGATTGCTGATGAAGGAGCGGAGATCGAATACTCCGAAGGTTGTTCCTCCGTTCAAGACAAGGGCACGAACTTTCACACCGCGGTCGTAGAACTCATCGCACACAAAAACGCGAAGATCTTTTATACTACGATCCAGAACTGGAAGAAGAACATGTACAACTGGACCGTCAAACGCGGGTTATGCCACGAAAGAGGGCATATCACTTGGACGGACGTGAACATCGGAGCGAACACCGTCAAATATCCGGGAATCGTTCTGCAAGGCGATCATTCCACGGGAGATATTCTTTCTCTTGCGTTTGCGGGCGGAGGACAGATCCAGGATACCGGCGCGAGAATCATTCATGTCGGTAAAAATACTCGAAGCAATATATTAGCAAAAGGTGTTTCTCTCGACGGAGGAATCAACTCCTACCGAGGTCTTGTTAAGTTCACCGCAGGATCGGAGAATTCTTACTCTCACGTTAAGTGCGACGGTTTGATGATGGACAATCGTTCCCAATCGCACGCGTATCCGTACAACGACGTTTCCGGTCAAAACGGAACGCTCAACTACGAAGCGACTGTTTCGCGGATCGACGAAGATCAGCTGTTTTATCTTCAATCGAGGGGATTGTCCGAAGACGACGCGAAACTTCTCATCATCAACGGATTCTGCGAGGGTGTGACCAAACATCTCAACGTGGAATACTCAGTCGAGATGACGCGTTTGATCCGAATGATCTTAGAAGACGGTCACGTCATTCAGGAAAACAACGGCTCCGTCGTAAGCTGATCCTCAACAAGTCGCCTTTCCGTTTTTGAACTTCTTTTAAAAATTCGATCGCGAAAAAAATCGATCCTGACGATTTATAAAACGATCCATGTCGGATTAATATTTCGTCTTATCAAAAAGATGTTGACTAAACGTTTTTTCGGTTTGTTACAATGAAAGATATGTCCCGGGGATTTTTTCTATTCGTCTTTTTGTTTTTGATTGCCTGTGATCCCGGAAAGGAACCATACAATCCCGAAATCCCGTATTCCAAGGCTTGGTGGGACAGCGTGATTCTTCGTTGCGCGCTCGGGCAAAATTCTTCCTGCGGACTTCCCCCGATTTTACCGTCCATTTTTCCGGATAAGATTTCCGATACGGGACAAACGCTCTGTTACGATGCAACCACCAACATCTCCTGCGGTAACGGAACCTATCCGCGTCAGGACGGGGATTTTCTGGATCTTCCGTCTAACAGAAGTTATATCGGTCCCACGGCGCATTCGGTTTATACGAACGATTATACGACCTTGGATGCGGTCCGCGGGCTTATTTGGAAAACCTGTGCCGAAGGTTTGAGCGGACCTACTTGCTCGACCGGAACCGCGACCGCGACTACGTACGCAAGCGCGCCGACTTATTGCGCCGCGTTGAACGCGCAGAACTCGGGTGCGGGGTACGCGGGAATCACGACTTGGAGAATGCCTTCGATTTTCGAACTCGAACGATTCGCGAATATCGAAAGCAATACGGCCGTGGATTCTTCCGCGTTTCCGGGAAACCCGAGCGTGAATTTTATTTCCGATACTCCGTATTCGGGAAGCCCCTCCACAACGGGTTGGCACATTCAAATCAACGCGGGTTTTTACGATCAATTGAACTACGGAACCAGCCCGTACGGAGTTCGTTGCGTTTCGGGAACTTCTCTCTCTGCGCCTTCTTATACGAATAACGGTGACGGAACCGTTACGGACAATCGAACCGGTTTGCTTTGGCAGGGCGGTGCGGGTTCGGGCGGAACGAACACATGGCAAGGCGCTCTCAGTTATTGTTCTTCTCTTTCTCTCGCGGGTAAAAGTTGGAGACTCCCGAACATCAACGAACTTCTCAGCATCGTAGATTATACCGGCGTAAGTCCCGCGATCAATGCGACCTATTTTCCGGGAACCGTTTCCCAATACTATTGGAGTTCGTCCACGGCCAGGAACAACCTGACCTACGGATTTGCCGTTTTCTTTACGAGCGGACTCATGGGCGGGAACGGAAAAAGTTCGAACTGGTATCTTCGCTGCGTTACCGCTCCATAATCGGAACTGAATCGCGAAAAAATCGAAAATCCCGTGTAAAATGATTTTTCCTTTTTCGAGTTCTCTTTAATATTTAAACGTCTTTTAAATAGAAGCGGAACCGTCGCCCGACCCATGAAAACCTTAGATTCAAATTTGCTTAATTCCGAATTCTTTCGGCAGATATTCGAAACCAGTCGGGACGGAATCGCGATCGCAAATCTCGAAGGAAATTTTTTAGAAGCGAATCCCGCCTTTCAAACTCTTACGGGTTATTCTCTGGAAGATCTGAGGGGGAAGAGCTTTTGGTCCTTAACTCCTTCTCACTGGAATTCGGTAGAACAAAAAGACTTCGAAGAGAATCTCCTTTCTTCCGGTTATTCTCAGGAATTCGAAAAAGAATACGTTCGTAAGAACGGGAGTTCGGTTCCGATCTGCGTTAAGACGTACGTGCTTCAGGACGATTCCAAAAAGCCGGTGGCGATTTGGGGAATCATCCGCGACATCTCCGAACAAAAACGAAACGAAGAAGTCCGCGAAAAATTATACGATGAAATCAAGGAAGGATGGGAAGCTCTACGGAGAATCTTCGTGCTCAATCCGTTTCCGATGGCGATCTCCGAAATCGGATCGGGAAAACTTCTGGAAGTAAACCGCAAGTTCGGCGAACAGATCGAATACGACTACGATCAGCTCGTAGGCAAGACCACCTTGGAACTCGGCGTTTGGTTTTCGCCGCAGGTTCGCGAAACGATCGTTTCGATCATGAAACGGGACGGCTTCGTGGACAGCGTCGAGATTCCGTTTCGAACCACGAAAGGAAAAGAATTTTGGGCGCTCTTTTCCGCGCAGCCGATCGAATACAAAGGAAGGACCGCTCTTTTAAGCATCACCGTTCCGATGACGGATCGGATCAAGGAAGAACGGGAAAAACAAAAACTCTTGGACGAGGTCCGGGAAAAGGAAGAGATCCTCAGTCAGATCTTTCGGATGAATCCATCCGCGATCACGTTATCGAAAGACGACGGTACGTATTTAGAAGTAAACGAAAGGTTTTTGGAATACTTAGGCAAAACGAAAGAAGAAGTATTGAACAAAACACCGCTCGATCTCGGGTTTTACTACAACCTCGAAGACAGAGCTTTGATTTTTCAAAATTTGAGGGAGAAAGGAATCGTACAAAACCTTGAAGTTAAGCTGAAAACTTTCAACGGTATGATTAAGACGATCTTATTTTCCGCGAGAATGATCGAATCCTTCGGAGAGAAAAAAATACTTTCCATCGGTCACGATATTTCCGATCTCAGGGAGTCGGCTTCCAATCTGAAAAATCTCGCGCAGGAACTCGAAAAGAGCAAAAGCCTTTTTCAAAAGTTATTTCAACTCGTTCCTTCCGCGTTAGTCGTCACCGACTGGGAGGAAAAGACGATCGTCGACGTAAACGAACGATTTCTCGAAATGGCAAAACGCACCCGGGAAGAAGTGATCGGTAAGACGACGCCGGAAATTCATATCTGGGATAAGTCCGGAAATTTCAGAGCTGAAGTCTACGAAGCTCTTTCCAAAACGGGAGAAGTGAAAAATCTCGAATCCGTTTATCAGGCTTCGGACGGGGAAGTCGTTCCGATTCTTTATTCGGCGAGAATCATAGAAATCAACGGAAGAAAACAGGTTATCTCTCTTGCGACCGATATAGAGGAAAAGAAAAAGTCCGAGGAAGACCGCAGAAGATTGGACGAAGAACTTCGTCTGAGCAAGGACCTTTTTGAAAAACTCTTTCAGCTTACGCCCGCCGCCGTTTCCCTTTCCGAATTGGAAACGGGAATCTATCGACAAATCAATCAATCCTATTGCGATCTGATCGGTTATACGAGAGAGCAGATCATCGGAAAGTCTTCGATGGAACTCGGAATCTGGAGAACTCCGATCGATCGTGCGAAACTCAAAAAAGAATTGGAGGAGAAGGGTTGGACCGCGAGTCTCGAGGCCACGATTCAAACCTCGGACGGAACTGTGAAGCACGTATTATCGGGGAATCGGGTTTTTCAGTTGGACGGAAAACCGATGTTGCTCGCGCTTCTCATCGACGTAACGGATAAAAAGGCGATGGAACTCGAGCGAAACGAATATTTCGCAAAGATGCAGGAAAGCAAGGATCTGTTCGAAATGATCTTCGAGATGAATCCCGATACGATCACGATCAACAATCTTTCCAACGGAAGCTACGTTCAAGTCAACGAACACTTCTCCGAGATGCTCAAATATACCAAAGAGGAAGTGATCGACAAGATTCCGATCGACATAGGCATCTGGAACGATCCTCGGGAAAGGGATAAGGTCGTCTCGATTCTCAGAGACGAAGGAATCATCCGAGACTACGAGGTTCAATTTAAGAAGAAAAGCGGAGAAATCGTCGACACACTGTTCTCCGCAAGACGAATCAAAATCGGCGAAGAACCGATCGCGATCGCGATCACAAGAGATATTACGCAACAAAAGGCCGCCTCCAGAGAACGGGAAGAACAAACAAGAAGAATCGCCTTACACGCGCAGGCGCTGATGGAGATTGCGACCGATTCGGAATTCGCGTCCGGAAATCTGGAAGCGGGGACGAAAAAGATCGTTCTTATGGTATCGGAGGTCGCGGATTGCGACCGCGTTTCGATTTGGATCTTTCCGAAAGAAAATCCGAATCTATGGACGATGTTTGCGGGTTGGGATCGTAAAGATCAGGCCTATATGCCTCGGATTGAATTGGACATGTCCGAGTATCCGACTTATTTCGAGGCGATTCGAAGCGATCGTTTCGTCGACGCGTCCGATGTGATTCAAGATCCGCGAACTTCCGAACTCGCGGAAACGTATAGCAAACCGAACGGGATCAGTTCCCTTCTCGATGCTCCCTTTTTTCTTAGAGGAAAAATCAAAGGGGTCGTTTGTCTCGAACACCGCGGAGAGCAGCGAAGATGGAAAGGATACGAAAAACAATTCGTGGTCACGGTCGCCGAACAAGTCACCCAGCTTTTATTAAACGCGGAAAGAAAGGAAGCCAAGGAAGAATTGGAAAAGGCCGTTAAGGTGAGAACTTCCGAATTGGCAAAGGCTCTGGAGAATCTCCAAAAGACGCAGGAACAACTGATCCTTTCCGAAAAAATGGCCGCACTCGGACAACTCGTCGCGGGGATCGCGCACGAGATCAACAATCCGTTAGGCGCAATCGCGGCTCTCAGCGGAGAACTCCGCGCGTATTTGAATTCTTCCGCGGATCGAATGGAAACGTTGAGTCCCGAGTTCGTTAAGGTGAGTTCGGAATTCATTCACGATCTTTCGGAACTGATCCGCAGAGGGATCGAAAGCAAGGAAGCGATGCTTTCGCGAGAAAACAAAAAAGCCGCGATGGCTTCCATCAAATCGAAGTTAACCGAATTGGGATTCGAGAATCCGCACGATATTGCGGATCGTCTTTTGGACAACGGGCTTCCTCTTGCTCTGGAAGAATTCTCGGCATTGTTTTCCGATCCGGCGCGTTATCCGTTGATCAAATTCGCATTAGAAGAAATTCATACGTATCGAAATATCCTATCGATCCGATTGGCTGTGGACCGTACTTCCAAGATCGTATATGCTCTCAAAAACTACGCGCATATCGACACGGAAGAAAGCAGAGGAAAGGTTCTCACCAATCTTGCGGAGAACATCGAAACCGTTCTAACGATCTATCACAATAAAATCAAAAGCGGCGTGGATGTGGAATTGGACTTTCCGACCAGACCAACGATCGAAGCCTATCCGGACGATCTCGTGCAGGTTTGGACCAATCTTATCTACAACGCGCTGCAGGCGATGCGGTTCAAAGGAAAGATCAAAATCTCCATCGAAGATCGAAAGGACGATGTCAAAGTTTCCATTCAGGACAACGGACCCGGGATTCCGCGCGACGTTCGGGAGAAAATATTCGATCCGTTTTTTACGACCAAAGGACCGGGAGAAGGAAGCGGCTTAGGTTTGGACATTTCCAGAAGGATCGTAAAAAAACACGACGGAAGAATCGAACTCGAATCGGAACCGGGTAGAACGATCTTTCACGTGATTCTTCCCAAAAAATAAACCGACGTTCATATTCGTTTTCGATCCATTGGTAAAAAAATTCTGGACTGAGAATCCGAGGTCGAGTTCCATCTGAACTCGTGTCTTCCATTCTTACGGAAACGGTATTTTTCGGAACGGTATTCGGGTTGTTGATCGGCACGGGGGCGTTGCTTCGAAATCCGTTCGGGATTCAGAACCGTCTCGTCTTTCTTTTAAACCTCTGCGGTTCGATTCTATTCTTATACGTTTATTTCATCCTGAAGGACGTCCGGTTCGAGACGCGTTGTTTCAATTATATGTATATTCCCTGTTCCTGGTATTTGGGTGCGGGCATGTACAGTTTGTTTTCGGCGAACGTAAAGGATTCTTACGTTTGGCGTTCCGATCGATGGTTGTATCTGCCCGGCATATTCTTAACGTTGCTGATTCCGATTTGTTCGTTCGCGATGCCGGAATGGTTTCCGCATCGTCCCGAAGATTACTTTCGGAAATCGACGACGAGCGTCTGGGATCTATTGTTTCTCGCTGGATTTATCATCAATCTTGCATATTATGCGTTTATCTTTTGGGAAACCCGTTCTTTGTTTACGATCAGCCAATTGAAAAAAGAACCGGGCGGACGTTTTCTTCTCATGATTTTATGCGGAGGTGCAAGCGTTACTCTTCTTTTGGTTTCCGCGTATTTGTTAAGAGAATTAGAATTATTGTATGCTTCCGTTGTCGCCACCACGATCTATTCCGTCGCCGCCTATCTTTCCCATCAAAGAACTCCGAAACTTTTGGGCGAAATCGGACCCGCGGTAAAAGAAGCGTATCAGAATTCCCGGTTGGAAAGCGTAAACCTGTCCGAGTTGGAAACCCGTTTGGAATCTCTGATGGAAAAAGAAAAACTCTATCTGCAGGAGGATTTGGATCTTTCCACTCTTGCGGAGAAGTTGGATCTGAAGTCCTATCAACTTACGGAATATCTAAATTCAAGAAAAGGAATGAACTTTTCCAAGTTCATCAACGCGTACCGCGTTCAAGAAGCGGCCAAACTATTAAAAACGGAAGAAGGCGCGAACATTCTTTCCGTCGCGTATCGTTCCGGTTTTAATTCAAAGGCCACGTTCAATCTTGCGTTTAAATCCGTTTTCGGAACGTCTCCCCGCGAATATCTGAGACAGTCGAGAACTGCGCGCCGAGACGGATAAACGTTTTCGTCTTTCAAAATAAACGAACTTTTATTTTGAATCGGTCTCGCTTGCTTCTTATCTTTTTTGTTGGAACTCCTCGATTCATCGAACCAACAGGAACAATTTCGTTTAGAATTCGGATTTAAGACCTTTTTTTCGACCGAAGTTCGAATCTTAGGCGAATTCGAATCTTCTCGCGATTAAACTCCTTCTCCGTAAGTGAAACGAACGGCATTACGCTAAAAGTTTTAGGAGAAAAAAAAATGAGAATTGGATTTAAAACGATTGATATGTTAAAAGCAGGGACCACCGCATTTCTGTTTTTAACCTTCTTGCATTGCGGAGACGGGCAGGGGAATTCTTCCAAACAGAATCTCGCGGCGCTCGCTGCGTTCCTGCCCGGCGCATCCGAATCGATCTTGAATACGAACTCTGGGAGCACGTTTCAACAAGGGATCACCTCGGCGCAAATCAACACCGCGTTTCAAACGGAGAATGACGGCAGTTTTACCTGGAACGATTCGATCCAGATCCGTTCCACGGACGGAACTTCCCTCGCCGCAAATTTGTTTCAGCCTAAGAATTTGATCGCCGGTCAAAAAGCTCCCGCCGTGATCTTTGTGAACAGCTGGGCTTTGAACGAATACGAGTATTTGGTTCCCGCAGCCAAACTCGCTAAAAAAGGGTATATCGTACTGAGTTACAGCACGAGAGGTTTCGGAATTTCGGGCGGACTCATCAATACCGCCGGACTCAAGGATCGCGCGGACTTAACCGCCGTAGTCGATTGGCTTCTTGCAAACACGCAAGCCGATTCTGCGAATATCGGTATATCAGGAATTTCTTATGGAGCCGGAATCTCTTTGATCGGAGTGAGCTTCGAACCGAGAATTAAAACCGCGGTTGCGATGAGCGGCTGGGGAGATCTCAAACGTTCCTTATACGGAAACGACACTCCTCGTCTGGTCTGGGGTTTGATCCTGATCGGCGCGGGTTATTTTACGGGGAAAATGGATCCGGTCATCGCGGAGAATTTCGGTAAACTTCTTTCGCACAACGACATCGAAAGTGTTACCGCTTGGGCCGCGGAACGTTCGCCGGCGAGTCTTGTTTCTCAACTCAACGCTTCCGGAAAACCGGTTTATATATCGAGCAACTTCGAAGATTTCTTGTTTCATCCGAATCAGATGTTGGATTACTTCGCATCTTTGACCGTTCCTAAAAAACTGGATCTGAACGAAGGAATTCACGCAACCGCGGAGATCGGAGGAGTGATCGGCCTTGCAAATCCGATTTGGACGAACGCATACGATTGGTTCGATTATTGGTTGAAAGGAATCAACAACGGAATCATGTCCAAACCTCAGGTCACGTTTCAAAAACGTTTTAACGGAGATAGGGTCACTCTTCCTTCCTGGCCTTCTCCCACCGTTTCCGAAAAGAAGTATTATCTGAAACCGAGAACCCTTTTTACGGACGGAAAAATCTCTTCGACGCAAAACACGAACAATGCGAACACGAGCATTCTTTCCGGAGCGGATACGATCGCTACGACCGGCGTTCCTTTGCTTTCGGATATTCTCGCTTCCCATCTGGAAGTTCCTGTGACCGCGTCTTTGGATTGGCTCAGCAGAATCAACGGAATCGTGTATGAATCCGATTCTCTCGGCGCGGCCTTGAAGATCAGGGGAAAAATTTTCTGGAAAGGGCAGGTTTCTTCTTCATTAGGAAAAGCGAATGTGAACGTTTACTTTTACGATGTTGCAAAGAACGGAGTCGGTAAGCTCATTACGCACGGAACCGCTTCCATCTACGAGTCCGCGTTTGAAACCGTGGATCTTACGATCGACTTGAACGCGGTCGCTTACGACGTTCCCGCGGGGAATAAAATCGCGATCGCTATCGACACGTTCGATCCTCAATACGCAGTACCGACCATGCTCGTATACGGACTCGACGTGAAACACAATCCGAACAAACAATCCACTCTTGCGATTCAATCCGAGTAGAATCGGTATGAAATTTTCGGACGAGTCGATCGATTCGGCTCGTCTTTTTCAAGTCGGAAAAAACGGAAAATTCGAGTCGTTTTCGGAAATTTTTTGTTCAATAAAAAGTTGAATTCTCGAGGAATTTGGATTCTATTACCTGATGGCAAATAGAATACTCGGTTGGTTTTTAATCCTCGGAATTATCATTCTTCTTCTCAGCATCGTGTTACCCGGTTCAAAGGATGCGAATCCGAACGATCCCGCCGCTGTCGCACAACCTCCTTGGATCGAAACCGCTCTCAGCGGAATTCTCGCCGCGATTCACGAAATCAAAACGAGCATGGCTTCTTCCAGTTCCTCCGATTCTTCCGATACGAATGCAGGTTCTTCTTCCGGCGCCGCAACCGGGGAAGACCCGAACGAGGTTTTTAATCGAGCGTATCAAGCCAACGAACGAGGGGAGTATAAACAGGCGGTCGAAGAATATTCCAAATATCTGGAATTGGTTCCGGGAGACGCTTCCGGTTATTACAACCGAGGTCTTGCGCTTTATACGATGAAACAATACGAAGATGCGGTAAAGGATTTCGATAAGGCGGTAGAGATCGATCCGAACAAAACGGCGGCCTATCTTTACAAAGGATACGGAAACGAGATGATCGACGATTGTATGCAGGCGATCGAAGATTTTCAAAAGGCGATCGATCTCGGTGAAAACAAAAACTCGGAACTCTACGGACATAAGGCGCGCTGCGAAAACAAGGACGAGGATTATACGGCGGGTTTGGAGTCGGCGCGGAAAGCGGTGAACTTGGATAAGAAGAACGCATACGCTCTTTTCGAACTCGGTTACGCGCAATACGCTCTTGGGAAATATGCGGAATCCGTAGCGAGTTATTCGAAGACCTTGTCGTTCAATCCGAACGACGAAGTCGCGTATCACAACCGCGGTCTTGCCTATGTCTTTTTAAAAAAGACATCGCTTGCTTGTAAGGACTTTCGAAAGTCTTTGGATCTAGGATACCAAGACTCCGGCAAACGCTTGAAAGAATATTGTAAGTAGGAAGCGTTTTTAACGTTTCGGATTGGCACTTCGCTTATACAAAACGAAATTTTCCGAAGTTAGAACGGGCTCGATCGTTCCGTTTTGAACGTCTTTCCGAATTCTTTGCAAAATCAATTCCGAGGAAAGATACGGAGAATTGTATCGTTGGTCGAACACGATCCATTCTTTCCATTCCCTGTTTTCCCGGATCGGATACACCGGATTGCGCAGCGAAACGAACGGCGAAAGATGAAACCCGGCAGATACGGAACTTCCCGCGGGAATCGATTTTAAAACTTCTTTGAGTTCTTGCGTTTTGGTCGTTTGCGGTCGTAATGGAATCGGATATTCGTTTTCCTTCGAGTTTCTGTAAACGCTGAACGCGAACGTTAAAAGAAGAAGAACGAAAATTTTCCGTTCTTTCGGAATTCGTTTTAAAAATTCGAAACGATGAATGAAAGAAGTTTCGGATTCTCGCGAAGGTTCGAAATCGTTTGCGGCATTTTGAATCCAAGCGGAACCGGTTCTTAAAAAAAGAATCAAAAATGGAATCAGGGGATATACGTAATAGCTGTAGAGATCCCGAACCCACGGATGCACCGAAAGTCGAAACGCGGAATACAAACCGAAAAACGGAATCAGCAGCCAGCCTCCCGTCCAATTCCAAAATCCCCATTCCAAGCTGAGATCTCGAACTCCTTTCCAATACGAAAGAATACCTTCCGGTTTTTGAATATACGAAAGCGCGGCCGAAAACGGATTCTTGCTCCCTTCTCCCCAATACTCTTTCCAGTTTCTTTGCGCGGAACTTCCCGCAAATCCGCTTAAATACGGATGGATGAGAAAAGAATAAACAAGACAGACGCTCAAAACGAAAATCCATTCTTTTCTTCTTCGCGGATCGGCGAGCAGAAGTCCGATCGAAAGCGCCGCCAAGTAGAAAGAGAGATCTTCTTTAATTCCTAAAAAGAAAACGAGTCCGAGAACGGTCATCCAATGTTTTTCTTTTTGAACGCCGATTAAAACGAATAGGATCGCGAACGGAACCAAGGCTTCAAAGTGAAGGGAATGTCCGAGCCGATACAAACCGGAAGAACCGGCCCAAAGCAAAGAAGCGCAAAGGGAAATTTCTTTCGAGACGGAAGAGGCGAGGAGATAGAAATACAAAAGAGGAATCGAAATCGCGATAAAAAAGAAAACTCCGATTCCTAAACCGAGAGGGGAGCCGAACGACATCGCAAACGGCGTTAAGAGAATAATTCCGGGAGACATGTGATGCGAAAGAAAATTCGCATTCTCTTCGGTTCCATAGTATTGCGTTTGAAAAAACGATTTGTCGATTCCCGGAAGAATCATTCTAAACTGAGCCGTGTAGTCCAAGTCGCCTAACAGAAACGAGTCGGCGGCCCTTTGCGTGTAAACAATTCCTTCCGCGAAAACGAAGACGGACCAATACGAGATCAAGACAACCGGTGAAACTTTTAAGGAACGAAAGAAAGAATGTCCGTATTTCCGGTCCGCCCCATGCAAAAAAACGCAAAGAATCAAAATTCCTGCGAGTGCAAATCCGCCGAGTCCTTTGCTTCCGAACAAGATCTGAATCGGGAGATATAAAAGAAAAAAGGGAAGGAATGAAACTGACACAGACATCTTCGTTTTATCCAAATCCTATTTCTTCTTTTTAAATTCTTCCGAAAAAAAGGATTTTGGAACGAACTGCGGAAAAGTTCGACTTATTTTCTCTCGCACGGTAGTTCGAAATTCTTCCTCTTTCCGAATCGAATTTAGATAAAAAATTATTTACAATCCTTGGATTTCCCGGAAACTCTCACAGCTTACAGCCGCGCTCATAGATCGGATTCGTGCATTAAAAAGAAGCGAGGCTGCAAATTCTCACCAACAACGAAAGGAGAAAAACAATGGCGTTTGAAAGCCCGGACGGAATGTCCTCAACGGAGAGTGTAGGTTTCCTATCTCAAATGGGAAACTCGTTTAAGAGTATTCTTACAGGAATCGTCTTGTTACCGGTGTCGTTTATCATTATTTACAACGTGGAAACCTGCGAGCAGGCGAGCGCCGCATTGAAGAACGCGGTTCCGGCGGGCCAAGCAAAAGAAGGTCAGCCTTCTTACGTGACTGGAACCTTAAAGGCGAACTCGCTCGGCGGAGAATTCGTAAAATCGGGTCCGTATATTTCGTATGCGGTGAGTTCCGAAGTGTATGCGTGGGACGAAGAAGTAAAGACCGAAGGTTCGGGAAGCAATAAGAAAGAAGTGAGAAACTGCGTTTTGGAATGGACCTCTTCTCCGGAAAATCCTTCCAGCTTTAAACTCTCCGGTTGTCGCGCGAAAGCCTATCATAGAAAATCCGTAAAAGATCAGGAAGATTCCGCGAACGGTGGAACGATCACTGCGGACGGTAAGAATTACGCGGTGAATTTAAGCGACGTTGATTTCACTTCGCAGGTTTCTTCGAGAGACGCGAACGAAGACGAAATCATTTCCAACGGTTTCGTTTATGCGGACGGTTATCTCCATAGCTCCAAGTCTTGTGCGGAATCCGAAAAGGAAGGCTGCGAACGAGTGAAGGTTTCCGTAACTCCGATTCCGGAAGGCGATATGACGTTTATCGGAGACGTGAAGGGTTCGAAAGTCGGTCAGTTCACTTCTTCGGAAGGAAATAAATTCTTGAATGCGAGCGTGGGTGGTTTTGCGGAAACGATGGCGGATATCAAGTCCGACGATAATACGATGAAATGGGTCGGAAGATTTATCGGCTTTCTCGCGATGTTTGGGAGTTTTACTATGATGGCCGGTCCTCTGACTTCCCTGCTCAGCTTTATTCCGTTTCTTGGGGATTTGGGCAGCGGTCTGATCAAGGTAGTTTTAGGAGTGATCGCCTTTGTCATCACGGCGATCACCATTCTTCTGATTAAATTCTGGTATATCTGGTTGATTCTCCTTTTGGGAGGAATCGGATATGCGATCTACAAGAAGAAATACGCGCCTCAAAGCGCTGGTGCATAGGTTTTCCATCGATTTTTAAATCGGAGAAGGGCCGGTCTTCCGTCCAGGGGAGGCCGGCCCTTTTTGTATTGAGAGGCTTTTTGCTTTAAAAATAACGATCGTTATATTAAACATGAGCTTTTTATCATGTATTGTAGCGATCGATATAAAATTTGAACGATTGATATAAAAAAACATTTGCATATATTTGCAAAATAATTAGAATTTAGTATATATATAAATCTCCGTAACGAACGTTACAGGGGAATGCCTCCAGGGAAACCGACGAAGAGGATTTTAGGGATGAATTTGAAAACAAACAGCAATCGAAAGTCAAACTTTGCCCTCGCTATTTTTGAAAATCGAATTCTATTTTATAGAATTCTAATGGCTTTTCAGATTGCGCTCCTCTTTGTACTCGGATGTAAACCGCAATCCACCAAATACGATACCAAGGTTTTCTTTGATAACGTCAATTCGTACGACGGAATTTCCCTATTTACGGTTTTGAACGGATTCCCCGTTCTCAAAAGCTTTTTTGTCAGTTTAGATCCCGTTGATTTCAACAAAGCCTTGGGTGACAACCTGGCAAAAGCAAGCCGGGAAGACAATCTCGGAACCCTTCGTGCCACTCAGTCCGCGCTTTTGGTAAGCCGTTCCAGCATTCAGACCTTGAGTTCCGACGGAGCTTCATTGATCGAAAAGATGGAAACTACGAATCCCGCCGCGTACGACGCGGTTCAACCTCTTTTTGAAAAAATCCGCGCGTATCCGAAACCGGTGGTGCGGAATCTGATTCCGATTTCGGCTAACGCGATTCGTCAGGAGTATCTTTCCAAAACGAAGGACCAAGTCACTCAGTCCATTCAACAATTTGCATCCGATTTAAAAAGCACAAGCACGCGCGATCTTTTAGTGGAGATCGAAGACGTCGGTTATAAGGGTTTGGTCGCGAACGCGAACGCAAGAGCCGGCGTGGAAAGTCTTTTGAACGGTTTCTTTGACCCGGCGCTGGTCGCCGATCGCTCTCTTAAGGACGGTTTTATTTCCATTATCTACGACTTGGGCGAGATGATGTTCAAGCGCGCGGGTTTCAGCGATTTCAAAACTCCGAATACCGCGATGAAAGAATTGGTTTTCAATTTGGATAAGTATTTCACGGCGGGAGGAGCGCAACACAACGCGGATTACGGCGATCCTCTGCATCCCGCAGAACTGAAATCGTTTCTAATGGAATCGTTTCAGATCGTCCGCAGCCTTTTGGATACGGGAACGTTAACCGCAACACCGGTCAATCTTCTTCAAAAAACGGCGGAGAATCTGGCTTTGTTGGATTTTGCCGTTGCGCCCTCCAACGTGGACAATTCCCTCAAGGAACTGATCCGAATCGACGTGGACGGTAAGGATCGCGCCTACGACGGAACGAGCCGTTCCATGTCAGCCCTCGAAACCCTTTTCGTGGTTTTAACGATCGCCAACAACTACGGTTTTACCTGGGATACTGCGGCCACCGGGAACGATTGGGTAAATGGAACCACGGGCGGAGAATTGACCGTAGGGGACGCCATTCATTCCTTAAAGTCGGTGATGGGCTCTTCGGATTCATTCAATTTTAAGAATATTACGAATTTAAGTAAGAATAGCGGGAAAGTTTATCGCAACGGCGCAGTTCATTCTTTCGATTTGAACAGCCGCGTTCTTTCCCTTTTGGAAAATAATGCGAGAGGAATTACCGCTCCCGTTACCGATCCGGCCGCGGCGAACTTCGATCGAGTTTACAATAAAACGCTTCCTTGGGCTCTGAATTGGATCAAACGAGTGACATACGGCGGATACGGTCCTTATTACAACAAAAACCGCAGAGACGGCGCGGGAAATTATCTGTCCCCGGACGGAACGATCACTCGCAACAACGATTTATCCGAAACCCTGTATCAATCGAGTTGGCAAACGCACAGTTACGAGGTTCAGCTCAATCTGCCCGCTCCGAATAACACGAAATATGTGGGATTGCGCGGAAATTATCAGAACGGAGCGAACGTTCCGAATACGTTTTATAACATCACCGAAATTCCGAAAACCGACGCACAACGCGCGGTGGACAGCGACGAAGAAGCCTTCTACAAAAATCTCCAGTGGCTCATGTATGAAAAACGGTTTGTTGCCGTTCTTCCCGTTCGTGCAAAATTGGCCGCAACCGTCGCGTTCGAAGAGGCTTTATTTATCACCGCGATCGGGAACGGTCTTGTGGGAATGCTCAATCTCAAACCGAATTGTAATCCTACTTCCTGCGCGGCGGACAACGGACGCTGGACCATCGACAATGCGAACTACGTAAAAACATACAGCGCGGCCGGTTCCGATCTAACGCATCTTTCCAACACTCCCGGCGATTCGGTGATGCTGCTCGAAGGTTGGGGATTCGGAGCAGACGGCCAACAGGCCTTTCAAGTCACGTTCGTATATCCTGCGCTTTGGTCCTTGATCGTTCCGAATCCGGATTTGATCTACGGTATGCTTCCTCCGGTGATTTCGTTGAACGTTCCCGTTTTGGAACGACTGGGTTTTACCACTTCCACGAAAGTGATTCCGGATCTTGTGAACAGCAATTGGAGTCAGAGAAACACCCTCACTCCTCTCGTTGTCGCATTAGCAAAAGCGATGGACGATCAAGTCTCCGGTCAGCAGACCGCAGGATTCAAAAATCCTTATACTCTTCTTACCAACCTTTCCGAAATTCTTTCCAGACCTCTCGTGTTCTTCGGTCCCGATACGACCGCGACCAATCCTACGAACCCGGCGCCTCCGAGTTTCACGCAGGTCCGTATCGTGGGAATGGCGGACGGTTTTCGGAATCCGGTCGCTTCGGTGATGGAATACTATCCGATCACGAGTTCGGGCGCGCAGGAATATAGAACCTTGATCAGCGTTCTCTCCGAAAACACGAGACGCTTTCAAGACGGGGCTTTGAACTTAATCGGTAAAACGCAACTTCTTACCGGGCTTACGAAATTCTTAGGTCAACTCGGTCTTCCGGCTAACGTAAACGTTAAGACGAAGGTCTTCAACGGATTAAAACTCGTGATGGGTGAAATCAAACTTACCGTGGAAAGTCCGACCGCGACTCAGTTCAACATTGAAATGAAGTTCACGGAATGGAGAGACAAGGTAGCGAACTATCCGACCGTCAACGGAACGAACATCTTCGATCCTTTGTGGAGCGGAGTGGACGACGTCGTGAATCTGTTTAAGGATTATCTTTCCAGAAGTTCCGGTTGGTCCGTCGTTGCGAGTTTGGATTTTCTTCTGAATCTTCTTTTGGATATCTCTCCGAGCAGCGCCGATATTACGCAGCTGTTGAATTTGGCTTCTTCCCTTTTTTACAACGCAGATAATACGAGATCGTATACGATCACCAATATTCTCACGCAAAGTCTTCCTCCCGTGCTGGAAGCGATGTCTCCGTACGGAAGACCTTTGTATGGAACGGGTTATTATCTCGCTGCGAGCGGCGGTTTTTTCAGTTATCTGGAAGCGAAGATGTTTATGAATCCTTCCTTTGCCGTGAAGGATCTGTTCGCGGACGTGAAAAATTTCCTACGGTCGGACATCATCCAGAACAAGGAAGATACGAACCGTTCCTTTTTATTTTCGACGGGAACCTTGATCCGTCAGATGGCGGACATCTATCAGGCGGGAAGAAAATTCTCACCCGTCGGTTTTTACATGTATGACAATTGGAACAACGATCAACCGACGTCGACGTTGTGGGACGATATGAACTTTATGTTTTCGGTGCAGTAGTGATGAGAATAAATACAGAGAAGAACGGGGTAATCAAGATGAACGGAAAGAAACGTATAATCCTTTCGGGAATTCTTTCGGTCGTGGTATGTTTTGTATCGGCTTGTTCGGGAGAGAAAAACGCGAATTCTCCTTTGAACAGCGTCTTATCCCTTTTCGGAGTGGCGACTGATACTTCGGTTTCGGCTAACGTGGTCGCTCCTTATACGGAGACGGATACTCCCGCGAGTCTTCCTGCCAACTTCGGAACCGCGGCTCCCGAAGCGATTCTTTTTATTTCATCCACATCGGACGTGGATCGTTATAAAAGTATCGAGATCCGTTTTTCTCATCCTATGAACAAGGCAACCGTTCAAGCGGATTTGTCCTTATCTCCGAGCGCCGGAGTCCTGCCCGGTCCGGGAAAAGGCGGGGTTTTTTATTGGGCTTCCAGTTCGCGTTTGGTTTTCGATCCGTATCGGGAATTTAAAACCAACGAACAATATACTCTGAGTTTAACGAGCGCGTCCAAAACGATCGACGGTCAAAATCTTACGAACTATTCGCAGAGTTTCACCACGGAGCCGGACTATTTGATGACGAATAAGATCAATACGACGAACACTCTCGGCGGAACGAACGACGTCACGTTCAACAAGGCGACTACCCCGACCTTGACGTTGACTTCCACGTTCAACAATCCGGTCGTCGGTGCGAACTCGATCCAATCCATCCAACTCAAACACATGGGGGATACGAACACGACTGGGATCAACATCTGCAATTCTCCGTGTAACATGAGTTCTACGCTTACCACCAATCTGACGACTTCGGCGATTCCTCCCTTTATCGGAGGGAACGTTTATTATTACGAAATCACCGTCGCTTCCGGAAAAGTGTTTAAACGATTTGCGACGTTCAATTACGGAAACGTAAATACCGCACCGAACAATCCGATCGTCAACGGCGGTTCGTTGATTCTCGATCAGGCGCAGGCGATGCCTTTCTTGTCCAAGGTTCTCGAACGATTCTCCGCAGGAAATTTTAAGGTAAACGGAAAGACCTTCAATCAGTTTGCCGATTCCGATAAAACGACCACGAGAAGATCGAGCTATTGTATCGATTACAACGGGATCGGAAGTTTTACCATGCCCGCCTACATCCGTTACTACGGAGATTCCGCAACTGGATTCGGAGACGGTTATTGCGGACCGGCAGGGGATAATCCGGGAGGCTTTACGGAAGAAGGTTGTGCGACCGTGATCTTCACAAGCTGCACGGATTTCGATATCGACGTTTATATCACAGGAATCACCGTTTATACGGGAGTGGCCGGTTATCCCGGGTTGAAGAACATCGGCGTATCGATGGTCGCGAACAATACGGGAGAATTGGGATTCGACTTCAAAGGAAAAACACTCGCAGTCGACATGATTATGATCGCGAGAAGCCGCGGTTCTCTCTTTTTGGTGATCGGCGCGGGGAACCGTTTCGTATTCTCGACGACCGCCTATCTGAACTACAACGACGCTCCGCCTGCGGACCGTTCCACGACCGGAAAGGCGAGTCTGACCGTAGACACGAACGGAGACGCTTCGCTTAACATTTTTACTCCGATTACGAACTTGACCAACTTCAATACGACGGATTGGTCGAACAATCTTACGGTAAAGGATAGAACCGGAAGAGTGAACTCGGTTCTTCTTGAGGCTACAACGAGCGGAATCGCGGGCTGGTTGTCCGGAACCACGGAAGGTGCGGCGAACGGAATGGTTCCTTCTTTGACTCCTCTCATCACACGTTCGATGCTTCGTAACTTTATCGAAGACGTGGCTCCGTCCGTTTTGAACTCCATCATCGGGTCCTTGAAAAATCCGGGAGTCAATATCGCTCTGCCTTCTTATCTTCCGGCGCCTTTGGCTAACTTCGCGTTGAACATCAAGATTCAGTTGGGTGCGGATTCTCAAGTGCGCGTAACGGGATTGAACAAGGGAATCGTGGGTTCCATCGATCTCGGAATCTCGGCGGCGAGTCCGATCGGTTCTCCTCGTACGCATCAAGTTACGAACGGTTTCGTAGTCAGCAAGCCGACCGGAGCGATGAGCAATCTCTATCAATTTTCCAACAGCAACGCCAATCCAGGTCTTCTTCTTTCTTTGACGGTCGACTCGATCACACAAGCCGCGTATCATCTTTGGAAGAACCGGGCTTTGGATCTGAGCATCGATAAGGCGTTCATCGATACGATCAAGCTGTATGCGGGAAGCGATCCTCTCTTTCAATTGACGGAATCGCTGATTAAGGTTTCTCCGATCGTAAACATTCTCGCTCCGGGAAGATCGTCTTTGATCGGAATCGATCCCGTAACGGGAGCGGTTGTTCCCGCGATCAGCGGAACGGACGACATCATCATTCAGGTGAGTCCGATTCAAGCTCCGAACGGAACGTTGAAGCCCGTGGTGGGAACCGCTAAGCCGAAATTGGAAGTGAACTTCACCGATATCCAACTTTCGATCTTAGGAAAGAGAGCGGACAACTCCACCTATCTCATCAGTACGGCGAGAGCGAGTTTGAAAGGACTTGCGGATTTCGATTTCGTAACCTTTTCCAATCCGACGGGAAATCCTGCGTATGCGAATCTCAACGCGTTGCAGATCAAAATTTCAAACGGTTCGACCTTGTCTTACACGTTGGATATTCTGGAAGGTTCTTCCGGTGCGGGGGCGCCGAATCCGTTCGGTCTGGATCCGAAAGGAATTCTCTCCGTGGTGGATCCCCTGGTTCCGTCCTTGATCGTTCCTCTGGTCAACAACGTCTTGAAGGAGATTCCGCTTCCTGCAAGCATCAGTTTGCCGGCGCTTACGCATCCGACCAACGGAACCGCTTGCGGAATCATTACGAAAACGACACATTCTTATCTCTATACTCTGCCGATCGCGGATACGGAACCGTATCCGTACGTATTCGGAGGACTTCGTTTAACATCGGGCGGACCTGCCGCGGCGGATCCGGGCGTGTTGATTACCTGTCCATAACCGAGCGACCAAAGAAGGGAGGTTTGAGCTTTCTCCGCGCTAAGGATGGGGAGCGTGCGGAGCAGTCGCCTCGTTAAGAGGCGACCGAAGGCGTTAGCCGGAGCGCGGAACAAGCCTGGTCTGCGCGCCTATTTCATATTTTCGTCAATTACGTTTTTTGCAAGCGCGCAGAAGCGCCCCGCATTCGTTTCTGGGACACATTCAGATTATTTAAAATACTCTCGAAACAAATGCGAGGAATACGAGGATCATCTCCAATAGGAAAGAATCATCGCGATCGTCTGAAGCGCCACGAAGTTGTATCCGGCGTTGATCGAAAAAAGTTTCCAGGATCTTCCTTCAAAGGCCACGTTGTTCAGAAGCATCGGAACGTAGAACCCGAGCCAAGTGTAAAATCCGGAAAAGAATCCGTAGACATAAGCCGGACTGTCTTCACCCGCGTGCCAAGAGGAGGCTCTCCAAACGTTCGTGGTGTAAAACAGAACGTAACTCGTTAGAAAAGAACCGATGACCATGATTCCCATAGCCTTCAGCATTTCCTTCGTTTCCGGTTGAACGTCCGAGGGAATGGAAAGTTCCTTCATCCAGGCTTTTCCAAAAATCGGGCCGTACCAAAACCAGCCGATGACGACGTTCGCTGCGACCGCCGCTAAAACCGCCAGATAATTGATGTGTAGTTCCGGGTGCATAATTACTCCTTTTCTCCGAGAAGGAGAATTGTATAAGGCCCCGCCGAACGGATGTCAAGCGGTTCTTAAGCGGCCGAAGGAAGAGGGAGCTTTTCGTAAAAGTCGCAGGCACAAAAAAACCCGGCCGAAGCCGGGCAGCGGATGTTGGTTTTGGTTAAAGAGAAACTTATTGTTTACCGTAGGTCTCGTCCTTTTGAACGTCGTTCGGAGGAGTCCAACCTTCCGGAGTGTGGCAAGAAAGACAGTTCTTTAAGGAAGCGTTCTTTTTCAGTCTTGCTTCGAAACCGGAGAGAGCTTTCAGCTTCTTAATAATTCCTTCATATTCAACTTTCTTCATATCGGAATCTTTGGGAGAAACGACCGTTCCTTGCCCCTTTTCCTGAAGAATTTCCTTCCCTTCCGAATCGGAGACCAATACTTTCCCTTCGCAGGTGCAAAAGGAAGAATCCTTCGTTTTCGGATCGTATAAAACGGAGAAGGAAGTCCCGCGAACGCCCGCGGTCGATGTCGCGGTAGCCACGTCGAATTTTTTGCCTTTCAGTCCGACGATCTTGAACCAAGCGAAACCTTGATTCACCTCGACGCGTCCGTCCTTGGATTCACCGTGGAGGCTGGCGAGTTTTACCTTACTGTTCTGCTGAATCTTGAATTCGGAACCCTTGTAAACGATGGTGATCCTGGACCCGTTTCCGGTGGAAATTAAATCTCCTTCGTCCACGAAATCGTTCGATTTGAGAGGCTCCCAAGAGGTTTTACCGGTCTTCTGAACATGAGCTTTTCCTAATAAAAAGCCGACCTTTGCGTCTCCCGTTTTCGATTCCTGACTCAGAAGAACGATCGAACTTCCGGTTAACGTAAGCGAGAGAAGTATCGATGCGATCTTGAATTTGCGGTTCATAAAAATCTCCTAATTTAAAACTCTATCGTTGTCTTTAAGATAATCTGTCTATCTAAGGCGGAGTGGGAAAGAATCCCCGGTCCCCCGGCTCCGTTAAACTGATTCAAATATTCCCGTTCGGTTCTTTCGGTCCCGTTCACGTCGATGTAAGAATTCTGCGCGATTCCTCTGGAATCGAAATTCTTATTCTCCACATAACCGAGAGCCATCCGAAATTGAGGCATCACGATCCACTCGAAAAAGACGCTGATCCTTCTGAAGGAACTCTTGCTCGCATAACCGTTGTTCGACGTTTCGGGAACGGACGTTGCAAGGGCCGTAGGCAGCGTCTGCGTGGAAACGGGAACTCCGGTTCCCGGTATCCATTCTTTCTGCTGGGAATCGGTCGTGCCTACGATTCCGTTATTCCCCGTTCCGCGTTCGATTCTTCCTAAAACGGAAAAGTTACCGATTCCGATGGAAAGCCACGCGTAAGCGCCTCTCCCGAAACGATCCTTTCCGTAAACCAAAGGCGCGGAAAAGGGCTGGAAACGATCGCGGAGTTCTCCTGCGTATTGCCTTTTAAAGAATGCGCCGATACCGAAGTTCACTTGAACCGCGCCGTTCCAAATTAAATCGAATTCGGAACCGGCCGTGTCGGATTGTAGGGAACGATTGCTTTTGAAATAGCTGGTGTTCGGATCGAGATCGCTTCGAACGCAGGTTGTTTTCCCTTCGTAACATTCGTTTTTGCGCGCTCCGAACGCGTTTTCCCTTCTGTAAAAAAGATGAAATCCCGCTTTTCCTTTCTCGCCTAACTCCGGTTCTACGGATACCCGGGAAGATACGTCCATCCCCGCCGAATTGGCGTTTTGCGATTCTCTGTATCCTTCTCCGTTGCTCAACATCAGCTGGGAGCTTACGATCGACCACTTTCCGGTCGCGCTGAGTCCGATGTCGGCCGGTTGCGGAGAAAAGCCAAGGGATTCAAGTGGACCCCTGTCTATATATCTCCACTTCCAATAATTGCTCCATTGAGTGTATGTGTGAGGCAACTCCTGCATTCCGAAGTTGAGCGTGTAATTTCCCGCGGAAGTTTCCCAGGTTTTCTTAATGCTCGCTCTGCGGATGGCGATCACGTACGGATTCGGCTTCGTTCCTCCGTCCAATCGTGTATCCGCTGTTAGCTGGGCGTTGCGGACCAATTCTCCCCAGAGCTCGGTTTGTATTCCGGTTTCCTGAAACGTTTTCGAGATCATCAATAAGGTCCAAGGAGTGGAGAAGCCCACTTTGTCGTTCGGATTCAAATAGGGATTGGCGCCGTTGTTTACCGTTCCCGCCGAGTCGCTGTTCAGCTTTTCCCCGTAGGAGGGCGAGATGACTCCCCGCACGTCCAATCCGTAGTAGGCGTCCGGTTCGTCTTTTTTTGTTGTAACTACTGGCTCTGCAAACATGGTCTCAGCCGTTAATAAGAACGATGATATTAGAATGAAACGGATCGATTGTATTTTCATGATTCCTCTGAACCGTTAGTAGCCGGGAAAAAGTTATTTCCGTCAATTTTTTATGCGATTTCATTCTTCTTCTTTTCCTCTTAAAAAAAACAAACGCTGGCAATTCTTTTCCCAAAAGAGTATGCTCTTGGGAAATGAAATGCAGGTTTTGAGGAATCAAAGGATGAAATCCGGAATGACGGGAAATAAATTGTGCGTTCCAATGCATATACTAAGCAGGTGAATTGAAAATGAACTCCGGTAAGCGCATACGCTGGTTTAAACTTTTTTTCTGGTTCTCTATAAACACAGTCATCGGAACCATGAACGCCCTTTTGATCGCGCACAATTCCGAGTCTCCTTTTTGGAAAGTCTTTCTCGCCACCCAAATCACCACGCATTTCGTCTGCGGGATCGTGGAGATGACCGTTGAATCCCTGAATTCCTCGGGACAAAAGCACGGATTTATAAAATCGGGGGCCATTTTAATATTAGCATCTTGTTTTGCGGCGATCGTGGGAGTTGCGGCCGGAGGAATTCTTCACGCGATCGCCTTGGCCGATGAAACTCCGGGAAGACATCACAGCGGTTCGTACAATATCCTTTTAAGTTCCTTGATCCTCGCGCTCTTTATCTCCGTATTGGAAAAGTCCATGCAGATTCTCATCGAAAAAAAGAAGGAATCCGAAAGCGCGCTCAAGGAACTGCACTACGCCGCGCTTCAATCGAGGATGGACCCGCATTATCTATTCAATACTTTGAATACGATTCACGCTCTTTTGGAAATCGATCCTGCGAGAGCGGACCGTGCAATTCTCCTTTTATCGGATTCGTATCGATTTTTAACCGAAAGGCATTCCGAAAGACTCGTTTCGTTTCGGGAAGAATGGGAATTTACGAGAAACTATCTCGAGCTTCAGAAAATCCGTTTCGCCGATTTTATGGAACTTAGAATGGAAAGCAAAGGGGACTTTTCCGGAATTTCGATTCCTCCCTTGTCGATTCAGCCTTTGGTCGAGAACAGTTTCAAACATTCCGTAAATTCGGGAGACGTGCAGAGAAAGATCTTCGTAAGCGCGGAAATAAAAAACGGAAAGATACGGATTTCGATCGAGGACAACGGAACGATCTCCACGTCGAGAAGACAGTATTCCGGGCCGGGGGGAGGATTTGGAATGCAGGCGATACGAAGCACTTTGAGAAACATTCAGGCGCGACTGGATTATAATTTCCGGGACGCCATATTAAAATTGGAAGAAGGGGAGACCGGAGGAACCACGGTTCTTTTGGAATATTCCGTATGAAAGATTTATTATATTCTGTTTTGATTGTGGAGGACGAGGCTCCTGCCCGGGAACTTCTCCGCAAATATCTGGAAGAATGGACTTCCTTTAAGATCGATGCCGTCGCCGGCAACGGCCGTCAAGCGCTCGAGGTTTTGGAACGGAAGAATTTCGATCTTGTCTTTCTGGATGTGAATCTTCCGGAAAAATCGGGGATTCAGGTTTTGGAGGAGAAGGGCAAACCCGCTCCTGCGCTCGTGTTTACGACCGCATATCGGGATCACGCATTGCGCGCTTTCGAGGCGGGCGCTTTGGATTATCTGTTAAAGCCGTATTCCCGGGAACGATTTCGGGAAACGATGACCCGTGTGGAGGAATTCTTGTCCGTCCGCAAAAAAGGGAACAAGGCCGAAGCCTATTTGTTTTTTCGGGAATCGGGGATTCTGCACCGTCTCAGTCTTTCCAAACTTTTGTATCTGACCGCAAACGGAAAAAAATGCGTGCTGCACAGCACGGAAAAGGATCATGAAACTCCGAAACTTCTGGGGGATTTGGAAGAGGAACTTCCGGGAGATCGTTTTGTGAGAATTCATAAAAAGTATATTCTTAATTTGGAATATATTTCGGGGATGAAGTCGAACGCGGGCGGTGGATACGAGGTGTTTCTGAACGACGAGGACGAAACGGTTCTCCCCGTAGGACGCGAATACGTCTCCGTATTAAAGGAAAAATTCCGGGAAAACGTGAACTAATCCCGGAACCAATGTTTCTTTCGAAACCAATAGATCATTCCCGGAGGAATCAAGGCCGCGCCTGCGACCGTGATGTATAAAAACGGAACGCTGTCGTAGGGAATGGCGGTGAAGTTCATTCCGAAAAATCCGGTAAGAAAGGTCAGAGGCATAAAGATCAAACTGATCAACGTAAGTCGCTTAACAACGTCGTTCGTTCTTTGAGAAATCACGGAAAAATACGCGTCCATCGTGTTTCCCAAAAGATCCCGATCCATATCGATCGTTTCGTAGAGTCTGTTCAAATGATCGTAAACGTCCCGGAAATAGATCTGAATTTTGGGGCTTAAAAAATTGTTGTCTCTTCGGATTAAACTGTTCACGATTTCGCGTTGCGGGGAAAGAACCCTTCGAATGCGCGTAAGATTTCGTTTTAAAAAGAGAATTCCCGCGATCGTCTGTTGGCTGTCTTGGTTTACGAGGATCTGCGCTTCGATACGCACGATTTCCTCGCTCATCTTATCGAGGATCGGAAAGTTGGAATCCACGGTTTGATCGAAAAGCATATACAGAATCTGATCGGTTCCACGGGAAAGAGGGTTGCCCTGTGTCATACAACGCGATCGCAGTTGTTCGATCAAAGGTTCCTCCTTTTGATGAACGGTGACCACGAACTTCTCGTTATAAAAGATATGGATCTCGTTGCTTCGGAGAATCTTTTTTTCCGCGTCGTATTGGAAACGATGTAGAACGATAAAAATATACGAACCGTATTCTTCCAGTTTCGGTCTTTGGTTTTTATTGATGCAATCTTCGATCGCGAGCGGGTGAAAATTGCATTCTCTTGCGAGAAAATCGAGATCCGCTCCTTCGGTAGAATCCAAATCGATCCAAACGAGTCCCTTGCTGCAGAGCCATTCGAGTTCGGGAATTGCCTCCGGTTTGTCGCCCGCTTCCAAAAGGACTTCGCAGGGACCGGCCACCGTTTTTTCCTGGCCGCCTTCGGGAAAGGATTCCGTAAGTAAGATTCGTTTCAAACAGAGAGTCTCCGACGGATGAGACTATCCGGCAAAGCGAGGCTGGCAAGGAAATAAATTTAGGGAGAATTTGTCGTAGGTACGACAGGATTTGTGCAAGGAAATTCCGCTTTACGAAGTGAGAATATTCTGTTAGTGAAAATTTGCCGGGACTTTCCCACCGCCTCACCCCTCCACCCAAAGTCAGGGTGGGGCTCGCCGCGTTTTACGGTGGATCGTCGGAACTACGACAAGAATTCGATTTTTACGGAATCGAATTACGTATTCTTCAGAGTATAAACGAGGTAATTCCGAAAGTCGTCGAGAGAGAATTCTTTCTTGTTGGTAAGATAATTGATCATATAACCGATCGTAGTCGAAGCGAGGTTTTTGATCTCGAATTCGGTGTAGTTCGGTTTAACCGCGCGGATCGTCTTTTTGGAAGTTTCAAAAAAGATCATATTCACGAGGTGAATGTTTCTTCGTTTGAGTCTGTGGATCTTCGGTTGGAGCATTAGATTCCAATACAAACGCAGATATTCCTCGTTTTCCTTCACTAAGGTGATGATACTTTCCGAAACGAGCTGGATCAGATCCTCCGTGCTGGGATTGGAAACCACCTCATCCGTGACGTATCGCTTTAGAATTTTATCATGCGATTCGATGATTCCTTCCAGAATCGCTTCTTTGGAATCGAAATAACGATACGCAAGCCCGAGAGACATGCCCGCCTTCGAAGCGACCTGTCTCATCGTGGTTCCGTGATACCCTTGTTCGGAAAAAAGTTTCAGGGAAGTTTTTAGGATCAGATCCCGGGTGTCTTTCGCCATTCTTATCGGATCGAGTAGAGAACCTTTCTGGCTCCGATTCTTTCCCGATTGGTTTCCATTCTGTTTTTATAAGAGAACGCCTTTTCGGGTTTTAAAACGGAGAATAAATCGTAGAGCTCGATTTCAAAGAAGAGCATCGCTTCCGCGACTTCTTCCGGATTCTTTTTCAAAGCTTCCGACGCGTTTACGACTACGTGTCTTGAATTGATTAGATCCGGGCCGATGACTTCGGCGACCTTTCTGAAATTGGACTTCGTGATCGTTCCGCCCACGGAGGTGCGTTTTCCTCTTTCTCTGGAAAGATATACGATGTTCTTCGTGACCCGCATCACTTCTTCATCGTCCGGAATCATTCCCATGGAAGCGGAAAGATCGGAACGAGCCGCGGTGACTTGATCCAAATCCTCGAAAGAACGCGAATCCGCGATCTCCATCAGATTTTTATAACCCGTGATCGTTTCCAAATTGATCGACTTGGAAACCTTGCCGTAGTTCACGGGAGTGAGCATACTCTTCAATGTCTGAATAAAATTTTTGAGTGCGTACGAGGATTCGATCATAGGAGCGCAGATTCCTTCGATCTCCTCTTTGACGAGCATACGGATATCCGTCCTCGCTTCCGGGCCGCCGATTTTAACGGTGACCGGAACCAGATCCTTAGCCGCTAAATGGAGAATTCGGATTTCATCCGCGTCCATATCCTCCGTTTCCGTGCCGCCTTTCAGTCCGCAAATCGGATACTGATCGGTAAGAGAAACGAGGGTTCTTCTGAGTTCGATGAGTTTACGGTCTATCTGCTCTTTCACGCTAGAAGTATCGACCGATTTTGAAAAACCGATAGAATTTTTAACGCAGGATTGACAACTGAAGTGAGATTCTTTTTGCTTTCCCTTATGCAGGAACCCGAGGTAAAAACAAAGGATTCTTCCTCCGGGGAAGAATCTCCCATCAGCTCTACTTTTTCCTTTATTCTGATCGTGATCCTTGTATTTGCCTTCAAATCCTCGGTTTTAGACGCGAATAATATCCCATCGGGATCGATGATTCCCACCTTAAAAATCGGGGATTTTCTCTTTGTAAACAAGATGCGATACTCGGTTCGGATGCCGTTCACCGAAGCGGAACTCTTTCGGATCGACGATCCGAAACGGGGAGATATCGTAACCTTCGCACCTCCGATGCGCGCTCTGAGTTTGGGCGACAGCCGGGACGGATTCTTTGCAAAACGCTACGTCAAACGGGTCATCGGATTGCCGGGCGATACGATTCGAATCAGCTCGAAATTTCTTTCCACAAAGAAGGGAAACGTGAACTACTCCGTGATCGAATACAAGGAGAAGGGATCGGAAACGTTCCAAAACTACAATCCGGTAGAAGTGGAAGAGGGCGATGTTCTCGGTGATTTGGACAATCTTTACGCGCCGACCAGAACCTTGTTTCAGGAAAAGAAGCCCGGATTTGAACACTACGTGCTCGAAGGCTACGAAGAGGACAGAAAGCGCCTCGACGGTTACGAATGTAATTTTTCGATCGGGTGCGAAATCCCCGAAAATCAATACATGGTCGTGGGCGATAACCGGGACGATTCTCACGATTCCCGCGCTTGGGGATTCGTAAAACGGGAAGACATACTCGGAAAAGCGCTCATCATTTATTTTTCCATCAACTGGAAGGACAACGTCTGCGAGTATAAAAACGGAAAGGAACTTTCGGAAAAAGGGCCGGAGTTCGCGGAACGGTATCAAGGCGAAGAACTCGTAAAAAACTGTCACCCTTCCGAGATCGGTTTAATCCGCGAAGAAAGCAAACTTGGCTGGATCGAACGCACGCTTCGGTATAGAATCTGGAGAATGGAAGTGCGCTGGAATCGAATCGGCACGATTCTGCGTTAGGCGTTATGTCTGAAAAGAATTTAGAACCGTCCGGCAAAGAAGAATCCTCCGGCAAGGAAAACGATCCTTCCGGATTTCAAAAGGATTCTAAATCTAAGGAAAAAGAAATTTCTCCTTGGGAATTTGCGGGCTTGGGAATGGAGTTCGCGGTGATCGTCGTCGGTTCCGTGTATCTCGGAAATTATCTGGATACGAAGTTCCATTCTTCTCCGTTCGGTTTGCTCGGGGCTTGTTTGCTCGGATTTTCCTACGGAATTTACTACATCATTTATAGAACGACACTGAAGAAGTAGCGTAGTTCCGACCTAATTCCAAGAATTCTCGTTCTTTCAATGGAAACGATCGTTTTGATTGAAAGAACTACTCGTAGTTCCGACTTTCTTAATCCAACCGCAATTTCCTGGATCACCCGTTAGTTTTACTGAACCATCGTTCATAAAGCGCAAGTTTGCGTTCTTTCTGTTTGCTCCTATCGGAATTCAAACTTCTCTTTCAAAAAAAATCGAACTCCGCAAAAAACGAAGAAACTTTTCGCGGCTTTCGTGGTTACCTTGTCGGTCGATTTGTTTTTATGAATCTAAAACGTATTTTTCTAATATTCTTTACGGGAACCGGAATCGGATTCTCCGTCAACTGTGCGCTCTTGTTTCCGGTTGAAACTGCGACGGAACGTTGGCGGAGTTCCGTCCAAAAATTGGAACGGTCTTCCGGCCAAGAACGAAGACTCGCGGAAAGAGAATACGTTACTCATCTCGAACGTTTTCAAGAGGATTCGATCGAAACCAAGGAATCGCTTCGGAACTATATTCTCGCCGAAACCGCGAGCCGATTCAATTCGCAGATCGCACAAAAAAATTGGGCCGCCGCGGCGTTCATCGCTTCGATTTATGCAGAAACGATTCCCTTTTTAGGAATCGGAGATATTACGATCAAAGGAACCAAAAGCGGAAATCTTTATTCCGCACGCGAATACTTTGTCGCGGACCTGATCGCGTATACGGGAGAAAGCAAGGACAATCGTTTTCTTCCGCTCATTCAAACGATGATTCCGAATCCGATCGGCGACGCAAGGCTTGCGTTCAATCTTTCTTGTCTGCATGCGTTGAACGGAAACAAACAAGAAATGCTGCAATACATGAAGATCGCCTTGTTCCTCGGAAAAGAAACCGTGGACTTTGAAAACGACTCCGACTTCAACGCGTTTCGTTCCGATCCCGATTTTATCAAAATGATTTGGGACGGTCCCGCCTTGAATCCTTCCTTGATTCCTCCGGCGGCAAGCCCCGCTAAAAAATAATTTCGTCTTTCTTTCTTGTATTTCAAACGACGCTCATCGAAATAGAATTCGATGAGCTGGAAGAAGTATCTTTTAGGACTTTCCGTTTTGATTCTCGCCTTGGCTGCGGGTTACGAAGTCTTTTATCCCGAAAGGAAATTTCTTTCCGGAAGTATTCTCGCCTTGTGTTTGCTTGTTCCTTTTTATCTCTTAAAAATTCTTGCGATCGTTAAATTTCCCGAAAAAGGTGTAGGAATGCAGATGGGCATAATGGCGGCTTCATTCTTTTGCAACGGAATCGGCCTTTGGGTCGCAGTTTCACAGAACGATAGTTCTGATCTTATAATTGGTTTTTTTATTGCCCATTTCAGCCACTTTCTAATAGTTGTATTCGCGAGCTGAATTTCCGGAATCGCAACTACATACAAAGAAGGCCGGAATATCGCCAATTCTGTGCAAGCGGACCGTTTTTCACCGTTCCGCTTTTGACTCGAACAAATGAATCTTAACAAGACTTCTTTTATGACAAAAAAGTTTATCTTCTTTGCGTTCTTAATCGTATTACTTCAATTCCCGATTTTTGCATCCGAGGAATCTTCTCACGAAGCTTCCTTTGATCTAAACGAAGTCATCGTTCATCACTTGATGGATAACGCCGAGTTCCCGCTCAATTTCGGCGGGATTCAGGTTTTTGAGGGAGAAACCGGTTTCGATCCTTCTACTTCCGCGATCTTCACCGATCACGAAACCGGAAAACGTTTTCATTACGTGGGCGGTTTCGACATGCACATTACGAAACGCGTCACGATGATGTGGATCGTAGCCTTTCTTCTTTTTATCATCTTTATTCCTGCGGCGAGAATCATCGCGAAGAATCCTCTGAAGATTCAATCCCGCTTTGCAAACACGGTCGAAGTGTTCGTAAATTTCTTACGCAAGGACATCGTAGACGAAAGTATGCACGGACACGGTCACGGCTACTATCACTACATCTTCACTCTGTTCTTCTTTATTCTATTCTGTAACCTGATGGGACTTGTTCCTTCCGTCGGCGAGTTGCTCGTTGTCGGTAAAGAATACGGTGCGATTGCGGCGACTAAAATCGGCTTGATCACTCCGGTTCCCGAGCAGGTGATCGCGGCCCACGGCGGACACGGTTCGCACCACGAGGCTCCTCTTGCCGCAAAGATTTGGAGCGGTATCACGGTAACCGGAGATATTTCCGTTACGATGACGCTTGCGCTTCTTACCATGCTCTTGATTTATACCGCCGGTTTTATTTATCAAGGACCGAAGTTCATCTGGCATTCCGTTCCGAACGGAGTTCCTCTTCCGCTGTATTTGATCATGTGGCCTCTGGAGTTCATCGTTTCTCCGATGGCAAAGACCTTCGCGCTCACAGTGCGTCTTTTGGCGAACATGACGGCGGGGCACGTTATCATTCTCGCTTTGATGGGTTTTATCTTTCAGTTTCAATCTTGGGGAATCGTTCCGGTTTCGGTGATCGGTTCCGGATTGATCTACGTCCTGGAAATCTTCGTGGCTTTCCTTCAGGCGTACATTTTCGTATTGCTCACTTCCCTCTTCGTGGGTTTGAGCATGCATAGGCATTGATTAGAGAATATTGAATCAACAAGGAGTCAATTGACAATATGGAATTTGGATTAGGATATATCGGTGTGGGTATCGCTGCTGGAGTCGCAATTCTCGGAGCAGCTCTCGGAATCGGAAGAATCGGTGGTTCTGCTACTGAAGGTATTTCAAGACAACCAGAAGCTGGTGGAAAAATTCAAACTGCAATGATTATCGCTGCAGCTCTTATCGAAGGTGCGGCTCTGTTCGCTCTCGTGATCGCTTTCCAAGCTGCGGGAACTTTGAACGAAGGTCTGAAAGCTACTGTTGCTAACCAAACAAAAGCTTCTGCACCTGCAGCAACCGAAGAAAAAGGAAAGTAAAACTTGGTACTCTTAGCTGCTAAGGGATTAAGCCTCCTAGATGTGAACCCGGGTCTGGTAGTCTGGACTCTGGTTACCTTTCTAGTCGTAGTCTTAGTTCTGAAAAAGTTTGCCTGGGATGTAATTCTGAATGCTCTCGATGAAAGAGCGGAAGCCGTTCAGAACGATATCAAAAAGGCCTCAGAACTCCGTTCGGAAGCGGAAGCTCTCCTGAAGGATTACGAAGCTAGGTTGAACTCTGCGAAAGACGAAGCAAATGCGATGATCGCCGAAGCCAAGTCCGATGCTCTGAAACTGAAAAATAAACTCTTGGAAGAAACCAACCAAGAAGTGAAAGCTCAGAAAGAACAGGCAGTGAAAGAGATCGAACTCGCTAAAGGCAAAGCTCTGGAACAACTGCAATCCCAGCTCGTCGATATGACGATCTCCGTTGCGGGCAAAGTTTTGGAAAAACAACTGAAAGCGGAAGACTACAAAGCTTTCGTTGAAAACGAACTAGACAAACTCAAAAAACTGAGCGCATAAAACAATGAACGACTCCGGTGTCTCGAAAATATACGCGTCCGCCCTTTTGGGAGCGAGTTCCGCTCCGGAAGAAGTGGAACAAGAACTCGCGGATTTAGTTCAGCTTCTTTTTCAAGAGGAAAAGATCAGGAATTTCTTTCTTTCTCCGACCGTATCGATCGAGGAGAAGGAAACGATTCTTGTAAAAAATCTCCGGGGAAAAGTTTCAGAGACGACTTTGAACTTTCTCGGAGTGCTTTTAAACAAGGGAAGATTTATCAATTTCCCGGATATTCAAAAGCAGTTTACGGAAGAGCTGGATAAGAAGAAAGGAAGAGTTCGCGCGCAAGTAAGAAGTTATCCTTCTTTAGAACCTTCTCAGATTACAAAACTCGAATCTATACTTTCGGAAAAATTCAAATCGCAATTCATTCTGGAAGTCTCGGAAGATAAGTCTCTTCTGGGCGGATTTGTCGTACAATTCAATGACTTAAAAATCGAAAAGTCAATCGCTTCCCAGCTCAAGGAAATCAAGAAAGCCATGCTGGAAAAGAAATTACCGGTTGGAGCCATCTATGAAAATTAAAACAGACGAAATTACGTCCGTTCTCAAACAGGAAATTTTAAATTATAAGAAAGACCTCAGCGTTGAGGAAGTCGGAACGGTCCTCGAGATCGGGGACGGAATCGCGAGAGTTTACGGACTCAAAAACGTGATGTCCGGAGAGATGGTCGAATTCCAAAACGGAATCTTCGGTCAGGCGTTCAACCTCGAAGACAACTCCGTGGGTGTGGTCGTTTACGGAAATTACCTCGAAATCCAAGAAGGATTCAGCGTAAAAAGAACGAACCGGATTCTCGAAGTTCCGGTAGGACCCGAACTTCTCGGTCGCGTAGTAAACCCGTTAGGTGAACCGCTCGACGGAAAAGGTCCGATCAACGCCAAACATACCAGACCTGTGGAATCTCCCGCGCCTGGTATCGCGATGAGACAGCCGGTCGGCGAGCCGATGCAAACAGGTATCAAAGCGATCGACGCGATGATCCCGGTCGGACGCGGACAGAGAGAGTTGATCATCGGCGACCGAGGAACCGGAAAAACTTCCATCGCACTCGACACGATCATCAACCAAAAAGGAACCGGAGTCATCTGCGTTTACGTGGCGATCGGTCAAAAAGCTTCCACTGTGGCTTCCACGGTTGAGATGCTCAGAAACAAAGGCGCACTCGAATATACGATCGTAGTTTCCGCAACCGCTGCGGAGCCTGCACCGCTTCAATACATCGCTCCTTACTCAGGATGCAGTATGGCGGAATACTTTATGTATAACGAAAAGAAAGCGACTCTCGTAGTTTACGATGACCTTTCTAAACAAGCGGTTGCCTATCGTCAGATGTCTCTTCTGCTTCGTCGTCCTCCGGGTCGTGAAGCGTATCCTGGAGACGTATTCTATCTTCACTCCAGACTTCTCGAAAGAGCGGCGAAACTCGACGACAAATACGGCGCGGGTTCTTTGACGGCTCTTCCGATCATCGAGACTCAGGAAGGCGAGGTTTCCGCATACATTCCTACAAACGTGATTTCGATCACCGACGGACAGATTTATCTTCAGTCCAACTTGTTCGCATCCGGTTTCCGTCCTGCGGTGGACGTGGGGATTTCGGTTTCCCGCGTTGGTTCCGCGGCGCAGATCAAAGCGATGAAACAAGTCGCCGGTAAGATGAAACTCGAACTCGCACAGTTCCGCGACTTGGAAGCGTTCGCTCAGCTCGGAACGGAACTCGACCCTGCGACGCAAGCGCAGCTCGATCGCGGAAACAGAATCGTTCAGATGCTCAAGCAGCCCGTTTCTTCTCCGTATCCTGTGGAAGAACAAGTCGTGGAAATCTTCGCGGTAACGCGCGGATTCATGGATAAGATTCCGGTCGCAAGAGTTCAAGAATACGGAAAGTATCTCTTAACCACGATTAAAGAAAAATACTCCGAAGTATTGGATGCAATCCGCAAAGAAAAGAAAATCTCCGACGAAGAAAAACTCGGCGAAGTTCTGAGCGCAGTAGCGGAAGAATTCTTAAGAAAGCACTGAGATAGAGGATCGCTTTGGCAACTCCAAGGGAAATAAAGAAAAGAATCACCTCGGTCAAGAACACGAGAAAGATCACACGGACGATGGAAATGGTCTCTACGGCCAAGTCCAAGAAGATCAGCGACCGTGTGAACGCTTCTCATCCTTTTTCCAACAAGATCAAGGAACTCGTGTCTTCTCTTGCGTCTCTGAGCGGTCTGGTTCACAGCCCGTTCTTAAGAAGACCGGACAAGATCAAAACCGTCGCGTTACTCGTGATTACTGCAAACCGCGGTCTTTGCGGTGGATACAACTCCAACGTCAACAGACTCGCGAAAGCGAAAGTCGCCGAGTGGAAAAAAGCGGGTGTAAACGTTCGCCTCTTTATCGTGGGCAAGAAGGGGATTTCCTTCTTCAAGTTCGCGGGTGAGAAGGCGGAAAAAACCTACACCCATCTCGACGACAAGTCCGGATACAAAGAGGCCGAAGAATTCGCGAATCTCTTTTTGGAATTGTTCGCTAAGGAAGAAGTGGACGCGGTGGAAATCGTTTCCACGGTTTATTACTCTTCCGCTTCTCAAAAACCGGAAGTAACGAGAGTTCTTCCGTTCGAAGTTGCAAAAGAAGGAAACGTAAGCGATATGATCGCGTATGAGCCGAGCCCCGCATTGGTGCTTGAGTCTCTTCTTCCTCTTGTTGTAAAAACCGCATTCTTAAAGGCGATTCTCGAAGCGAACTGCTCCGAGCAAATCGCAAGAAGAATCGCGATGAAGTCCGCGACAGACGCGGCTTCTGAAATGATCAAACTGCTCACCCGCGGATACAACCGCGTCAGACAGGCAAAAATCACTCAGGAAATTTCCGAGATTGTTGCCGGAGCGGATTCACTGAACTAATCACACGTTATTGGAGCGACTTGGATGAATAAAGGTAAAATCAAGCAGATCATCGGATCCGTTTTGGACATCGAATTCGAAAACGGAGAACTTCCCGAAATTTATAGCGCACTCGAAATCGAGGGCACGGTTTCCGGAAAGAAAGAAACCATCATCGCGGAAGTGCAAACTCATATCGGCGGTAAAGCGGTTCGTGCGATCGCGCTTTCTTCCACCGACGGTCTCGTCCGCGGACAAGAAGTTACCAACACCGGAAAACCGATCAGCGTTCCCGTAGGAGACGTTACTCTCGGAAGAATCTTCAACGTTCTCGGTAAAACGATCGACGAAGGTCCGGCAATCACAGTAAAAGAAACCCGCCCGATTCACAGACCGGCTCCTGCGTTCGACGAACTCACTTCCAAGACGGAAGTCTTCGAAACTGGAATCAAGGTCATCGACCTTCTCGCTCCTTACATCAAAGGCGGAAAGACCGGACTTTTCGGTGGAGCAGGGGTTGGTAAAACGGTTTTGATTCAGGAACTCATCAACAACATCGCGAAACAACACGGTGGATTCTCCGTATTTGCCGGAGTGGGCGAAAGAACCCGCGAAGGAAACGACCTCTGGAGAGAGATGAAAGAATCCGGAGTTATCGACAAGACCGTTCTTTGCTACGGTCAGATGAACGAGCCGCCGGGCGCTCGTCTTCGAGTTGCGTTATCCGCTCTTACAATGGCGGAACACTTCCGTGATTCCATCGGAACGGACGTACTTCTCTTCGTGGACAACATCTTCCGTTTCTCCCAAGCGGGTTCCGAAGTATCCGCTCTTCTCGGACGGATGCCTTCCGCGGTGGGATATCAGCCGACCCTTTCCACCGAAATGGGTGCGCTCCAAGAAAGAATTACATCCACTAAAAAAGGATCGATCACTTCCGTTCAGGCGATTTACGTTCCTGCGGACGACTTGACCGACCCGGCTCCTGCGAACGCGTTCGCGCACTTGGATGCGACTACGGTTCTTTCCCGTGCGATTTCCGATAAAGGGATTTATCCTGCGGTTGACCCGCTCGATTCCACTTCCCGCGTGATGAACGCGCAGGTTCTCGGAGAAGAGCATTACACCGTAGCGCGCGAAGTTCAGAGAATTCTTCAGAGATACAAAGACCTTCAAGATATCATCGCGATTTTGGGTATGGACGAACTTTCCGAGGACGACAAGGTTCTCGTTGCAAGAGCAAGAAAGATCGAGAAGTTCCTTTCTCAGCCTTTCCACGTGGCGGAAGTATTTACCGGAGCGCCCGGAAAATACGTGAAACTCGCGGATACGGTTCGTTCCTTCAAAGAAGTGATTTCCGGAAACTACGATCACCTTCCTGAGCAGGCGTTCTACATGGTTGGATCCATCGACGACGCGATCGAGAAAGCGAAAGGATACAAAGGATAAGTGCATGTCCGCACATAAACTGAACGTATCCGTAATCTCTCCCGAAAAGATCCTCTATAAGGGAGAGGTGGACTCACTCGTAGTTCCGGGCAGCGAAGGATTCTTCGGAATCCTTCCCAACCACGCTCCTCTGGTCGCGGTTCTCGGAATCGGGGTTCTGGAGATCCGCAAGGGAGAAAAAGTCAAGGCTCTCTCCGTCGAAGGCGGATTCATCGAAGTGAAGGAAAATTCCGTCAGCATTCTTACCGATCACGGCGCTCTCAAAGACGATATCGATTTGGAAGCCGAAAAAAAGGCGTTAGCCGAGGCCGAAAAACTTCCTCCTTCCGACTCTAAAAATCTTCTCCTCCAAAAAACAAAAACCCGAATTTTAGTCGCATCGCGCTAACTTTTAGGGGTCCTCCGAACCGAAAATAGTAGCAGAGATTCCCTTTTCTCCGAATACAATGGAGATTAGGGAAACGTGCTTATGAAAACAACCGTCCGTGTCATCGGCTTACTGGTGTTATTCTTAAGTGTCGGTTTCCTATTGAGAAGGAACCGGGACTGGGTTCGAAGCGTATTTGAGCCCGAAAGCATTTCGGCGGCGATCCGCGGGAATGTAAACAAACCCGGCGTCTACAAACTCAAAGCGGGGGACACTCTCGAAGACTTGATTCGTGTCGCGGGCGGAATGAAAAAGAATACCGAGAACGAACAAGACCTGGACCGGGAAATCCTGGACGGACAGGTCATTGAACTGAAAGAATGATAGAGGAAGATGGCGGAAGACTACGACATGATTAAGGATGATAATTCTGGGGGCCAGGATTCCGGTATGGACGAACTGCAATTCGACGATATCGATTCCATGTTAGGCTCGAACGAACCGGAGGCATCCAAATCCGCGGGATTGGAGGATCTGAGTATCGGAGCCGATCCTTTGGAAAGTCTGGTCGCAAGCTCGGGGGAAGAATACGCTACGAGTTTCGAAAACGATTTTTCCTTTCATCCGGAAGAGACTTCTTCCTCATCCGAATTGAATCTGGACGAGGATTCCTTGGATCTGGAACTCACGGATCCTCTCATCGACGCCGAGATCGACAAGCTGCTCGACATAGGCGATTTAGCAAGCTCTCATACATCCAATATTTCTAATTTAGAATCCGATGATTCGTTTTTTATACCGGCCGACGAGAACGAACAATCCGACGAGGATTTTTCCGAACTGGACAGTTACCTAACCGAAGAACCGGATGCGATCAGCTTCGGGGAAGAATTGGACGACCTCGACGAGTTCGGATTGCCCGATGATCTTCACGAGGAAGGTCCGATTTCTCTGCATGAAGACGATCTGCAGGGAGTCAAACCGGACTTTTCCCTGCAAGACTTCACGTTGGAGGACGATCAACAAACCGAACTCGATCACGGCGATTTGTCCTTTGACGAAGACGATTTTTTAAACGAAGAAGAAGGTCCGATTTCCTTATCCGAAGACGAGTTAGGCGAAATCGCATACGCGGAAACGCCGATGCCGGATTTTTCGAACCCGGTCGCGGAAGAAGAGGAAAATGTCACGTTGTCCGACTCGGAGCTCGGCGGGATTCTCGACGCAAACGAAGAGCCGGACTGGAGTTCCGGCCCGACGATGACGTTAGACGACACCGATGACGAAGGCCCGATTTCCCTGAGCGGAAACGAACTGGACGATATACTGGGAACGGGTGCGGAAGAGCCGGCGACTCAGAAAGCGTCCGACGCGGACGACGAACTCCCCGATTTTATCACGCATACCGACGATATTCATGAGGAAGAGACCGGAGTTCCGTCCTTATCGGACGAAACCGGATTCGATTTTTCCTCGGACGATTCTCTCGGATCGGAAGAAGACGAAGGCCCGATCGCATTGTCGGAAGACGAACTCGGAAATTTACTCGCGGACAACGTGGAAGAAGAAGGCGCTGCACCCGCGTCCGCGATGGATTCTTTCGGCGATCTGGATCTTTCCGACGAGCTTCGGACCGAAACTTCTTCCTTCGATTTTGAGCCGGAATCCGGTTCTCTTCTCGACGGAGGCGACGCCGAAGCGGAAGAGCCGATCGCTCTTTCCACCGACGAACTCGATCACATACTTACCGACGATGCGGAGCCGGAAGCGTTAGACGAAATTACTCCTTCAATGGTGGAAGAATCCGGATTCGATTTCGTTTCGGACGATTCTCTCGGTTCTTCTTTGGATGAAGAGGACAACGAACCGATCGCACTTTCCGAGGAAGAACTCGGAAATCTTTTGTCGGATGAAACCTCTTTGGCTGACGAAGAACCTTCCATCGACGGTTTCGGCGATCTTCTGCACGATGACGGATCTCTTCCCGAAGATACGGGTTCCATGTTTTCGGAGGACGATACATTCTCCCTTCCCGTAGAACAGGACTTAGGCGGACCGGACGAATTCGGATTAACGGAAGAAGGAGAAACGATTCCCGATCATTCCGACTTCTCCTTTGAACCGGCCGATTCTACCTTAGAATTGGAAGAAAGCGACGAGGGCGAACCGATCGCGCTTTCCGAAGAAGAACTCGGGAATCTACTTTCTTCCGATATGGAAGAGGGGGCCGGAGTTCCGTCCACTTCGGAAGAATCCGGCTTCGATTTTGAAACCTCCGATTCCACCGGAGAAGAAGACGATCTCATTTCATTGCCCGTTTCCGAATTGGACGGGATCGGTGAAGCGGCAACGGAAACGAGTGCGTCCTTGGACGACGACGCACTTTCCTTTGACGACTTTGAACTTCCTACCAACGATCTGGACTCGTTGGAAACGGAAGCCTCTGCGGATTCCTTTATGGAAGACGCGGAAGATAACGAACCGATTGCCCTTTCCGACGAGGAACTCGGCAATTTACTCGCGGACAACGCGGAAGAAGAAGGCGCAGCGCCCGCGATGGATTCTTTCGGCGATCTGGATCTCTCCGACGAGGTTCCGACCGAAACTTCTTCCTTTGATTTTGAACCGGAATCCGGTTCTCTTCTCGACGGAGACGACGCCGAAGCGGAAGAACCGATCGCGCTTTCCACCGACGAACTCGATCACATTCTTACCGACAATGCGGAACCGGAAGCTGCGGAAGCGTTTCCGGGTTCTGATTCCGAAATCGACTGGGATTCTCCGCTTGCCGAAACTACCGACTCCGATCTGGAAGCGGAAGAGCCGATTGCTCTTTCCACCGACGAACTCGATCATATTCTCACCGGCGATGCCGAAGCGACCGATACCGAAGAATTCCCCGGAGCGGATAGCGAGATCGATTGGGACGCTCCTTTGTCGGAACAAGAAGAAGTTCCGTTGGAAGACGAGGAACCGATCGCGCTTTCCACCGATGAACTCGATCATATTCTTACTTCCGAAGAATCCTCGGAAGAGGACGAGGGGCCGATCGCGTTGTCCGAAGACGAACTCGGAAATCTTCTTTCGGACGTTCAAGCTCCGGAAGAGGAAGGCGAGGACTTAAACGAAATTCTAGGAGAACTTCCGGCCGCTTCCGATTTGGATGCGTTCGAGTCTATGGACGAAGACGTATCCGCATTACAACCGTTAAACGGTGAATCCGGAATCGTGCCGACAGCGGAAACCGTTCAGGACGAAGAGATGGTCATCGTTCTCGACGAATACGCGGACGAGGAAGAACTTTCCCCTCTCGAAGAACTGCGTAAAACTCCGGAAGAATCCGCCGCACAGGCCGCTCCTTCCGCCGGAGGAGAAGCTGTTCCTTCCAAGGACGAGATGAAACGGATCATGACGTATCTGGACGAACTCCTCGGAAATCTTCCGGACGATTTGATCCGCGAGTTCTCTCAGTCCGATTATTTCGAACTTTATAAAAAACTGATGAAGCAGATTGGTGTATGATCGATGGGTTTGCTCGAGAGGGTCAGTAAGTTAGTCAAATCCGATTCCTCCGGTGCGTCCTCGTCAAAAAGCCGAGAATCCGGCGAAAAAAAATCCCTTTTAAAAAAATCGGAATCCTTTCGCACCAAAAAAAGTTTTCTTCAAAGAGCGTTGGGGATGCGAAATGAGACGTTAGACGAAACGTCAAATATCTCCGAGCCGCAGGCTTCCACCGCGACCTTATCTCCTCCCTCCGAGGATTTTTCCCTTCCGCCGATCGAAACTACTGGTTCGGATTTCGAATCCGATTTTACGGCGCCGCCTGAATCCGATCTTTCCGACCTCGGCGGAGACGATTTTCAAGCGGACTTTCCCGACTCTTCCTTTGATGGCGATTTGTCTTCGGACGTTTCGGAGGAGAAGGAAACCGATTTCTTAGAACTTCCACCGGAGCTTTCCGAACCGGAAGGAACTCATACCGAAGAGCTTGCGGAAGATCCGTTTAACGCGCCGCAGGCGGAGACGTCCGATTCGGACGATTTCAGTTTGGACGAACTTTTCGGAGAGGAACCTGTCCCGGAAACGACTTCGCTTAACAAAAAAGAGGACGAACTTCCGTCCTTTGAAAACGAAGAGGACGAATCCCGTTTCGATCTCGAGGAGAAGGATCCTTTCGGAGATTGGGTTAAGGAAGCGGAGCAGGAAGCGAATCGGACTCCCGCGAAAAAGGACGCAAAGTCACCTTCGGGAGAGGAGGGCGAATTCTTATTCGACGACGATTCCAATTTCTCCACGTCTCCGATCGATCTGCAGATCGCTTCCCGAAAAAAATTGGACAACTATATTTCCGTTTTCGAAATCAGCAAAGAGATCGGCGCTTCCACGGACTTTGCGAACTTCTTCGAGAATCTTTTGTTTTCTGTCATGGGACAAATCGGAAGCGAATCGATCGGAATTTTCTCCTCGAAAAACGGGAATCAGGAATTTTTCCGTTTGGAAGATTATCAAGGCGAGCACTTCAATCAGGAGTGGACGATTTCTTCCGAAGAGGAAATTTATCACGCGGTAAAGAATGCCGGTTCCGTTTTGTATGCGAAGGAACTTTTAAAACCCGCGCTTCCCGCAAAAGAAAAAGAAATCATTCGGCAATCCGAAGCGGAACTTTTAGTTCCGATCCGCTACCTCGACGATTTTTTCGGGATTATGATTCTGAGCAAAACGATCAGCGGAGAGGATTATACGATCGAGGATCTCGAGTTCCTGAAGATCATCGGAGAAATCGCGGGTTCCGTTTATAGAAGAATCTACGATACGGAACAGCTCCATCAGGAAAACCAAAGCCTGAAGGAAGTCATTCGCACCAACGAACTGATCATTTCTCTTGCGCGCGATTACGCTTCCGTTCGAAGCATGGACGACGCATACGATAAACTGATCGCAACCTTTAAGGAAGAATTGAAGGTCCGCCGCGCGACCTTTATGATTTTGGACGGGCATACTAAGAACGAGTTCCGAGTGTTCGCCTCCAACCTTCTTACCCCCGAACACGTCGGCAATTTTACGCTTCCTCTGGAAAGTTCCATCGTAGGAATCGTTTCCAATATTCCCGGAGTCTTTCGGATCGAAAACTTCCGAAAACATCCCGAGTTGATGCAGAAGTTATCCAACGACGAACTCGGTCTCATGTCCGATTTTATCGTGATTCCTTTTATCAACTTACACTGGTTAGTCGGAATGCTGATCGTTCACGAGACGGACGTTCCTTGGACCGATACGGATCGGGAAACCGCCGTGGGAATATCGGAAGTTCTCGCCCCGGTTTTTTCCAATCTTCTCCTCATCGAAGAGAGGGATTCCGTATTCAAAGATCCGTTTAGTCCCGTCGAGGAACGAGTTCAGGAAATGATTCTCAAGGCGGCGAGGCTGGCCAGCTCCTTTAGTTTAACTATATTCAAAGTTCAGAATGTATCCCGTATGGTAAAACTCAAAGGTTCGGGGTTTTTCGCTACTTACAGCGAAGAATTGCGCAAGGCGATCCAGGAGAATCTTTCCGAAGCCGATTACAACTACAGAATCGGTCAGGGAAAATTCGCGGTGATTCTCGACGGCAAGGACCGGGAAGAAACGCAGATTCTGATCCGAAAGATCAAAAACAAACTCAACGATACGGACCGCAAGTCGAAAGACTTTCAGACTTCCGTGATTCAACACACTCTTTGTTATCCCGCAGACACGAAAGAAAAGGAAAGAATTCTCGAACTCCTCGAAGAATCCTGATAGAGAATGCTCTTTAATTCTCTGAATTTTCTCGTATTTTTTATCGTATTCTACGTCCTTTATCTGCGTCTGGGAACGCTCGGACAAAACCGTCTTTTGTTTTTCGGAGGATTGTTCTTTTACGGCTTCTGGAAACCGGAAATGGTTCTTCTTCTTTTATTCTGCATCGCGTTCAACTTTGCGGGCGGAATCCGTTTGGGCAAAGCGGAGGGCGCAACAAAACGAAGATGGTTCGCGTTTTTGATCGTTCTCAACTTGGGGATTCTGATCTTTTTTAAGTATATTCTGTTTTTATTAAGTATTTGGAACGATACTTTGGGCGTTCTGTCTCCGAGCGCCGCGGTGAAGATCCCGGAAATTCTTCTGCCAGTCGGAATTTCGTTTTATACGTTCCACAATATCAGTTATCTTTCGGATATAAACTCCGGAAAAATTCTTCCTTGCACGAATTTTGTCCGATTCGGAGTGTATGATCTCTTTTTTCCTTTGTTGCTTGCAGGTCCGATCGAAAGACCGGATTCCCTATTGCCCCAGATCGAAAACGAACGAACGGTTACGAGCGAAGGATTTTTGTCCGGAGCGATTCTTTTCTTATGGGGAATCTTTAAGAAGGTCTTTATCGGAGATCATCTTCTTCTTTTTACGGGAAGAGCGATGGAACCGGGAATGAATCTGGAACCCGGAATGATTTTCTGGATCGCGTTCTGTTTTGCCTTTCAGGTTTACGCGGACTTTAGCGGTTATACGGACGCGGCGAGAGGACTTGCCAAGGCTCTCGGTTTCCGTCTCTCTCTCAATTTTAATTTTCCGTTTATCTCTTCGAGTCCTGCCGAGTTTTGGAAGCGCTGGCATATTTCCTTGTCCACTTGGCTCCGCGATTATCTTTACATTCCGCTCGGAGGAAACCGTGTTTCCCTTTTAAGGCAGAATGTAAATCTAATGATCGTTTGGGTTTTGGGCGGGCTTTGGCACGGGGCGACCTACGGATATCTTGTTTGGGGCTGTTATTGCGGATTGCAGGTGGTCGGATATAACCTCTTTCAGAAATGCGTTCTCAAATTCGTTTCTTCGAATATTCGAATTTTAGAATGGGTTTTGAAGGTCGGGGGCGTTTTGCTCACTTTCTGGATGTTCGCTTTGGGCTTGCTTTTGTTTCAGGTTCGATCTCCGGGCGAACTTTGGGTTCTTGTTTTGAATGCCTCGGGGGGATTGTATTGGAACGGGATCTTTGCCGGGAAGTTGGTTTTCCTTTTGCTTCCGTTGATTGTCGTGGAGCCTTGGATGATCTTTGCCGGAGGAACGGATTCCTTTTTGGATCGGATCGTGAATCAACCGATTCGATGGATTCCTTTGTCCTTCGGGATTGCCGTGTTGTTTTTTCTCTTCGGCGTATTTGAGAAAAAGGAATTCTTTTACTTTCAATTTTAGAAAGGACTGTGAGGAGAGCAAATCCCGAATTATCGTTTTTCAAAGTAGATTTTGAAGAATTTGGGGGCGGGATAAGATTCGATGAATTATAAAAGCTTACTATTTTATACTCTTGTATTCTTTGTTTTTCTTGCCGGGATTCAATTCGCCGCGTTTCCGTTTTTAATTCCGTTCCAGGAAAAAAATTCATTTCTTTACGATCGCCTTTCGAGGATCGATTCTTCCTTGCTTACGGAATCGGGTTTCGAGAGATCGAAAGCTTTAGCTCCCGTCGTATTTTTGGGAGACAGTCAGATTCTTTCCGGAATTCATCCGCAGGAATTGGAAAAGAAAATCGGTCGTCCGATCTGGTTTTTACCTCGGCCCTCGGAACAACCCGAAGGGATGCTTTTGCGCTATAAGGACTACGAATCCAAAATCGGAATCAAACCGCATCTTGTGATCGTAAACGGTTCCGTATTTTCGCTTTCGGATATGGATGTTGCAAGCGCTCATCGAAGTCTCGTGTTGAATTACGATTCTTTTCATTTCGAAATTTTTACAACGCAACAGTGGAGCGATTTTTATCTCAAAACTCTTTCGAACGGAATTTTTTACCTTTTAGGAAGAGCTTTCCCGTTTCTGCGTTTGAACGCGGGAGTTTCCACCTCGTTTAAAATCGTGGGAGAGGGGGACGAGTTTAGTTATTCGGAAAAGAATTTGGATCGGCTTCTACACGGAAATCCGTTCGAAAAATGGAAACGGAATGCGGAACAAAATCGATTTCTGGAAATCGAATATTCAAAAAATAAAGGATACTTGAATTGGGGGAGTCGAACCTCTTTTGACGGTATTTGCGTTCGGAACGAGCGTCCGATCGATTTGCCTCCGAATCCGGAATTGGCCCTTCAGAAGACGAGAAAGTCCTCTTTGGAAGCTTGGAAGGATCTATTCGCCTACCTAAAGTCGAAGGACGTTTCCGTGTTGGCTCTCTCTTTGCCGTTTCGTCCCGACTTTGACGAAAGAGTTTCTCCTCTCCCTCAGGTGTCGATCTGGGAATCGATTCTTATAGAAAAGGAAATTCCGATTTTAAAAGTAGGTAGCCGCAAGTTTGATTCGAAAGACTTCGGGGATTATACGCACTTAAACGTTTGCGGGATGAGAAAACTGATTCCGATTTTGGCGGAAGAAATTCTTCGCTAAAACGAAAGAAGGCGTATGTTTTAGATGTCGCTTAACAACGCGCCATCTTTTTCTTGTTCCCGATCTTTCCCATCTTCTTCATTTTCAGAATGTATTCGGGAGCATCCGGGACGTTACACGCCGTGTTACCCATCAGGACTTCGACCTTGCCGATTTTTTTTGCCGTTTCGAGGGCCTCTTCGGAAAGCGCCTTATAAAAACCGCCGACTGCGATGACGAATCCGTTCATACAATAGCGAACCCGATTCTGCGACTTATGAATTTGGTTTTCCACTCGTTTGAGAAGTTTAGAAATTTCTTTCGGATCGATTTGATCGTCGGGAACGATGGACAATAAACTCGAAAGAGTGCTCCAACCGGAAGAGGCGACGCTTTCTTTGTCGGACTCGATCCATTCTTTGGCGAGTTCCCATCCGTACTTGCTTTCGGCGGCGATCCATGCGACCGTGCATTCGCTGATCATGGGAGAACCGGCGTTCTTTACCCAAGATTGAAGATCCTTTTTTTGAATCCGTTTTTCATCCGCGATCAGACCTGCGAGATACATCGCATCGACATTCCCCGTTTTGTATAACCGCAAAGAAAGTTCGTTGTCCTTTTTGATTTTCTTTTGAATCTTTTTGAGATCTCCCACTTTTACGCCGAAAACGTCTCCCTTGGCTCCGTGATTGATAAAGATTTTTTTGACGGATTCCGATCCCATACTTTTTAATTCTTTCATCACTTGATCGACGTTCATGAAAATCCTCTTGGATTTGATTTGGAAAGCGCCGTTCCGTTTTATAGGATCGTTGATTTTTGAAAAACAAAAATTCGCATCGAGGTTCATTGAAAGAATCAATCGATTTTCAAAGCAGACGCTTTGTCGGAACAACTAATTCGCAGAGAGAAAAGGACTTCCCAATCCCGAATACGAGAATCTACACGATCAACGATTTCGATCTTGTCCGTTTAAACGACGTTTTCAATCCGCCTTCGGCGTTTTTGTGATTCAGAAGTTCCTTACAAAATTCTTCCGCTGTGCGATCTCAGAAGAAGTTTCCATCTCTGATCGGACGATCGTATCGTTTAGATCGGGCCGTATGAAAACATCCGAGATCGCAGCAACAAGCGGTTGTTCTTAAGAAATTCTTTTCGTAACAAAGTCTTTGATTTTTTCCAACAGCGGAAACGAATAGTGAATCAATAAGGCCGCGAACAACAATGAAGACGTCAATAGAAGATAATATTTAATCGTCCATTCGAGTGCGACCTTGATTCGATGAAAGATTCCGATCTCGTCCGAGGATTTGTTTTCGTATAACGTAAGTAAGACGGTGCAAAATTCGTTTTCGGAATCGAATTCTCCCAAGCTGATTCCGAGCTTTTGGATTTCGTCTTCGATTTCCAGGATTCGATTTTCGAGGGTCACGAATTCGTCGATTCTTCCTCCTTTGCTCTTAAGAGAGTTTAAGGAGTTCCTCGTTTTTAACAGGGATTCTTTCTTTGCCTGCAAGTCCTTGTATTCGTTCGTCTTGTCCTTTTTATCGATCGTCAACAACAGTGTTTTTCCGATCTGTTTGAATTGTTCGACGAGTTCGTCGAACTTCTCCGGAGGAACGCCTACGGCGAGTTTGACGACTCGGTTTTTTCTCTGTTTCAGGCCGGAGCTGTTTTCGTACTGAATCACCGACCCGCTCGCGTTGATCGATTCCCTGATCTTTTTCTCGTCCGCTTTTATGTCCGAAGATTGCGATTCGATCGTTGCGACTTTTTCGTATTTTTGATCCACGCTTTTGGGAGCCGACCCCGTGTTTTCGTAGCGAATCTTTTTGGAAGCGATGTTCTGTTTGTTGAACGAGTTTTCTCCGCCTAGAAAGGAGCGATAGTTGTCGGCGACTTCCATTCCGGAAGATCGGGAGCCGTATGCGTATCCGTAAGCGAGACGAAAGAAAAAGAGGAAGAGAAAAACGCCGCCTGCTACGATCGAACCGAGTTTCCATTTTGAATTCATAAAAGCCTTTCTCCGTTGTCAAAAAGAATATTCTGAATATTGAATGTATATGACCTATAGTTCGGCGCCCGCGTTTCGTTCTTGGACGCATTTTTGCCGGGAAGTTGAGTTTTCAGGTTAAGCTTCGTTTTTCTTCAAGTGTGAAGAGAATCGCGTTAGTGCATAGATGATCAGATAGCCGAAGAAAATCGATACGGACATCAATACCAAAATTCCAAACAATTTTTGATTTCCCCTGATACGAATCAGAATCTCAATCATGTCTTCGTAAAGCGCGAGCGGATTTGTTATGATATCCCAGGAATTCCATCTGTAAAATCTTCCAATATATATTCCGAGCGCGGAGAGGGGCGCTACCGCTGAAACGAACAACCAGCTTACGAACGCGTTGAATTCGTCGTTCAATAGATTGTGGATGATTCTCAGGGATAAATAGCCGGAGAACAATCCGTTCCATGCAAACGAAAAGATCAGCAGAATATCGAACCAAAGCGGAATTCCCGGTTTAGATTTTAGATGGATGAAATCGGAAACGATATACGGAGAATTGGGAAAAAAAACGAGCCAAACTAAAATGAGAAGTACGAAGAAAAAATCGATCGATCTCTTTCTGACCTCGTAATAGAACCATAAGAAATAGGCGATCAACACCGGGATCAACGCTAAGATCAGATTCCACTTTAGAAAGACGTAATTTTGTTTTCCGGATAAGACGATTCTTAGTTCGATTAAGACAAGACTGAGTGCGCAGGATATAAACAAAGAAAGCGGAAGAAGCATCGTATGCGCGTATTTGCGTATCATATTCATTTCAACAGTCTTCTCCTCCGATTTTTCTGAATAAAATTCCGTTTGTTTCAGCAAGGATTCTTTCTCGATTCCTGATTATAAAAACGCGGGCGGCGACAACGTTACGGAGCCGCCGCAAATTCCACCGAGTAACCGAAGGTTTCTTCAAACGCCGTCTTTTGTTCTTCCGCGGCCCAAATCTCCAAAGAAGGATCGTATCCCTTGCTGGTCTTGAGCAGAAAGCGGATCTGGTTCTTCTCTATCCTGCACGTTACGGTCGGAACGAGACCGCCCCGATTTCGGTTTAACGCGGAGCTGATTCTCAAGATTGCGGAAAGCTGACTCACCAAGGTCCGATTCTTTTCCGCGAGCTTGTTGAACTCCCTGTGTTTCGGTTTCGGAGTATTCTTTCTGTGATACCGCGCCGTCAAAGCGATGATTTCGATTTCCAAAAAAGTAAAGCCGAGGAGCATCTCCGAGTTTCGGATCATATAATAACTGTGTTTGTGATATGCGGAATGGGAGATCGATTGTCCGATCTCGTGCAAAAGCGAGGCCGCTTCCAAAAGTTCGCGTTGTTCCTGTCCGAGTTTATGCAGGGGTTTCAGCTGATCGAAAATCTGCAGACTCAGATCGGCGACTCTTTGGGAATATTCTTCGTCCCGGGAAAACGAGAGCATAAAGTTATGCACCGAAGTTTGTCGAATGTCGTCTAGATGTTTGGAATGTTCGGTGTTCTCGAAGTGTTCCCATTTTCGGATCGTGTCGTACACGATTCCTTCCCGGAGCGCGAACTCGGAAACGGTCAACGCGGGCACGTTGGCGAGGTCGAAGACTTCTTCCAAAATGAGCGTTCCTCCCACGATGATGTCCGCGCGTTTGCTGTCGAGTCCCGGGATCTTGGCTCGCTTTTTGGATGTGTCCGCTTCCAAAATCAGGTTGCGGATCTTTTTGAATTCCGGGGTTACAAAGGAGAAGTTGTTGAGCGGAATTTCTTCGGTTTCTCCCCGGGACGCGAGAATCATTCCAGCAATCGCTTGAATCGTTCCCGACGAACCCACGACCAAATCGGGTTTTAAATCGCGCAGGATTTTGCGGAAGGGAAGAAGCATCTCTTCAATATACAATCTGCACTTTCGGATGTCGGAGTTGGAAAGGGTTTCTTCCTTAAAGAATTTTTCGGTGAGTCGGATGGCTCCTAACTTGAAACTCTTGGAGAAGAGAATGTTTCCTCTGTGGCCCACGAGAATTTCCGTGCTTCCTCCGCCGATGTCGATCATCATGATCTTCCGGTCGAATACGGGGATGCCCTGTAGGATTCCGAAGTAGATCAAACGGGCTTCTTCATAGCCGCTCACCACATCGATGGATATACCGGCTTCTTGGTATGCGGCTTCTAAGAATTCTTCCTGATTGGAAGCCTCTCGTAACGCGCTCGTAGCGACCGCTCTAATTTCCGCGCCTGCGCTTTCCGCGAGAATCTTGAATCGTTTCAGACAATCGATTCCTCTTCGAAACGAGTCGGGGTCGATCGGCCCGCCTTCTTGCAGTCGATTGCCCAAGCGAACGGATTCTTTTTCTCTTGCGATGGCTTCGAAGGTTCCGTTTGTGCGAACCCGAACGATGATCATGTGGAATGAATTGGTGCCTAGGTCGATGGCCGCGAGAGGTTTTTCCTGAACCATGGTTGAACAGATTGCTTTTTCGCTAAAATCGAATCCAGCTTAATTTGTTTTCTGATTTTTTTGTTTTGAGGTTGCCGGGAACCTCACCGCTGAAATTATTGAAACCGTTAAAATGCGGAAAGTTCTGCAGGAATTCCCGTTTTCAACAGATAATAAAGATAAAAAACCTCCGCGGTTGAAAGGTAACACGAAATGATATTTGATAATCTCTATGCCCTGTTTTCCAACGATATGGGAATTGACCTGGGGACGGCAAATACTCTGGTGCATGTTAAAGGACAGGGGATTGTTCTTTCCGAACCGTCCGTAGTTGCGGTTCACGCAGCGACCGGAAAGGTTCTCGCAGTAGGGCAGGAAGCAAAGCGTATGTTGGGTAGAACTCCCGGCGAAATCGTGGCGATCCGTCCGATGAAAGACGGGGTAATCGCAGACTTCGAAACCGTCGAAAAAATGATCCGTTATTTTATCGCGAAAGTGCACAACCGCACCACTTTCGTAAAACCAAGAATCGTGATCGGAGTTCCGTCCGGAATTACCGAGGTGGAACGACGCGCCGTTCGTGAATCGGCGGAACAAGCGGGCGCGCGCGAAATCTTCCTCATTGAAGAAGCGCTTGCCGCTGCGATCGGAGCGAACATCCCGATCAACGAACCTGCCGGAAACATGATCGTGGATATCGGCGGGGGAACCACGGAAATCGCCGTGATCTCTCTCGGGGGAATGGTAATCGCAGAATCCATCCGTACCGGCGGGGACGAGTTCGACGAAGCAATCATCAAATATCTCAGAAACCAATACAACCTGGTCGTCGGGGAAAGAACCGCGGAAGACATTAAGCTCACCATCGGAAACGCGTATCCGGAAAAGAAAGCGGAGACGATGGAAGTGCGCGGTAGAGACGCAATCTCCGGTTTACCGAGAACTCTCGAACTGGAATCCAACGAGATCCGCAAAGCACTCAAGGAACCGACAGACGAAATCTTAGACGGAATCAAACGAGTTCTGGAAAGAACTCCTCCCGAACTCGCATCCGATATCGTGGAAAGAGGAATCGTTCTGACCGGAGGCGGTTGCCTCTTAAGAGGACTCGAAACATATCTTTCCAAGGAAACCGGAGTTCCCGTTTTCCGTGCGGAGAACCCATTGACTTGTGTGGTTCTCGGAACCGGAAAGTATCTGGACGAGTTGAAATACATCAAGCCGGGAATTCGTTAAGAAGTTTCGTACGAAACGGGCCGTAACTCCGGACGAACGTCAGATCGTTCGGATCACGGCCGGGAGCAAAAGAAGATTCGATGTTATGGTTTCAGCTCAGCCGAAGTAAAGAGACGGTCTCACTCCTCTTTTGCGTTTTATTCTCCATTCTATCCTTAACGTTCCGAAGCAACGTAATCGTTCGAGGAATCGCCAGCTTTCAAAGAGTGGGCGATATCGTTTCGGGTTCCATCGATTCCTTCGGTGGATTTTTCAAAGGCGCTTACAACAAGTTAGAATCGTTTGAAACCGTCCGCAAGGAAAGGGATTCTTGCGTCGCTGTCATGGAAGATTACAAACTTCTTCCTCAGGATTTGGAAAAGGCGAACCGTGAAAACGATTCTCTCCGCAAAGAACTTCGCTTTCAAAGCAGACAAAAATACGCAAGCATCAAGGCAGAAGTTTTATCGGTTCGTTTGAACTCGATTTATAGAACCATCATCATCGACAAAGGCGCGGACGCGGGACTCAAACCCTATATGCCCGTGACCGCAAGAGCCGTGGATCAAAAGGGCGCGATCATCGAAGCCCTTGTCGGGAAAGTGATCGCCGTCACAGGCGGATCGGCCGTCGTTCAACCTCTCATCAACTCCAACTTCAACATGGGAGTTTCGATGCCCGATACGAATCTATGGGCCAATCTTTCCGGTAACTCGGGAAGAGGAACCGAAGCTCTTTTGAATTATATCGACAGCGGGATCATCATCGACCCGAGAGTGTTCGGAGAATATCCGATGGGCCCGAGCGAGATGATTCAATACACGGAGTCCTTGAGTAAGATCGGGAAACCGGTTTATACATCCGGAGGAGGCGGTGTTTTTCCCGCGGGAATTCCGGTCGGACTTATCACGGAAGAAGGACAACGAAACGGAAGTTTCAAAACCGCATTCTTAAAACCGTTCGTTCGTTTCGAGATGCTCGAAAGCGTAACGATCATTCTCAAGCTGCCCGAGAAGTGGCTGGAGACTTGGCCGGAAGGACAAAACATCACGATCGAAAATCCGTATTTCGGAGAACTCAATTATCCGGGAGAAGATCGTCAAAAAGAGAATCAATCCAAGAATCCTCTTTCGCCTAACGGGAATAAACCGCAAACCAACGCGCCTAAAAATCCTTCCGCCGCACCGAGCGAGGACGACCTGCAATGATCTTAGAAAAACTCGTTATCGCCGTCGGTATCCTAATCGCGCACTTTTTGAACGGCTCCAATCTGTTCGAGATCGGCTCCGCGATCAAACCGGACTTTATGATTCTTCTCGTGCTTTTTTTCGCGTTGAGAAGAGGTCCACTCTACGGACTTTGGATCGGATTTTTCGGAGGTCTTTTAACCGACTCGGGACTCGGGGGAGAAATCGCCGCGGGGAACGTGGTCACGTATAAAATCGGACTTCATTCTTTGACGTTTTGTCTGATCGGTTATCTCGTGGGAAAATTCGCGCGTTCCGCGTATCACGAGAATTATCTTTCGATCACGATCTATTCTTTGTTGATCACGTTCGTCACGAGAGTGGCGACCTATTATCTCTTCTCGTTGTTCTTTCATGAGAATATGAGTTATTCCTTATTCTTCACTTCGATCTTCAACGCGCTCATCGCCCCCGCGTTCTTTTACGCGCTGACCTGGATCTATCAATTGGATCACATGGGGGACGCGTAAGTTGTTCGGCGGCGCTCAGTCTGCGTCGGAGTACCGACTCGAAAGAAGTTTCCGTCTTCGACTTTATATCTTTTCGGGTCTCGTAGTATTCACGCTCGCGTCGTTTATCTTTCAGCTTTTCAATCTGCAGATCTTCAATGGAACGGACAACGCTCTCAAAGCGGAGAAGTTCGTACGGAAGAGCGAGATCATGCCGGCGGCCCGCGGTCAAATGTTCGATCGGAACTTTCTTACGCCTGAAACTTCGATGGCGCTCGTTTCGAACTATTCTTCCCTGGACGCGATCTTAAATACTTCCTTATTCAAATACGATCCCGCCGCAACGAAAGCGTTTATCCACGAATTTGCAAGAACGCTTTCTATTCCGATTTCGTATTACGAAGACGAACTGATCGAACCCCGTTTTTCCAGAAATCTCAAATCCAAAAAGCCGATCGTTTTGCTGGAAGGAATCACCACAGCACAACAGGAAAGAATATCAGTATTCGATAATATATCCAAATACATCATTCTTCTTCCTTCTCCGAGAAGAATCTACAAAATGGGACCTGCGCTCGCGCACGTTACCGGTTATATCGGTAAACCGACCCGGGACGATCTCGTAGCCGGTGAAATCAAGTCCTATCAATATCTAGGTAAGAACGGACTCGAATTGGAATACGATTCCGAACTTCGAGGTGTGGACGGATTTAGAATCCAAAAACGAAGTTCCGAGGGAAACATCGAAGAAGAACGCGTAGTCGAACATTCTTCTCCCGGTAATAATTTAATTCTGACCATCGATAAGGACATTCAGATCGCCGCGCACAAGGCTCTCAAAGGAAGCAGAGGAACCGCGATCGCGATCAAGGTCGCCACGGGTGAAATTCTCGCGATGGCTTCCAATCCGAGTTACGATCCGAACATCCTATCCGGAAAGAATAAGGCGGATCGGACCGGACATTTCAAACGCGTAAAGGACAACGGAGGATTTTTGAATCTCGCGATTCAATCCAAGTTTCCTCCCGCGTCGACGTATAAAACGTTAGTCGCTCTTGCCGCTCTCGAAAGCCAACACAAGATCGGATATACTCCGGAAACTTCGTATTCCTGCAACGGAAGTTTCGTACTCAAGTCCACGTTTGCGGGAGTTCCCGATCAGGTCTTTATGTGTTGGGAAAAAGGCGGTCACGGAACCAACGACCTCGCGCACGCCTTGCAGAAATCCTGTTCGGTTTATTTTTACAACCTCGGTTATAAACTCGGTTCCGACGCGATCTTAAATTATTCCCGCCTTTTCGGATTGGAGAATAAGTCCAAGGTCGATCTTCCCGGAGAAATCACCGGTTTCGTTCCTTCCTCCGCTTGGAAGAAGAGAACGTACGGAACGAAGTGGTTCGACGGAGATACGATCAACCTTTCGATCGGTCAGGGATTTATTTCTTCCACCCCGATGGGAATGGCCTTGTTTTACATGGGTCTTCTCAATCGAGGACAGATCTATCAACCTTACGTTGTCAGTGAGATCCGAGATCCGGTTGATAACTCCATCATCAACAGAACGACCCCGCAAATATTAAGAGACATTCCGATCAATCAATCTTCGGTGGAAGCGATCAAAGAAGGATTGAAGCTCGTGGTCAAAAGCGGAACCGCGGCGTATGTCTTGAACAAACCGTACTTACCGGACATCGCCGGAAAAACGGGAACGGCTCAGACGAGAAGAAGAGGGGCGTCCGGTTCCAACCACGCTTGGTTCGTGGGATACGCGCCTGCAAACGCTCCCGCCAGCGAACAAGTGTTAATCGTAGTATTCGTGGAATACGGGGTCGGTGGAGCCGCGGGAGCTGCGCCGGTCGCGAGAGAAATGTTTCACGCGGCGTTTCCACCGGGAACATTCAAAAAATCGCAAGATGGAGTCGCACCGCCTTCTTTGCCGTCGACGGGACAGGAGGGAACGCTTGAAGCCAGATAAGTCCATTGAAAAGATCGATTACTTTTTGGTGATCTCCGTCGTCATCGTCGTCCTTTGCAGCGTATTGACTCTCTACAGTCAGGAAGTCAATTTCGAGGACGGACCCGGAAAGTGGTATCGTCAGCTTTTTTACTTCATCATCGGCCTTGTGATCATGTATTTCGTATCCCGAGTCAACTATCAGTTGTTAGGCGCTTACGCCCTCGTGATTTACGTCTTTACCGTCTTTTTACTGATGATCACGTTGATACCGGGGATCGGTCACTTGCCCTCCGGAAGAGGGGCGCGTTCTTGGCTTAAGATCGGACCGATCGGGATTCAGGCCTCGGAGTTCGCGAAGTTGTCCACGGTGATTCTGCTCGGTCAGTTCATGGTACTGAAAGAGAAGGACATGAAAAATCTCGTAGTTCTTTCGATTCCGTTCGTGATCGTGATCGTTCCGATGATCTTCATTCTATTGCAGCCTGACTTCGGAACCGCGGTTTCGTTTCTGCCGATCCTTTTTACGATGCTCTTTCTCGGAGGAGCGGACATTCTCCATATCGGATCTTTGCTTGCGTTTGGAGGAATCACGTTGATGGTTCCTATGTTCGTGGAATATTCCAGATTGACCTTGATCAACGACATCTCCGACTTCCTGCAAAGAACCGGAAAGACGGATCTTTTGTCCGTGGTCAACAGACTCGGAGGAAAGATTTGGCTGGCTTTGGACGGAAAGGATCTCAAAGCCGCGAACCTCACACCGAAGACTCTCAACGCCTTGAAGGAAGTGGTCGATCAAGTCGTGGAAGTGGAAGGAGGATTCTTCTTTAAGATTCTTTCCAATCAAAAACTTCTTTTGACGTTCGGAGCGATCTTTTTGATCGCGAGTCTCGTGATGGTGGGAATCCGAATCGCGCGAGGAAGCAGAACATTACGACAATATTATATTCCTCTCGGGATTTTGGGAATCAGCCTGATCTCCGCGGTCGTCGTGATGAAGACGGTACCGTTCCGCGAAAACCAGGTCGTTCGACTCACTGCGTTTTTAAATCCGGAAGAATTCAAACAAGGCGCGGGTTATCAATTGCGCGCGTCCAAACCCGCGGTCGGATCGGGAAGATTTTTCGGAAAAGGTCTGATGAACGCCGAGATGACGGAAGGAAGAATTCCTCACGTACCAGAATCCAGCACCGACTTCATCTTCGCCTCTTGGGCGGAACAAACCGGATTTTTAGGTTCGGTGTTTTTGTTATTCTTTTTATTTTCGATACCGCTTCGAGGACTTCAGATCAGTTACGAAAGTAAGGACCGATTCGGATCGCTTCTCGCTTCGGGGATCGTCGCGCTTCTTTTCTATCACATGGCGATCAATATCGGGATCGTGATCGGTCTTATGCCCGTCACGGGAATTCCGTTGTCGTTTATGAGTTACGGAGGGTCCCATTTGATCATGTCCATGACCGCGGTCGGAATCATTCTTTCCATTAAGAGTAGAAAACACGCCAACTAAAAGGATGGCGGGCGCCTTCTTTTCATTGCATGAAAAGAACCGCGCTCTGCCGCTATTGAACTCATCTCACTCCCTACGGGTCGTTCGAAATGCTCCGGCCGCTTTGCAGCCGCGTTTGTGCGAAAAGAATTCGCGAAAGAGATCCGAAAATTCTTCCAAAAATTGAAACTGTCCGATATTAAAAGAGAACACGTATGGACCCGGTTAGAGATTCCCGATTCTTTTTCGATTTAAAACATAAGTTCGAAAGCATTTTGGAAGAGGTCGAAAAAAAGACCTTCGACCAAAAGGACGAGATCCGCGAACTCGAAACTCTTTGGGATGAGATGTTCAGTCTTGCCGGGAAAAACGATTCTCCCTATTTTCAGATTCGACTGAAAACCCTCAAGAAGCAGCTCGATACGTTCGTACGCAACAAGGGTTACGAAAAAAACGAGTTCGACCGCATCTTTCATCAGCTCGGAAAGATGAAACGAACCGATTCGGTGGAATTTCTAGATGAATCCTTACGCAACCGTCTCGAAAAAATCGCGGAACATCATTATTCTCCCGGGGATATGATTTCATCCGGCGTTGTGCTTCCTTCGGCCACGAACAAAAAAGGAAACCAATACATTACGTTTCGCTGCGGAACGATTTACTTCATCACGGATCGTTCTTCGTATACCATTCTCAAGGATTTGGACCGAAGAAAAAACACGGTCGAATACAAAGGACAGGTTTATCGGATTTTTCCGAGCGCGTTCGTATACGGACTTTCCGAAGAGGAATATCGAAACGAAAGTTTTCTTACGATGAATTTGCTCGTTTTAAAGCGTGAAACCGGTTTGGAATTCTACCGCTTTGATACGTTAGGCGAAATACTTCAGATCAACGAAGGAACGTTCCGAAAAGGTCTCAAATCTCTGGAAAACGCGGAGATTCGGAGCGAAGACAATCGCATCCGTCATTATTTTCGAAAAGCCGGAGTTCGGTATTACTACATTCCCGCCGCTTCGTAAACGCTCCGAACATCTCTCGAGCTGCGCGATTTGCGTTTCAAATAGGTTTTCGGTTTAATCCAATTTCGAAAACACGGTTCCGGCGGCGCGTTTGGAAATGCGTTGATACTTTGCATAGGAATCGACTAAGGCGGATCGAATCGCGCGTTTGTCTTTAACACCGGATTTTGCGGCGGTGTCGACTAACGCTTGAATCAGATACGCTTCGGGCGCCATAAACGTTCTCGTTAAAACGACGGAAGTCGAACCGATCGACCGCAGAACGGGGCCGAAGTATTTTTCGCTTTCACAAGCTAAGACCGCGGTCGGTTTCGGAGAATTCGACGACCGTTTCCAATTCGGAGGCAAACGATCCATCAATCGATCGTGACCCGCCCATACGATCAGATCCGATCCGCTGTTTCCCGCGCTCGCATTTAAGAAGTCGCTTAACGCGTCGTCGATCCTGTCTCCCGCATACGCGTGAAATAGAATCGAAACTTTTTGTTCTCCCTTTTGAGGAATTCGTTCCACCCGAAGTCGTCTTAAAACGGGAGAACCTTGTCTTTCATCGCTGCGTTCGACGACTTTGTAGCCGGATGCCTTCTTAAAAAACGATTCCACGCCGTAGGCTGCGCCCCAGTAAAGATTTCCTTCGAGTGAACGGACATCTCCCGCTTTTCCTTTTCCGCACGCGAGCTGAGTTCCGTCGCACAAGGGAACGAACACTTCTATTCGAATCGCTTCCACGGAGAAAGGAGCGACGAAACCGAAGAACCAAAAAAATCCGATCCATCGTAGTGAATGTTGAAAGAAGGAATGTCGCGCGTGCATCGGTTTTATAACAATGGAAGATGGGAAGGTTGATTGAAAATCGACGGAACGAAGATCGCTACCGATACCTGTTCTTTTACGACGATCGGTAAATGGTTGAAAACGGATTTTAAAAAAGGAGGAATGAAGAGGAACGGAAAAGTCCCCGGAGAAACGAATTTTCCCCGGGATTATTTTTAGTCTTCCGAGTCTTCGAGAAGATTGTTCAGGCTTTCGATCAATACGTCGACTTCCACACCGTAGCCCATACAAACTTGCTCGATCGTTTCAAGTTCGTTGATGGAGCAATGTGAGCAACCGCCTAAATGGTAGCTTGAAAAAACGAGCCCCGCTTCCGGGTGAACAGCCATAGCCTCACCTACAGTCATTTCCTTATAAAATCTTGGCTTGACCACTTCTGTCATTGAATATCTCCTATCACTAAAATACCGCACTCGAATTCAAACGATACGGATATTTTGCTTCTGCAAACCGCGAAAAATAAACCGAGTCGCGTCTCGTCGAACCGAAACCGCCTCGAAGTTGCAGCTGCTTCCAATATATAGACCTGGGAAAGAAAGTCAAGAGCTATGTTTTTTGAAGAATCAGGAAGATTTTACATCCGAATCGAGGAACGTTTCGAATCCTCTCATTTTCTCTATCGCTATTTTCCGGACGGATCGGACGAACCCATTCACGGACATTCCTGGAAAGTAGAGTTATACCTTTCGGGAAAAAAGAATATCGGAGAGGACGGAATCAGCTTCGACTTCCTCACTTCCAAACAAAAGCTCAAGGAGCTTGTCGGAAAGTTAGATCACATTCTGATCAACGATTTGGAAGAATTTAAGACGATCAATCCGACATCCGAAAATATCGCCCGATGGTTTTATCATTATCTCAAAGAAAGCGTCCATTCGGCCGGCGGCAAAGTCGACCGGATCGTCATCCACGAAGGCCCCGAAAACTTAGCCTATTTCGAGCCAACATCGTTCCCGTAAGGAACGATGTTGCAGAAATGACAACGGAGTGTCGTCATTTCGCTTCCAACGAAGTTGGAAAATAGTTCCCTCAAAGAACTGCGTTGCGGAAATGGTCGTAGCTATACTTCGCGCTCGTAGCTCAGCCAAGCCGCAAAATCATTCTTCCTTTCCGCAAAGATACGCGTTATCTACAGTAATGGAAGAGCAAATATCCGACTAAAACGATCGTAAATACAAGACTGAAAAAGAAACCGATCTTAACCGGTTGCGTATGCGTGCGATAACCCGAAAGATAAATGTGAAGCGTTAAAAATCCCACCGCGATCGCTTCGGTAATCAAAGCCGCGAGAACCGGAGGCTGCGGACCGAAAAATAAAATCAAAGCCGCGGGAAGAAATCCTAAGAAGCTCATAAACGCGCCCGTGGTAATCCACATCATCAGAATCAAACGGGATTGTCGTTCGTCCGGAAACTGAAAGAAACCGACCGCCGCTCCGACGATCAATTGGTGAATCAATCCGTGCAGAGTGTAGAGAATTCCGGATGCTATCAGAATGATTTCGGCGAAGTGAATGTGTTCGAATGAGTTCAATGGCTTTCTCGGATTTATTTTTTTCTAAACATATTGGACGTGTTCCGTTTCTCAATCAAAATTCATGTTGACCCGACCCTTCGAAAAAAATGTAATAGAGACCGAAAAAAAATAGAATCGAGTTTTTATGCATCAAGAGCTATGGGCGCCTTCCTCCGATCGAATCGAATCATCCAATCTAGTCCGTTATCAAAAATTTCTAAAAGAGAAAAAGAATCTTTCCGTATCCTCGTTTGAAGAGCTGCGAGCCTGGTCCGTAAAGGACATAGGCGCGTTTTGGGAAAGCATTTGGGAATTCTCCGAAGTCGTTCATTCCAGGAAATACGAAACTCCGTATCGCAAAGCGGAGAATTTCACCGATTCCCGATTTTTTCCAGGAGCAAAACTGAATTTTGCGGAAAACCTTCTGCGGAGAAACGATTCCTTTCCCGCTCTGATTTATCGAGGAGAGGACGGTTCCAAACGCGAGGTCAGTTATGCGGAATTGCGCGGCTACGTGGGAGCGATTGCGAAGGATCTCAAAAAAAGAGGAGTCAAACCGGGAGATCGCGTTGCGGGTTTGATGCCGAACGTTCCCGAGACGGTGATCGCCATGCTTGCAGCGACTTCGATCGGAGCGATTTGGAGTTCTTGTTCTCCCGATTTCGGAGCGAAAGGAGTTTTGGATCGATTCGGACAAATCGAACCGAAGGTTCTGTTTACCACGGACCGTTATGCGTTTAAGGGAAAGGATCTTTCTCTTGCGGAGAATCTAACGCAGATTCTCGAGTCGATTCCTTCTCTGGAAGCGGTGATCGTATCGGATTACAAAAAAGGAATTCTGCATTTCAAGGAACGAACGAACACGGTATTGCCGGAAGGATATCCGAAAAAGAATATTCATCTTTTTGAAAGTATTCTAACGGAGAATTTCGGAGCCGAGCCGGAATTCCATCAGACCGGTTTCGATCATCCGGTGTACATCATGTATTCTTCCGGAACGACGGGGCTTCCGAAATGTATGGTTCAAGGCGCGGGAGTTTTCATCAATCATTGGAAGGAATTGGTTCTTCATTGCGATCTCAAACCCGGAGAAAGGATTTTTTATTATACTACCTGCGGCTGGATGATGTGGAACTGGCTCGTGAGTTCTTTGTCGGTCGGCGCGACGGTCGTTTTGTTCGACGGAAATCCGTTTCATCCCGGACCTGAGATTCTCTTTCAGATCGCCGCCGAGGAAAAGATCAACGTTTTCGGAGTGGGGGCAAAATACATTCTTACTTTGGAGAAGTCGGAGTTTCAACCGAAGGGTTTGGATCTTACTCCGATGCGCGCCGTTTTATCTACGGGTTCTCCGTTGACCGGGGCCGGGTTTCGATACGTGTATCGGACGTGGAAAAAGGATCTGCAGCTCTCGTCGATTTCGGGGGGAACCGATCTCAACGGTTGTTTTGCATTAGGAAATCCGAATATTCCCGTTCATGAAGGCGAGATTCAATGCCGCGGTCTCGGAATGGACGTGGAAATTTGGAACGAATCGGGAAAATCGGTCACGGAAGAAAAAGGAGAACTCGTCTGTAAACAACCGTTCCCTTCGATGCCTTTGTATTTTTGGAAGGATCCCGAAGGGAAAAAATACAAGTCCGCTTATTTCGAAACCTTTCCCGGTGTTTGGTGTCACGGAGATTTTGCGGAGTTGAAGAAGAACGGAGGTCTCGTCGTTTACGGCAGATCGGATGCGACTCTCAACCCGGGCGGCGTACGAATCGGGACCGCGGATCTTTACAGCTTGATCGAAACCTTTCCCGAAATCGCCGATTCCGTCATCATCGGTCAGGATTGGAAAGAAGACGTTCGAATCGTTTTGTTTTTAAAGATGGTCGGCGGTAAGAATCTCGACGATTCTCTCGTTCAAAAATTAAAAAAGGAAATCAAGGACAAGGTTTCACCGCGCCACGTTCCTTCCAAAATCATCGCGGTTCCCGATATTCCGTATACGATCAACATGAAGAAGGTGGAGATCGCGGTCAAACGCACCGTCCAAGGCGAACCAGTCACCAACAAAGAGGCGTTGAGCAATCCGGAAAGTTTAGAATATTATAAAAATCTTTTAGAGTTGCGGACGGACTAAGGATGATTTCCGTGAGTCGATCTTTTTTCGGATTCTTTGTCGGAACCTTTGCGGAAAAAAGGATCGGCAAAACCGTCGTAAACGGACAAGGGGGGGCGGAGGTCTTCTTTTGGGAAGTGATAGGGGGACAGGTTGCCGGAGTTCCGTCCACGTTCCGTAGATCGTTCGGTAGGGTCGGGCTAAGCCGGATCGTCAAACTTCTCCTTTTGATTTCGGCCACGGCCATTTTTTGGATCGGCGGAGCGGAGCATTCTCCCGTAAATGCACAGGTCGATACATTCAAGTTTTATAATTCTTCCCGGCTCAAGGAAATTTTGGAAAAGGGGGAATTGAAGGTTGCCGGAAATCCAGCGGACGAACCCTTCTATGTTCCGAATGCAAAGGAAGGATATCCCGGTTTTGATTACGAACTCGGCAAGGCGTATGCGGACTTTTTAGGAGTGAAGTTTACCTTCGTTCCCTATCCTGAATTCAACGAGTTTGCGGACGCGATCAAAAAGAAGGAAGCGGACATGGCCTTGTCCGGAATTTCAAGCAACATCGAACGATCCAAACGCGTGAAATTCAGCGCCGCGTATTTGATCTCGACTCCGGCAGCGTTGATTCGAAAAACTTCTCTTCCTCCTCCGCCGGAAGGAAATATCATTACGACACAAAGTTTTCGAAGTATTTTGGATCTCGCGGACGTAAGCGGAGTTACGTTTGCGGTTCGATCTTTTTCCAATCGGCACGAATATCTTCTCAAGAAGTTTAAGAACAATCGGATCTTCACATACGGGGATACTCCTTCCGCTTGGGAAGCCGTTAAAAATGGAACCGCGAATTGCCTTGTGGCGGATTCTTTTTACATCAAGGGGTTGTTGTTGAAGGACAAATCGATCGCGTCCAACTTCCGGCCTCTTTTGGAACCCGTGCAAAGAGAGGATATCAGCGCGGCGTTTCCATCCGGAGATCTCGTATTGATTCGCAATTTTGAATTCTTTCTTTCGGAGCTGAATCGTTCGGGCGTTTTGCGCGAAATGGAAGATAAGTATTTTAACAAATCGGATTGGGTTCCGTAAAAGAAAGCGGCCGGTCTACCGGCCACTTTGCAATCGAAAGTAGTAGTCGATGTCGAGGAAAGCGCTCGCAAGTCGATCGACCTTGCGAACATTCCGAAATTCTTACTGAATCGAATTGGAAATCCGCTCTCTCAATTCGAGATAACGCGTCTGGTTGGAAAGAATGATCTCGTTGTATTCGGGAACTCCTCCCCAACGATCCACGGCACCGGGACCAGCGTTGTAAGAAAGAAGGGCTTTCGGTGTGTCTCCTTTTCTCAAATCCAAAAGGTAGTTCAGATAGGAAACTCCGAGGTGAATGTTGACTTCGGGTTTGTGGAGATCGTTTAGGTTGATTCTCCAGCCTTCTTTTTTGGAAAGCCAGTTCGCAGTCGCGGGCATGATTTGCATAAAGCCGCGTGCGTCCTTGGGGGAACGGGCCGTGGCCTTGAATTCGGATTCGAGGTGGATCAACCCGATGAGCAGGCTGACTTTGTCGGTGTCGGAACAACGAAAGGTGCAGGATTCTAAATCCAGCCTTCTGGATTCCTGGAGAATGACATGGGAGAGTTTTTGGAGAGATTCAGCGGAGAGAGAAGGTCGGACCTCCGCGATATATGCCTGAATGGCCTCTAATTCTATGGATTCTTCGTCCAGAACGATCTTTTTCTGATTGAGGGCTCCTGCAAGCGGAGCGAGAAGCAGTTGGAAGCTCAAAGGTAAGAGCAGCCAAAGTAAATACCGGAAACGAAATCGGGTCATCTTGCGAAAATTCATGGGATGCCTCCGTAGATTCAAATTTGTGCAACGCACAATCTATGACCAGTTTTTTGGCGGTGCACCATAGGTCAAGGCATTTATTCGGGGTTTGGGAGGCCGTGGAAACGGGGAAAGTGGACGGAACTCCGGCCGTTTTTACGGAAGAATTTTTGTGGACGGGCTTACTCAAGCTTCAACGAAACGATTCGCTGAGAATCAGGACTTGCCGTAAGACGATAGGTCTCCGATCGGAAACCTATCGCTCTTCTTCGTCGATTCGGAATTCGCTAATTTTCCTTTTAACGAATCTTATCCCACCAAGGTTCGGAAGGAAAGGCCGTTCTTCCGTCCACCGTTTCTCCGGGTTTCGGAGTGACCAGATCGATGGAATGCGGCTTTGCTGCGTCGACGGTTCTGCGGATCGGTTCTTCCCAGGAATGAATCGCGAGATTGAACGTTCCCCAATGAACCGGAAGCATTCGCTTCGATTTTAAATCCAGATGCGCTTGAACGGCTTTTTCCGGATTCATGTGAATTCCTTCCCAAGTATAATCGTAGGCGCCGACCTTGATCGAAGTCAGATCGAACGGCCCGAGACGTTTTCCGATTTCGGTAAAATGGGGAGAATAACCCGTGTCCCCGCTATGAAAGAATTTATTTTCGGGACCGATCACGCTCCAAGAAGACCAAAGAGTCGACTTACGGTTGAAAAGACCCCGGCCCGAATAATGAACCGCGGGAGTGCAGACGATTTCGACTTTCCCGATATTGCCTTTTTCCCACCAATCGAGTTCGACGATTTGACTTTCCGGAATTCCCCAGCGTTCGAGATGTGCGCCGACTCCGAGCGGAATGAAATACTTCGTTCCTTTCGACGTTAGGTGTTTGGCGGTGTTCATATCGAGATGATCGTAGTGATCGTGGGAAATCACGACCGCGTCGATCTTCGGTAAATTCTCCAGTGCGATCGGAGGAGGAAAGAATCGTTCCGGACCCAAGCTCGTAAACGGCGAAACCTTATCCGCAAATACGGGATCGGTGAGAATTCTCACTCCGTCGATTTCAACCAGAACGGACGCATGTCCGAGCCAAATGGCTCTCAGACCGGGCGAAGCATTCTCCGGAAACTGTTTCGGATCGGGATAAACGACCGGAATCGGCGCGGGAGGAATTCTTTGTTCGCTTCCGAACAATTGTCTCCAGAGCATTTCGGTGTACGATCCGGCGACGAGCATAGGCACATACGGATCGTTTTCGAATAATCCGTCCCGATACATCTTCGACGTTTTCATTCTTTCCAGACGTTTGCCTTCGGGAGTTCCTCCGAAGGAACTCAGACAAGCCGTCTGCATAAAAACCAAAACGACGATCGCGATCAGAAAGATCAAAGATAAGAATGAAACTTTTTGAATCCGATTTCCGTACATACCTTCTCCTTGAAAACGAACTTAAGCCGCGACTTTTGCGGATCTGAGTAAAGCGAACTTCATCATTCCGAATAAGAGTCGGTCGGAAAGAAATTTACGCAATCCCAAAAGCGTTTTCGCATCCATTCCGACCACGTATCGCAGACGTTTGGAAGAACTTTTTGCGGCTTTGAAGATCACTTTTGCAACCGCTTCGCTTCGGCTTGTCATCATCGCGTCTTCCATATTCTTGAAGACCGCTTCGGAGAATTGTTTATATTCTCCCGGAGCTTGTTCGGAAGTGGAATCGGAGGAACGTCCGATAAAGTCGGTCGCGATCGCGCCGGGTTCGATGAGTTTAACTCGGATTCCGAACGGATGCAGTTCGTATTGAAGAGATTCGGTGAAACCTTCGAGCGCCCATTTCGTGGAATGATAAAGGCTATAAAGAGGGAAGGTGATTCTTCCGCCCATAGAAGCGACGTTGATGATGAGTCCTTTTCTTTTTTTGCGGAAGTGAGGAAGAATTTTCTGAATCACATCCATCGCACCGAACACGTTCGTATCGAATTGTCTTTGGATTTGTTCCTTGCTTGCTCCTTCGAACGGACCGACGAGCCCGTAACCCGCGTTGTTGACGAGAACGTCGATTTCTCCGAACGCTTTGATGCCTTCGGCGATCGCTTTGTCGATGCTCTGACCGTCGGTGACGTCGAGTTTTGTGCAAAGAAGATTCGGAAGATTTTTGAGTTCCGTTTCTTTTTCCGGATTTCTCATCGTTGCGATCACGTTCCAGCCTTTGGCTTGGAAATGCTTGGCCGCCGCTTTTCCGATTCCGGAAGAAGTTCCCGTGATTAAAACAGTTCTGCGTTTCATTCTTATTTTGCTCCTTGTGGTGACTTGAAGTCATTATAAAATGACCTTTGGTCAATTTATAATGACCGTAAGTCATTGTCAATGGAAAACGGGAGGAGGTTTATAGGAAAAGAGGATTGTGTTTGTAAACGGAAATCCGATTGTTGGAAAAGAGGGGAATCGATCTCGGATTCTTACTCGAAACAAGAGCCCGATCCGATGAAAAGCCGCGCAGTAAAAGACGACGATAAGAAGGTCAAAAAGGATCTTTTGGTCAAGGCCGCGATTTCCCTGTTTAACAAATCTTCCTTTGAAAAGATTTCCATGGATCAGATCGCGAAGAAAGCCGGTGTGGCAAAAGGCACGTTGTATCTCTATTTCAAAACCAAGGAAGAACTCTTTCTCGAAATTCATCGGATGGATTACGATGCTTGGTTTGCGGGCTTTCAGGAATTTCTTCGCTCCAAAAATCCGGGGCTTTCCGCGTCGGAATTGGCGCAATGGATCACCAACTCGTTAAAAGAAAACCAGAGAACCGTTCGATTGATGGCGATCGCGTCGGCGCTTTTGGAAAAGAACATCGCGTATGAAAGCGCCTTCCGTTTAAAAGATTCCGTTCGCAAAAGTGTTCTCGAATCGGCCCCGGAACTTTGTAGGGTTCTAAAATTCAAAAAGAACGAGGACGCGATTTTATTTCTCACCTACCTGCACGCGCTGATCACCGGTCTTTGGCACCACGCGGAGCCGGCTCCGATCGTTACGAAGGTTTTGAATTCTTCTCCCGAATTTGCCGTGTTTCGGATCGATTTTTTTCAGACTTTGGAAGTCGGAATCGTTTCCATTCTGGCCGGGTTGCAGAAGAATTTACCGTAAAACCCGGTTTTTCGGCCGGAGTTCCGTCCACTTTCCCCGAAAAACGGGTGATTTTTTCTACTGATTTCGAAATCGGCCAGAGTTTTTCAGAGATCGGCGCGAGCTTTGGTTTAGAATATTCTATAGTGATCGCTACAAAAATAAAAAGATAAGTTTGAAGGAGTGAAATCATGACCCTTGAAATCAAAACGAAAAAAAGAAACTTAAAGCCCATCGACGCGAATCAACCGACCGTTCGAAAGATGGATTTTGAAGGAATGGGCAACCTTCCCAATCACTATTTTGCGGGGAATTCTTTCATCACGCATATCATCAATTCGTATCATATTCTTTTTCCGGAAGGAGAAAGATTCTTTATCAAGAGCGTAAAAGCGTATGCGGATCAGGTAACGGACCCGAAATTACAAACGGCGATCAAGGCGTTTATCGGACAAGAAGTGCAACACGGAAAAGAACACGAAAAGGTTTTGGAAGTTCTCGCAAAACAAGGGAAGCCCGTCACTCGTTTCGTGAAATTTTTTGAATGGAGCGCGTTCAAAGTGATGCTTCCGTTTTTCGAATTCTTTTTCGGAAAGAAATTGAAACTTTCCGTGACCGCAGGAATGGAACACTACACCGCGACGATGGGCGAGATCACATTGCGACACGGATTTCACGATAAGGCTTACGGAGAAATGCGCGAACTTCTTTTATGGCACGCATGCGAAGAGATCGAACACAAATCGGTGGCGTATGACGTGCTTCAGACCGTATCGAACAGTTACGTGCTTCGCATCTTCGGATTCTTTTTAGCGTCCTGGATTTTTTGGGGTTACGTCGCGTTCTTTCAACACTGGTTTATTTTGACCGATTCGGATGTGGGGTTCAAAAAATATTTTCAAGATCTAAAAGCGTCTCGCCCTTTCGGAAAAATTCTTTTTTTAGAAACGGCGCAGGCGTTCTTTCTATATTTGAAACCGAGCTTTCATCCGAGGCAAACCGGAGGTTACGATCTCGCAAATGCGGCTTTGGCAACAATCTGAAGAAAAGAATGTCGAGAATTCACAGATACAATTGCTAAAATAAATTTGTGAACGAAGGGCTTGAACTTTCGTTCACGAATTCGAGATTAACTGAGTTTGGTATTTTCCGAAGAAGCGGTAAGTATGCATGCAAGGAGATCATCATTCATATTTTGTATTACCGAAGTAATGTGTCTTGTATCACATTTCTTTTTTAAACCGAATCGGTAGTACAATCCCTCTTTTTTTTCGAAATCGATTACGCCAAAAGATTTATATAACTTTTTACGTCTTACTTCTTGACGTGGTTTAAGGAGTGTGTTTCTCTTAAACCCCTTTTCATCGAAAACGACAGTAGCATCTTATAAAGGGTTAGGATAAATTATATGGGTAATGATTCTCTGCTTCTTCCGAAAATTATGATCGTCGAAGATGATAATCTTTTAAGAGCGAATTTGGGGCACTTATTTCAACATATCGGTCTTGAATACTGCGGCGTTCAGAATGGAGTGCAAGCTTTAGAAAAAAAGGAAGAATTCAAACCCGATGCTTACTTCGTCGATTTGGAAATGCCCGTGATGGACGGAAAAAAATTTATGGAAACGGTAAAACGAGAACAGCCCGATTCCATTTTCGTAGTAATGACGAGTCACGATGAACCGCATACGATTATCGATACGATGAATCTCGGAGTCTTTCATTATATCATTAAACCGATCGATCCCATTTCCTATCGCGCGGTGGTTAACGAGATCGCTCAAGAACTCCATAATCGACGACTCGCCCGCCTCTTCGATCAGGAATCGGATATTCGTCTGCGCGAACAATTGGATTGGGCTTCTTACAAACGTTCCAAGCTTACGGAGTTGGATTCTTTGCTCGAACTTTCAAAGACTACGCTTAACAATATTAAATACGCTTTATTCAGCGGAGGGGGAATCGGAGCTTTAATCACATTGGTTAAAATGATCCGCAGCTCCGCCGAAAAGAAGGATTCTAAATACGCCATTTCGGAAGAATTGATGACCATGCTTTCGGAGAACGCGCAATACATCGAAAAAAACGCGAATCGTCTGGAAGAGACTTTGACGTTATTGAATCGGGACATCGAAGTTAAGTCGGAACCGATTTCGGTCGCGGACTTGGTCAAAAAATTGACCGAATGTTTTTATGATTTCGAAAAGGACGAAGCCGAATATATCGAAGAAAGAAAACTCACCTTTAAAATCGGGAACGGAAAGCTTCTTCCGCGCAATTTATCCGCGAAAGTCGATCTGGAATCGTTTATCGTGGTCTTTCACGAATTGCTGGTAAACGCTCTGAAATATTCCGAAACCGGGAGCAGGATCAACGTTTATTTCTCCACAAAAGCGGGACTTTTCAATCTTTACGTTAAGAATAAGTTCGATAATACTTATATGGACGGAATTTCGCAAGAACAAGAGGACCTAGTAAAACAGCCTTTTTATCGTCTTGCAAAGTTCATCGATGAAAAAGTCAAAACGGAAAAGGTCTTTTCCGGTTTGGGTTTAACGTTAGCCGATATCGTTATCAGAAAACATGGTGGGACGTTCGGAATCAAAAATCTTACCGATCATTCGATGGGAGAACGTCCCGAAGAAGTCATTCTAGCCGCTTTGACCTTGTCGACTTTCTAATCCGATCGATTCTTTTTTTGCGTCAATCGGACGTTCGATTTCGATCGCTTTGTTGAAACGCGGGAAGCCCCGCGTATTTTATTTTTTCTTTCCGATCTTTTCCGCGAGATCTACGAGAAGACGAACCCCGTAACCGGTCGGACCGTTTCCAATCTGCGTTCCGGAACCCTTTTTTCTCCAAGCGGCGCCCGCGATGTCGATGTGAGCCCAGGCGATTCCAGGATCGACGAATCGTTCCAAGAATTTCGCCGCGGATAAGGAACCGCCCGCTCTTCCGGCGACGTTTCGGATGTCGGCGATATCGCTTTTGAGATCGTCCGAATATTCGTCCCAAAGAGGCATTTCCCAGATTCTTTCATCCGAAGAAGCGGATGCTTCTTTGAGCAAGTTCGTCAGCGTTTCGGAATTGCTCATCACGCCCGCTGCCTCGTGTCCGAGAGAAATGATGATCGCTCCGGTCAGAGTTGCAAGATCCAGCATATAATCCGGTTTGAACTTCTTTCCCACATAGGAAAGAACGTCGCCTAAAACCAAACGTCCTTCCGCGTCCGTATTCTGCACTTCCACGGTGATTCCGTTGTGAGCCGTGTAAACGTCTCCGGGTTTGATCGCCGCCGCGTCCGGCATATTCTCCGCGACTCCGATCGCCGCTACGACGGGAACGCCTAATCCGAGTTCGGCGATCGCTCCAATGGCGTGAATCGCCGCTGCCGCTCCGCACATATCGTATTTCATTTCGTGCATGTCCTGCGCGGGTTTGATGCTGATTCCGCCTGAATCGAAGGTGAGACCTTTTCCGATGATCGCGAGTTTTTTCTTCGTACTCGGTTTTGCGGGAGTATATTCCAAAAGAATCATCTTCGCTTTTTTGTCCGAACCTTCGCAGACGGAAAGAATTCCTCCCATCTTTTCCTTTTTCAACTGCGGTTCGTCGAACACGGTGATTTTGAGTCCGTTGTCCTTTGCGATCTCTTTCGAACGGGAAACGAATTCTTCCGGTGTGAAGTGATTGGCAGGAAGGTGAGCGATGTATCGCGCTCCGTTGACGTAACGGCTGACGACTTTTCCGCGTTTTAATCCCTTTTCGGCCTCTTTGACTTTTGCTGCGTCCTGAAGAACGAAGGAAACGTTTCCGATCTTCTTGGAATTCTCCTTATATTCTTTTGCGAGAACGTTGATCGCATACGCCCCTTGTTCCAAGGAATTGATGATCTGATATATGAGCAATTCTGCGGGGAGCGCGGTTGTCAGAATTTTCGGAAGATGAATCTCAAGTCCGACCCCGTCCCATTTTTTCAGTTTTTCTCCGAATTGAAAAAAGTTCTGAGCGACTCCTCTCACCTTTACTTTGGAAGAATCGCCTAACCCTAGATAAATGACCTTTTCGGATTCGTCCGTAAAGACCTGTCCGTTGTCTCCGGTGAAAATTCCGGATGCGGTTTGCAAAGAAAATTTCGTTTTGAGATTCTCAGGAAAATGATCCTTTAAAAGAATTTGAAGTTTATAAAACGCTTTCGAAGGATTTTTTCCGATCGAGCTTTGGATTTTGTTCTTATCCAGTTTCATTTTTTCTCCAATGTTTTGATGTCGGAAAGGATTTCGTCGACGTGGCCTTTTACGCTGACCTTAGGATAGATTTTGAGAATTTTTCCGTCGGCTCCGATGAGGAACGTAGTGCGCACGATTCCCATAAATTCTCTTCCCATGAACTTCTTCAATTGCCAGACCCCGTAGTCTTCGCAAATCTTTCCGTCCTCGTCGGAGATGAGGGTGAAGTTTAGTCCCTGCTTTTCAATGAATTTCTGATGCGATTTTACGCTGTCCTTGGAAACGCCGACGACGTTAAACCCCGTCTTTTTGATTCGGGAAAAATTGTCTCTAAAATCGCAGGCTTCGGTTGTACATCCCGGGGTTTGATCCTTGGGATAAAAATACAATACGGTTCCTTTCGAACCGGCTAATTCGGAGAGTTTTACCTTTTCTCCTTTTTCATTGAGTGCGGTAAAAGCGGGGGCTTTGGACCCGGCCTTGAGTTCGCTCATGGAGTACCTCTTGGAAAATAATGTTTTATTCGCTTTCTCCGATGTCAGTCTTTTTCGCGGGTTGGTTTGAGAATCCTGTGAAATGTGGGAACTCATACGAGTTCCGATTGTCGCACCGAAATGTGGACGGAACTCCGGCACTTTTGTCGCGGCAGGGATCTGAGCGGCGCGACGCGGTCCGTTAGGACCGAGCGTGAGCGAGCCGCGGCTGAGCCCGGTCCTGCGCTTCGGCGCAGGAGCCGCCCCGATTTTTCACTTGCGAAAACCGAAACTATGTCCGATAGTTTTGGTATGGACTCCAGAGAAAGGGCCGAAACGATTCGAGAAGGCAATCGTGCTTTTAACGAAGGCGATATTCGCAAGGCGAGAGATCTTTTTATAAAGGCGGAATATAAGGACGGTCTTATCCGTCTCGGGGATCACTTCATGTATGAGAAGAAGATGCCCTTGCTCGCCTACGGTTATTATAAAAAGGCCGGTTATCAAAAACGAATCGATGAGATTTTTCAAAGAATGATGTGGGCCTTGAGTCAGTGGATCGGCGCGGACAAATTCAAGACCGAACCGTCCGATCCGGGTGTAGGGGAGAATGGCGGAGTTCCGTCCACTTCCAGTTTTCCGGACGCTTCCCAGTTTCAGATTCATCCTATGTTACGACAAACCGCTTTGGACATTCTTAAAAAACGGGGAATCCAGGTTTAAGAAATCAGTTCCCTCGGAAATCTGGCCGTAACTCCGGCCGTTTTCCCTTTCTTACTTTCCGATTCCATTCTTCGTTTCGAACTCGGTAATCTTCCCGCAAGGAACCTCTTCCTTGTGATACGGATCGAAATCCAAAAAAGGCATCTCCTTTTCCCAACGATAAACTACGATTCGTTGTCCTTGAACGCAATCCCAGAGAAAGTAGTCGTAACCCATAAATGTTCCCGTCCGATCATGACGGTCCGGTTTCGGCATCCCGATCGTCTGAAATCCATAAGAAATCTTGCAAGCGTTTATAACGAGAAGCGTAAAGACGGGGATAACAAAACGGAACAAAAATTTCATTGCTGCAATGAATAGAACCTAACTGCAATTAAATCAAGTTATAAAAGCCGATTCTTTTTTGTAATACGTGAGCGCCTTGTTTTTTTCGAAGTCGCTTTAATACGAACTTCGAAAGAATCTATTTACAAAGTTTCGAGTCGGATTAACCTACGGTAGAATGGTTCGTGCGAAAAAAAACTCCATCTTTCTTGTGGACGATCACCCCGTCGTACGGTCCGGGCTGCAAGCGGAGATTCAGGCCGATCCCGAGTTTGAATTCGTCGGCTCTGCGTCTTCTCTGAAGGAAGCCGTGCGACGTATGAGTTTTTCAAAGGTCGATCTTCTGATCAGCGATATTTCTTTGCAAGAGGAGAATGGAATTCAGGAATTGGAAACCATAAAAAATAAATTTCCGGATTTAAAGATATTGTTCCTAACGATGCATAGGGACTGGTCTTATCTTCAGAAAGCGTTCGCACTCGGAGCGGACGGATATATTCTAAAAAACGAATCCATGTCCGTAGTCATCTCCGCGGTGAAAACGATTCTAAACGGCGGAAAAGTATTTCCGGAAGAGGTAAAAAATTTCAGACCGGAAACCGAAATCACGAAAGAGATCGGAAGTCTGATCAATCGTTTGACTAAACGTGAAAAAGAAATTCTAAACCTGCTCGCAGACGGAAAGATGAACCGCGAGATCGCGGAAGAACTGAATCTAAGCGTTCGAACCGTCGAAACACATAGAGCCTCTATTTTTAAAAAATTGGAAACAGAAAATCTCATCGAACTCGGCCGAGTTCTGGTTCAGCTCAAAGCCTCCGGGCTTTTCTAACTACTTACCGTCCTACTTTTTCTCCGTAGTTCCCGAAATTCACAAAATCATCGTTCGATGATACTCTCTCCTAAGAATCGAATTCGATTCGGAAAAAATTTTTTGAAAATTTTGGAGATTCTTACATGAAGAAATTAATCTTGTCCTTGAACCTTGCTGCTTTTTTGTTTTTATCTGCGGATTGTAAAAAGACCGAATCCGACGATGATACTTCCTTGGTTGCCGCTCTTGTCGCATTAGCAAACGGAAACTGTTTTAACGTTCCTCAAATAGTTGTGATAAAGGACGGAAACTCCGCCGCGACGACCACATTTACGTGCGCCGTAGCGGGGAAGGTTTATACCTGCGTCCCCAACACGGGAAACACAGTTGTTCGCACGTATTCCACTGCGGTTGCGGCAAAATTGGGCGTAGTCGATCCTCCTTCGTTCTCCAATCAGCACGTTCAAAGAGGTTTAGTCAATCGAGTGGAAGGAGCTACGACCAACACCTTTACGTACAACAGCTCCAATCAATTGACCGCAGTAGCGCCTCCGACGGTCACTTATTCGAATTACGATTCATACGGATTTCCGAAAACGACTTCCGGAGGACAAACGATCACCAACACATACGCGGCGGGAGCGAGCAAACCTACGACTTCCTCGGACGGTGCGATGACATATACGTATGATTCGAACGGCTGGGCGACTAAGATCGATTTCGGATTCGGTCAACCGACCACCGCGGAAAACACGGGTTCTTTAGCGATCTGCGATTAAGAATCGAATCGGAAAAAGGAGACCGATACTTCCGCGGTTCTTCCGTCCATTTTGTTAAGCGACATTTAACCTTGGATCAGCAAGGCAGCAGAACGGTGAATCTGCTGCCTTTTCCGGGACTCGAATCGATTAAAACTTCTCCGCCGTGTGCGAGTGCGATCTTTCGAACGATGGAAAGGCCGAGCCCGCTTCCTAACGGTTTTTTCGTTTCCACCATCGAATTGTAGAAACCGGTTTTTAATTCTTCGCTGAGACCGGGACCGTCGTCTTTAAAAATAACGTAAAGAATGGCTCCTTCCTTTTCGACGCGAAGAAAAAAATTGCCCGTATCGTCGATGGCTTCGAGCGAATTCTTGGCGAGGTTCAGGATCAATCTTTGAATCCGAAGAGGGTCCAATCGAACGGTTCCTTCCGCAGCGATATCGCATGAAAACCGGATTCCGGTTCCTTCGAAGAAAAGTTCCAAATCGTCTCGGATTCCCTGGAAATATTCTCGGATGCTTACTTCTTTCAGATCCAAAATGATTACTTTTTTAGAAAATTCTAATATATCCAAGGATAGATTGGCGAGAGCGTCCGTTTCCTTTTTGGCGCGCGAAAGATCGAATTCGGACTTCGCTCCCTCGGTTGTATTCAAATTCCGTAATACCTTTTGGATGAGGATTACGTGATGTCCTATGTCGTGCGCGATCTCCGCCGATAATTCTCCGATGATCGCGAGTTTTTCGCGGTCCTGCCGGATCACGTTTTGAATCGAAAGCGCCAAGGCATACGCGATTCCCTGCACCCAATCCATTTCGGAATCGGAACCCAAAAAGTTTCCGATCGGAAGATCCAAGACGACGAAACTCGCTTTGCTGTTTTGTATGGGAAGCAGAAGGCTTTCCCCGAAGACGGCGGGGGAATACAACGCTTTGAGATCGATCTCCAACGATTCTTTGGAAATAAATCCGGAAACCTCTTGAACCACAAGATCGTCTTTTTCATCCAAGGAATACCGCTTCCACAACGAAGAATTCTGTTCGGGAAAATAAATGTTCAAACCTTCGTTCTTTGCAGGGGAAAAATCCGATTTTTCATTTTTAGAAATCGGATCGAAGTTTAGGAAGGCGTTTTTCCGATTCATTTCCTCGATGTTCTTGGAAAGAATTTTTAGAGTCGTCTGCGCGGCCGAGTTGAACGAAGCCGACGTCATGATTTCCCGCGTGGATGACACGAGGCTTTTCATCTTATGCGAAAGGTTCTCGGAACGGTTTAGAGAATTGGAAAAGCGTTTTGAAATCAACACCGCGTGCGAGGCGATCATAGCGAGTTGACCGTAGGGAAGCGTGTACGTCGAAGTGTTCAGAAAACCCATATTCTGCGCGATATCGTGGAACGTGCAGAACATGATCACGATGTAACCTAAAAATAAAATCCACGCCCCTTCGTATTTTTTATGAATTCCATAAAGAAGCAAAATGCTCCAGCCCGGAATCGTTACGAAAAAACCGTAGATCGAAATCGGATTGAGCGTAAGAGTGTAGATCTGATTCGGAAAAACCGCGACGATGAAAGCGGTAACGAAAAAAGGAATATTAAAAAACAGTCCGTATCTTTCCCAAAATTTCGTATAACAAAATCGATGGAGAAACGCGTACAAAGCGGGGGCGGATAAATAAACGGAAATGTATTCAAGTCGGTTTAACATTTCCCAGGAAATGTTCGGAAATAGGAGATGTCCCAGGCGTTCTCCCGTGGTTAGCCCCCGGATTAAAATGAGAATGCAGTGAGTCGCGAAAAAAAGGGGCGCGAGATCCTTTTTTCTAAAAAAGAAAAACACGAGATTGAAAACCGCCATAAGAACCGCCGCGATACAAACCGCAAAGCTGATTCCTTTTTTAGTCTGCGCTTCTCCGAGAATGTCCCTTAAACTTCCGATTCGAATCGGAAACCAATAACCTCCCCATCGATTCTGAAAATTAGAAATATGTAATACTACATGAAGAATTTCCGAATCGGGAAGAATGACGATCTGAGGTTTGTAAAGCGGTTGCGAAGATTCCGTTTTGTCTCCGACGGTTCCCGCGTTCGCAACGAGTTTTCCGTTCACGTAAAGATTGTAAGCGGTGCCTTCGTCCGGGATCGAGACGGCGGCTTCCGAAAAATTTTTAGGAAGAAGAATTTCGAGTTCGTACGAAGCGAAGCCGTGGCTGGAAATGGTCTCGCCTTGAAAAAGGACGCCGTTCCAAACGACAGGTGCATCCAGAAAGATGAACTTCCCCTTAGAAGCGGCGCTCTGAGCATTCGGATCGATGAATTGCTTCCAATAGAATTTCCATTCCCCGGTTAACGGAAGAGTTTTTTCGGTTTCGAAATTCCAGTGAGTAAGATCCAAACGTCCTTGTTTCGCTTTCGGAAGCGGAGAAGGATCTTGAGGGTTCGCATAACAGGAGCTAAAGATCGCAAATAGGAAAACCAAAAAACAAATAACGGTTAAAAGACGAAACAAAAGCCTATGCGACACGGTGACAGCTCTATGAAGAAAAGTGTTGAATGGGAAGATTGGCCTATCGTAAAAACGGAATTCGTTTTTGAAAGAAAGATTTTGATAAAATTCGGAAACGACCGGTTTCATCCGATTCCGAATCGAAAAAGTGGATCTCCATTTTCCAGGAATTCTCTTTTCAGAATGTCATCCCGATTTACTCTGGTTGAAAATCTAATGTCCCATAAGAACTCGCCTTGAAATCCAAATTACTCCTTTTTATCGTTTCCATTCTAACTATTTTGATCGGACTTCTCCTATACGAGAATCTTTTTGCAAAGGAAAGCGGATTTCGATTCTTAAACGAAAATCATAGCGAATTCCGGTTTTTATTCGATTGGACTTCGCTTAACAATTCGGAGAATCCGAACTTGAATAACGAAAAGGATTTTCTCGCATCGACTTGGTCCTCAGATATCGTTGCGATGGCGCAAAACGTCCACCTTTACGACGAGATGCATCCTTTCTTATATACGTTGGAAGGAGGGCGGAGCAACACCGGTAACATCAAATCCGTATGGAATCCGAAAGCGCAGGAAGTTTATATCTGGGCGTTGAAAACGATCTCTCCGAAAACCAAAATCATACCTACCATCTTCCGATGGGAAAACGACTTCGAGAAAGTTTCGGATGCGATCGGCTTGAACGGAAACACGAAGATCCGCGATTATCATATCGGACAAATTCTAAAAGAGATCGAAACATACGATTACGACGGAATCGATATCGACTATGAAGGAATGACCTGCGACAAAAAGGAAAGTTTCGAAACCTTCTTAACGCTTTTATCCCAAGAATTAAAAAAGAGAAACAAACTTCTTTCCGTCGCGATTCATCCGAAAACGTTCGCGGAGGAGCCTTCCGAATATTTGTGCAAGGAAAACGGAATGAAGATGTCCGTGGATTTTTACGAAGCCTATCGGGGACAACTATCGCACGACTACGAGTTTTTGGGGAAAGTTGCGGACAAGATCAAGATCATGGCGTACGAACTTCATCCGAGAAAGAACGCTTTTCCCGGACCCGGGCCGCAAGCTCCTTCTTGGTGGATCGAAAAAATATTAGAATATTCTACTAAAAAAATTCCGAATGAAAAGTTATACATGGCGATTCCGACATACGGATACGATTGGCCTTTGAATTGCGACATTCCTTCCAAGGCGGTTTTTTATTCGCGCGCGCAATATATTAAAGCGAACTGGAATCCTCGGTCCGAGGAGCCTACCGACGTTTCCAAAATATTCAAGGATGCTCGGAAATCGGGGGATTGGATTTATCTTAGACCGTATCTCTATCGCCACGAAGGACATGTCTACGACGATCCTTCGCTTTGGTACAGTCTCGGAGGCTGCGATCGGGTCGCGTTTTATATGAATCGTAGATCGTTTGAAACGAAGATGAATCTATTAAAAAAATATAAAATACGCGGGTTCTCCTTTTGGCAGCTCATCCAGGACAACGATCCCGAAATCCATTCTTATTTGAAGACGATGATCGAAAACCCCGATCCCAAAAAATGATAAGCGACATCGCCCGAATCTCCGATTCAGGTCGGGGAGGTCAAAGTTCGAGGCTTTATCGAAAGATCGTCGCTTTGATCTCTATAGCAAAGAATATCAATTTTTTTGAATGCTTCCCGCGATGATGAGTTTTTGGATTTCGCTTGTTCCTCCGCCGATTTCGCCGAGTCGAACGTCCCGGTAAAGTCTGGAAACCTTGTATTCGTCCATAAAACCCGCGCCTCCGTGAATCTGAACGGCTAAGTTTGCGACTTCTCTTGCGGAAGTGGTCGCGAATAATTTACAAGAGGCGCATTTGCCCGAAAGATGCATGCTTCCTTTGCCCGATCGATCGGCCCGTTCCATTTCCCAGGCGACGTTGTATGTGAACCAGCGGGAAGCTTCGAGTTTCGTATAAATTTCCGCGAGTAGGTTGGCGACGGATTGATGTTGCGAAATCGGTTTGCCGAAACTCTTTCTCGTGGATGCAAAGGATTTGGATTCTTCCAAACACGCTTCCATCAAGCCGATCGACCAAGCGGCGAGAGAAATTCTTTCCATGTTGAAGGTTTGCATCGTTTGACGAAATCCTTTCCCGAGAGTTCCGAGAATATCGTTAGACGAAACCTCTACGTCTTCAAAAAAGAGCGCGCCGGTAGGCGAGGCTTTGAGCCCGAGTTTTTCCATCGGTGCGGATCGTTGAACTCCTTTCGAATTCAGATTCACCAAAAAATGAGTCAGTCCTTTTTCTTTTCCGTTTAAATCCCGAACCTTGGCAAGAACCAAACAAAAGTCCGCGATCGGAGCGTTCGTGATATACGTCTTTTGACCGGAAAGCTGATAACGTCCTTTGGAAACTTCTTTCGCAATCGTTCGAAGGGAAGAAACGTCCGAACCTGCATCGGGTTCCGTGATTCCTAATGAGCCGATTTTGGATCCGTCGTTGATCGAAGGAAGATAGTTTCTTTTTTGTTCTTCGTTTCCGTAGTGATGAATCGGTAAACCGAAAAGGCCTCCCGAAGCGCCCACCGAAAAGAATGTCGAACCGCAGGACTTTCCCAAAATCTGCATTGCAATCAAGGAACGGAACGCTCCCGCGTTTTGACCCCCATATTCTTCCTCGTGCGGTAAACCGATGTAACCGATTTGCGCGAGTTTATGAAAGTGCGATCTTGGAATTTCTTTTTTGCGATCCGCTTCTTCCGCAAAGGGTTCGATTTCCTTTTTGCAAAAATCGTTAAACGAATTGATGAACAAAAGTTCATCCTCGGATAAAGTAAAGTCCATAAAACCTCCGCGAATTGAAGGCGACTATTCATGCGCTTGAAAGAAAGAAAAGTTTTATTTTTTGCGGCGAATTCTTCGGCCGTAAATCCATCCCGCGAGCAGGAGCGGAAACCCGAACCAAGAGGCGAGGTTCGCGTAAAAGTTCGTATGATTTTCCGAGATCGCCGGGATTTGAAGAGCCAAACCCGCTAAAAGAAGAATGATATGAATTTCCGTATATTCAGAATTTTGCACGAACAAATATTTACCGAGTCCGCATCCGCTGAGAAACGCGAAAAGCCCGAGAAAGATTCCGATTCTTCCCAAATGAAGATAAAGGTCTTGGGGAAGAAAGGGAATTGTAAACAAAGGAAGAAAAATTCTGCAGGTTAAAAACAGAATCGAAAGAATTCCCGAATAGGAATGGAGCCTGAGTCGATTCTTCGCTTTCAAAGAAAGAACGGCGATTTAAGGTTCTCCGCTGGCAACGGGAACCGGTTCGTTCTCCGGAAGCAAACTGGTGGCTAAAAGTTCCGGAGCTTCGGAGTCGAGAGGAATGGAAACTTTCGGTGAAGAATTCTGTGTCGCTTTAAAATAATAATACATCGGCACCGAGAGAAGTGTGAAGCCGACTCCCCAGAACGCTTCGGTCGGTTTGTTCCAGAGCAGAGTAGCGATGATTCCCACATTGGAAGCGATGTATAAATACGTTGTATAAGGATATCCCGGAATTCTAAACTTCAATTTATAATGTCTTTTTTCAAAAAGAATCGGGGTGTATGCGGTGATCGTCGCAAGAAGAAGAGTGGAACAGGTGATGAGATACAAAAGGCTTTCTATCTCTTTGACGAAACAAAATAGACAGGCATATCCGCACTGAAAGAGCAAGGACATATACGGACTTTTGTGTTTCGAATGGAGCTTTGCCATGTTTTGAAAAAAGAATCCGTCTCTCGCCATCGCAAAATAAATTCTCGAACCGCCGATGATATAAGCGGAGATTGATCCTAAAAACGCCCAACAGATGAACGCGGTAATCAAGATCGTCGCTTTCGGTCCGAATAACGCGGATGAGGCGGTGATTCCGATCTTATCCCCCGATAATTCCGCGACGGAACCGGAACTGAGAAAAAGAAAGTTGATGAGAATATAAAGCGTCGTTACGAGCGCGCAGGAATACAACACGGCCTTGTAGATGTTTTTATCCGGATCTTTGACTTCTTCCGCTACGTATGTGATCATGTTCCAGCCGAGATAAGAATAGGTTACGGGTATGACTCCGGCTAACAGCAATTCCATGCCGCTCCATCCGGACGGAAGCAGTGAGAAGGATTGAAAACGCGAAGTGTCGTAATTTCCGATAATGAATCCCAACACAACGAACGAGACCAATCCGAGAATCTTAACCCCCGTAAAGAGGTTTTGAATTCTGGACGCGGTGGAGATTCCGAAGAAGTTGATGATCGTAAAAAGAAGGATCGCGCCCATCGCCAACATTTGCGCGGTGCCGATCGAAATCGTTAATCCCAAAAACGGAAATTCGAAAAAGTAAATGTCCCAGGACGGGTTGATCAAAGAAAAAAACGATTTAGAAAATGCTAATGCAGATAAAGAGATGGAAGCGGAAAAGTTGATCGATAACGAAAGCCATCCGCTCGCAAAGGCGACGATGGGAGAATACGCTTCTTTAAGATAAACGTAATCTCCTCCCGCGTAGGGGAATAAGGACGCGGATTTTGCGTAGGACATGGCGCCCGCGACTGCGAGAAACCCTCCCAAGATCCACGCGAGTAAAACGATGTTGGGATTCGGAACTTGATGGAGAATGTATCCCGTCGTGATGAAGATTCCCGGTCCTACCATGGAGCTGAACATGAGAGATATGGAATCGAATAGGTTGAGGGACCGTTTGAGTTGCATCGTTTTCTGACAGCATGGGAGTTTCGTTGCCGCAAACAAGGATTTTTCCTTTTGTCAATGTTTTATGGGAGTTGGGGCGGAGTTCCGTCCACGAATGTCGTTATCTTCGGAAAGGTGATCGGTTGTTCGTGTCGGATAGCAGTAAGGGCCTTGTATGGAAGGATGGATTGTCGGAATGAGGACGGTCTTACGGCCAAATATGGTGGATAAGTTCAAATCTGAAAAATGGGGGCTCCTAATCTTCAATCTTGTTTCAATGGAAATGCGATGAGAAAGAATGAATCGTCCACCTTTGGATTGAGATTCTGGATTTGTTCGAGAACCGATTTTTCTTGAGTGAGGCTGGAGTTCCGTCCACTTCCTTCAAAAAAATAAAGATCACAAAAACCTCGATCTCAATCCATTCATTCTTAAATTGCGAATTCGGATTCAACTAGACATAATCACCGAAAATTGTCTCATATACATTCTTCCAAAAAGTGAAGAATTTTTATAAATTCTATTTGACTAGGTAGAAGTGATTTATACTTTGGTCCTTACGGCTGTTTCAGAAATGAGACAGCAGAGAGCGAACAACTGAGCTGCTTCTTTTCTTCGTTTGTCATTCTTGGCAGACCAGGTTAAAAGATTCTGTTTCGGGAAACGCGTAAGATCTTTAACAACATATATACTGCGATAGAGAGGTTCTTGAGAGTAGAGGTGCTCTTGAGAACACAAAAATGTAA